>JAPLUI010000280.1 GCA_026397725.1 Verrucomicrobiota bacterium | reverse complement strand
TACCGCCCCACTGAACTGAGCCTACAGTTCATCCGCTGGATACGCATTCACCTCACCAATCGGACTTGCTACAGGCAGTCTCTCGACGCCCTGCGCCCACTCATGGCCAGTTACCTCTAGCCTAACAATTGACAGGGTTCCATGCGTCGTTGCAAAAGTCCTCGCAATGAGCAGACTCAACTCGCCGGGCACACAGGTCTCGTAATCGCCAAGCCGTAGGATCGGGGTGACGACGACGTGATCACATTCCAGAGCGAACTGCCATTCCTCTCGGACGTATGCGGACAGCGCCGCCTGCGGCCCGCCGACATAGACGACGCGGTCCACCTCCGTGCGGATCGCGTCCTTGATTTCCTGGTGGAAATTGAGCCCGCGCGACATGAGCGACTCGCGGTCGAACCAGACGGTGAAGCCGACGGCGGTGAGGTCGGCGTGGAGGTGCTTGACGAATGTTTCGTCATCGCCGCGGGCGTAGGAGAGGAAGATGCGGGTGGGGCGAGCGGCGGCACCGGGTTCGGGCGGGTTCACGGAACCTTGTCTATCCGGCAGGGCTCGAATTGGCAAGGAGAAAGCGACAGGAGAAAGCGACAGCTGGGGACGGCTGTCCTCCTTCGTTGGCGGTCAGCCGTCGAGGGGGCAGGCGACGGGACGCCGATTCCATGGCCAGGCCGCATGGCCAGGCCAAGCCCGTAGTAAGGGACTTACCCTGCCATGACCGGCTCCATGGGCCGGGCGCGGTGGAGGATCAGCCATTCGGCGTTTTCCGCGAGCGCCTCCCGGCCCAGGGCGAGGATGAGGTCCTGGGTTCTCGCGACGTTCTGATCAAAGGTCTCGGGTTGCTTGAGCGTGGCTTCGAGCGTTTGGAGCAGTTGTTCCATCTCTTGCCCGCCGCTGGCGAACAGCGAAGCCATCGCATTGTATTGATACGCCTCCTCCGAAAGGAGCGTCCGCTCCGCCCAGGCGACCGCCAGGGTGCCGGAGACAAAGCAGAAGCCCATGCTCACGATCATCAGACTCGAAGCTTCCGGCCACCACCGGGCGCTTGCCGCGACCCAGTGATCCAGACTGATCGCGGTTGCGAGCACAACGAGGCCGAGCGGCAGATGACCGAGGAAGGCATACAGCATATTGCGACGCCGCATCTTGAGGTCGAGCTGGTTCTGCTCGCGGGGAACGGGCACCAGCGTGAGGATCATTCGCTTGAACGCCTGCCAAAGCGCCGCGGCAAGATTTCTCGGACACGTCAGGGGACGATACTTTTCCCCATTCTCCACGATCTCGATAACACAAGAGAACAGCCACACGGCGAACAACGAGGCCAGCAGACAGAGGCCGACGCAGCCACACTTGCCACTCCGGCCAACCAGACAGCCGCAGAAACCCGTCCCCAACGCCAGCAGATGGAGCGGCACATGCCCCAAGCCAGCCAGCGCCAGCACGCCACCGAGGCGGTGGAAGAAATGGAGATCGTCCAAACGGACCTTGCTGGTCTTGCGATGGTATTCCGTCTGTTCATCTATCCAGCTTTGCTTGACGCACTTCAGCGCCAGCAGTTGTCCCTTACGGCTCAACTTGCGAAACCAGTCGGCCCATCTCGGGTAGGGTGCCGTGGCCGAGCTGATCGCCGTGCGGATCCAGTCCAGCTCGCCGCGCTGGCGTTGCATGTAGTTGGCCGCGACCGAGCTGTCCAAGCCGGCGAGGCACCACGCAACCTGCACGCGCACGCCTTCGGCCAGGGCGCGGTAATCGTGGGTTTTCTCCTCCGTGCGTTTGCCGCGTTGCAGCCAGAATACCACCAAGCCCACCGCCACGCAGATCAGCGCCGCGAACGCCAGGCAGCAACGGATCGCGCCGGCGTGAGCGCAGGCCATCTGCGGGTACCAGTGGGCGAAGAGGTGAAGCAGCATCGCGGCCACGAGGGTGAGGAGGAACACCACCGCCATGCCCCGGCGCTTGCAGGTGGCCAGCCGACGGTTCTCGTCTCCCGCCCGGCGCTGCACGGCGCATAGGCCTTGCAGGCTCGCAAACGCGGCCCCCATGGACTCTTGCAGGTTGGAGGCGCAGTCGCCTGTGCGCTTTTGGAATTCCTCGTTCACCGCCTCCACGGTGGGAACCTTGGTTTGATTGAACTCTGCCAGCAACGCGGCAATCCGGGTGAAGCGCCGGTTGCCCTCGACCTGCCACCTGCAGAAAGCCTCACGTTCCGCAGCCTGCGGGTGCTCGGGATCCCACAGCAAGGCGATCTCCTTCCGCAGTGTGGCGTCGGCCGGTCCCAATTCATACGGGTGGAGGATGCGCAGTTTGCCTTCCCGTTGCGGGTCGGGTTCATTCCCTTTTGCAACGCATTTGAGCCGGCGGAAATGCAGGTGGAAAACCGGTCCGCTGTCGGCCCAGGTCAAGGCCGTGGTCTCCGGCAATAGTTCCGACGCCGGTCCGCGCCGTTTGACCTCCACCATCGCCGCGGTTCCCACCTCGTTGGTGCTCGGGAAATCATCATCCCAGATAGCCGACAACAGGTCGCTTTGCGCTACCACGTATTCGCCGGCCGCCTGGTAGCGAAGATTTTGCCGGGCCGGGTCATTGAGGTCGGCCTTGAACAGCTTCCCCCGCTCCGCATCTGTCCGTGGATCGTCCTTGAGCAGGACCGGGAAGGCGTGCTCCGGGTTTCCGCTACAAATCTTGCCGACCAGGTCGTCGAACACCGCCAGCAGTTCCTTCGCTGGTGCCTTGTCCGTTTCCCGCAAGCGGAACGTGCTGGCCTTGGGATAGTGTTCTTTCGGGAATGGCAGCGGCGCCCGCACGTGGAATTTCAGTTTCACGAATTCCTCCTCCAGCGCCACTTGCGCCGCAAGCGTGTCCGCCCCCGGCGCGAGCGAGGTGAGGAGCACGATCGGAGTATCCACACCAAGGCCTTGCCAGCCTTCCAATCCAGCCGCGAAGTCGGCGTGGGCAAGCAGGCTATCGAGACCAGCCCGGCTGCCCTCCACGCCGCGCAAATACCGGAACAGCTTGCGGATCGGTTCCTTGACGTGCTCGAACGGATCCTTCGCTCCGGCCTGCGGCACCGGGTCCATGTTGCCGGTCACTCCGATGATGAAGGCGGGCGAGGCCAGTCGCGCCATGCTCATCGGCTCCGCGTCGGTTGTCGTTTCCGTTGTCTGCTGCTTGGGGGTGGTGTTCATCTGATGGAATGATGGAAGAATGTTGGGTTCAGGATGGCCAGCGATCCGGGAGGCACCCACAGGCGCCGTGCCAAAGCGAGGCTCGACGAGCGGGACAAGGCGAGTTGCCGAGGTCACTCACCAGTCTGCCGGCTTTTTTCAAGAGCCTCCAGGCGCTTTTCCACCGCGTTAAGCCGCTCCGTCAAGGCCCTCAATTCCGCTTTCTGATCGAGAGCGGGAGCCGACGCGGCGGGAGCGGGTTTTGGCTCCTTCTGTTCTGGTGCTCCGGCCGCCGGAGGAGGAGCCTGGGGATATACCGGCTCCACGATCTTGACGGAGTATTTTCCGGCGGGGCCGGCATTCTTATTAGGCTTGATCTGGATGATATAGCGGCCGGATGCCAGTTTGATCTTCGGATCCTGAGTGGCTTCGATCGACATCCCCCGGACTCTCACCGACTCTGATATCCTCCCCTTGTTGGGCATTGGCACCAACCGGATGGGCCGCTCATTTCCGGACGGAATCAGGGCAACTACCAACTCGGCCGTGGGCGATTCAACCTGGATACGCAGGGAGTTGAAGTCTCCCGGGAGGTCGATGGTCCACGCATGCACCGCGTTCTTGCCCTGGAAGTCGGCTTGGTATGCGGCGTTGCTGGTAATGTTTAACTGGGCGGAAGCGGTCACCAATCCCAGCAGCCACCCGCAGGCGAGGGCCAGCGTTCTGGGCAGACGGGGAAGCGGTTTGTTAGTGTGATGGTCGGCGGGGCTCATGGCTTGGATCGTTGTGGTGTTCATGGCGGGGTTTCAGGTTCGGGCTTGAGATAGTTGCGGGCTTCCGTCAGCGGGAGCCAGCCGTGGACGTTACCACCTGCGGCGTTGGTGATTTTGATCCTGCCTCCGGCCACCTGCTCCAGGCGTACGCGATCCCCGATTTCGAAGATCAATGGAAGGTCCAGAGCCTCGCCCCGCGGACCGGTTAGAGTCCCTGGGGGGAGCTGCTGGAAAACTTTCGCCATCCTTCCGCCGGCGAGCCATTTGTCATCCGGCGCTGGCTCGGGAGGCGGTCGTAGCGGCGGTGTTTCCACGGATCGAGGAAGGGATGGGTTCCGGGCCGCTGGCACCGGCTCCGTGGGTTTCGTTAGTACCGGGCCGGATCCCGCCGGAAGCTCCGGAGCGGGCGGGCTAACTGTGGCCGGGGCGGAATCGGCGGGCGGTGGGGCAGATGCACCGTGTGCCGTCGCGGGCAGCGGTTTAGGATTCTGGAGGGGGTTCCACGGCGGCGTTTGAGCGGTGGCGCTGCCGGAATCCAGCGCAGGCCGCGAGGAATTCCCGGGCAGGGGGGGGTACCGGGATCTGCGGCGGAGGCGTTGCCGTAGGCGGGTCTGTTATCCGGGCCGGATACCAGCCTGGCCAGTTTGGCATTACAAAAAACAAACCACCCGCGCAGACAATCCCGAGGGCGATACCGAAGAGTGGCAACCATTTGACACCACGCCGGACATGGGTCGGCTCCGGCGCGGCTGGTGGCAATCCGATGTTTTGCAGCGCTGTTTCAATTTCGGAAACCGTGCGGTGATTGTCATCGGCGCGGACCCTGAGTTCGTGGAGCCTTACCAGCAGGAAGAGCATCTCTCCATCCGGCTGGGAATCATCCAATGCCACGGGGATGATCGGCTTCTGTTCCCGCTCCGCAAGCGCCAGTTCGGTGGCGACATGTTTGGAGGCATAGCTTGAGCGCGAACCGAAAAAGAGCACGGCCCGGCAGCATCTCAACGATTCCACGATTTTCGTCCGCCAGGCTTCCGAGCCGGTGATGCCCTCCCGGTCGATCCAGATCGTGCGTCCGCGGTTGGTCAATTCCTTGAGAATCCGGTCCACCACGGCCATGTCGGCGCGGGAATAGCAGACGAAAACATCGCGTCCGGCATGCCGCATCGGTGTTTCCGCCGCAGTCTCACCGGGCAGCGGGTCCACATCCTCCTCACTCCGTGCCCCCCGGGCCGGGTCTCTCAGGGATGAAGTGGATAATGGCGGATTCATGGAGGCTGCCTCAAAGCGAACCATAGACATACCAGCCCCGGTGACAAGCCTGAAGGTTTGACAGTCATCGGTCACAGCACCCGGACGGACATTAACTAGCCGGCCACCTTTTCGAAAGTGACCATTTGGTCGGCCGCGCCGGTGCAGGCACCGTGAATCAGCCGGTCCACAAAACACGGCTTTGCGGAAGCCAGGTTTCCTTCGGAAATGCCGCCTGCCGCTTTGAGGTCAATCCCATCTGGACCTTGGAATCCGCCCGCCGCCAAGGCATGACGGACGCCGCCATTCTCGGAGCTTTCCCCACTCTCACCGCCGAAGACCTCACCAACGCCTGGGCCTATACCCGCGGACACCGCGACGAAATGGATCGCGAAAGTGCCGCCAACGATGATGCGTCATGACGGCCCGGCCTTATTCCAACGAGAACTTTCCACTCGCCGTCGTGCTGGCGCTGAGCGAGAAGGGGCATGATGTGGTGACCTCGGTCGAGGCTGGCAATGCCAATCAGGGGATTACTGACGATGAGGTTTTGTATTTTGCAACCCGGCAGGAGCGGGCGGTACTGACGTTGAACCGGCAGGACTTCGTCGGCCTGCATCGCCAGAACCCGGATCACGGCGGAATTCTCGTCTGCGCCTTCAACCCGGATTTTCCCGCGCAGGCCGAAGCCATTCACGCCGCTCGCGGCGCGACTCCCGTCCTCAAAGGCCAGCTCATGAGAATCAACCGGGCTTCCTGACACCTAACGCCATGCCCGATTCCCAGGAGTCTTCCGGCCCGGCCACTCCGGTCACCCACGCCATCACCGACCCCGACGTCTTCCTCTCCTACGCCCACAGCGACCTCGGCGGCATCGTCGCCGCCCTCCACGCCCAGCTCGAAAGCGACCTCCGGCCCCTCCTCGGCCGCCACGTCGAAATCTTCCTCGACCGCTCGGACATCCTCGACTTCCACGACTGGAAAGTCCGCTGCCACCACGCCCTGCGTGCCTCCGGCTTCTTCATCGTCCTGCTCTCCCCCGCCTACCTCCGCTCCGACGCCTGCCGCTGGGAATGGGAAGAATGAGACCCTGAAAACGGAAACTCGTTGGGAATGGGCCAAGTGGTTGGGTGCCACGCACCTCTGCTTTGATTGACGATTGATGAGTGTTGATTGCTGATTGTCGAAGTGAGCTTGCTTGGCGCGGAGACTGGTCCAAGCTCACTTCAAAAATCAAGAATCGGGAATCGACAATCAACAATCCAGATCGGCAACGATTGCACGCCGCCGCACCCAGCGCCTCCGCCCCCTCGCCCTCGACCGCTCCCTCCGCGGCAACCTCGGCTGGCCGCAGGACCGCTTCGTCGGCCGCGAAAACGAGCTTGGCCGCCTGCGCTCCCGCCTGCTCGGCACCGCCCCGGTCGCGCCCGTCGCGCTGGTCGGCATCGGCGGCATCGGCGGCATCGGCAAAACCGCCCTGGCCCTCACCTTCGCCTTCCGAGAGGCCGCCGCCTTCCCCGGCGGCTGTTGGCCCATCCGGTGCGAAGGCCGCACCAGCCTCGCCGCCGCGCTGGCCTCCCTCGTCCGCGACCTCGACATCACCCTCACCGACCTCGAGAAAACCGACGACACCCTCGCCGCCCGCCGCGTCCTGGCCACCTTGCGCCCCCGCGGCACCGCCCTCCTCCTGCTCGACAACGTTGGTCTCCCCGCCCTCCCCGCCCCCACCGCATACCCGGGAAAAACACAAACCAAGCAACTGTGATTGTATAGGCTGACCAGCAGCCTCCTTTACGGCCTAAACAGCCAATAGCGAGCCCCATACTTTTGCTGCTGCACGAGCGAAAATCTGTCTTCCGGAGGGGATCCTCGTTGTATGAGTTGAAACAGATCTGCGAGCACTGACCGGTTGTCTCCATAGTAGGAGTGCCCCAATAAGCTGGTGTCGACTGACGTAGCGTCAACCGTATCCACGGAATCGACAACTACCAACGCGGGACCGGATTCGCCGGCACGAGCGTATCGGTGAATCAACTTGGACGCCTTGAGCGCCTTGTCCTTCGAAGAAGCATACAAGGTAAACCGTTCGGCTTTGTGGTGGAAAGCCTCAACCAAGTCCTTGAACGTTGCGGCGTCGATATCCGGAGCAGCGAAAACGACCTGCCGAATGCACGCGCCGGGCACTGGAAGGGGCTGAGTTAAGGAGGAGAGTGTTTCGGTTACCAGCCGGTTTCCCATGCTGTGCGCAATGATGTGAATGGTTTCAGCGCCGAGATTTTCCCTGAGGAGGCTTAGGAATTGCGCGAACCGAGGCCGCGACCATGTTACGTTGGTCTCGTCAACCAGATACTTAGGAGTCGATCCAGCCGACGGCCAACTGTAGAGCACCGGAAGCCCTTCGAATTTCAAGTCGTACGCGATCTGCGCTGTGCGGGAAAGAGCCTCAGAAAATCCGACGTTGTATCCATGCACAAAAAGCAGGACTTCCTTGCTCGAACCATGAGTCAAAAGGTTCTGAGCACGGGCTTTAAACGCTGTGAAGGACAGCGGTTCGATTTGCAACACCAAAACATGCTTTTCGGGACTTTCTCGGAATTGCAACTTCCACAGCATCGGTCTTTCAATTGTACCCATTCGATGGTCATCTGGAATGCTGACCTCGGCCATGCCAAGAGCCAACTCACCACGCTCCGATCCGTACGAGACGGGCACTTCAAGCCCGTTGTCGATGGCGCGATCCGTTCCATAAAAGACTGGCACGGACGTATACCTTTTTCGCATCAAAAAGACTGGAGATATTTCCACGCCCTTGCTTCGAGGCGCAACTCGGCTAATAGCTTTGATGAGCTCCTTGTGAGCGGCATTGTATCCCTGGAAGAGATCGAGAATCAACTTGATCACAGCAGGTTGGGCTGGATCCTTGACAGCGTCAAGTTGGCGCAAGAGAGTCGTCAACTGATACTCAAAAGACGCCCGATCGTCACCAAGTGCGTTCGCTATCTGATCCCATGATGTTGCGATTGCTTGTGACAGTTCGATAGTGGTAATCATACTCAAGTCACGGGTAAGAGATCACAGGCTCATAAGGGCAGACTTCAGAAGATCGATGGCGTCCTCCAGCCGTCGCGAATCAGGATCCCCCGACTCTTTGAGTTTCTTTGCGATGTCATTCAATACCTCGAGGGCTCGGTCCGGAGACCTTATCTCGGCCTTCGACATGAAAGACGAGTATGCCGTGCGAGCCTCATCCAGATTGCCAAGAAGCGCCATGCAGTCACCGAGGTCTGCCCAGGCCCAGCCGCTGTCGCTCAAACTCTGGTCCGAATCCAGCGAGGTCTTTATAAGCGTGGCCAACTCCTGAATCTGAGGTTCCAATTCATGCAACTGTTTTCCGCCAGCGAGCAGAGTGCTTTTTACCGTATTGAGGCGATTGTACGTACTCGGCAGAGCGAACCGATTTTCCAAAATCGCACCTTCCGCATAGCTAGCTAAAGACTCTTCTAACATACCTAACCGTTTTAGCAGCCCCCCTCTCGCGCCGAAGGTTTCAACAAGCTCGCCGACTAACGTTCCCCGACTTCCGGATTGTGGCGGCTTCAACAATTCCAACTGGGTAGTCTCCGGACGCAGCAGTTCCAGGGCGTCGTTGAGAGCGCTAACACCAGCACGGTATGCTTCAAGGGCACTGTCTTCTCTCAGTGCTTTGCGATGCGCATCGCCCCTTTTTCGCAACGATTTTGCTTGCGCCTGTTTTTCTGTGACATTTTCGAACATCTTTTTCATTGTCTCCATCTGGTTGAGCCGATTCTCTATCTTTTCGGCAAGGTTTAATGATTCATCGTCACCGAGATCGTAAAGTGCATCTTTTGCGGCGCGACCGAGTTCGCGGTACAGTTCCCACTTAACCTGATCCCGCCTGATTTCGGGAGAGCTGACGCGATGCTCCAGATAGAGCCATGCTGCGATGCGCAATTCCAAAGCAGCTTTCTCATTGTCCTGTTTGGCAATGCGATTTCCGTGGAACAAAATCTGGGGTGCTCCCTCTCGTCCTTGCTGCGGGTGGTGGAGGGAGTCAGCTCGCCTCTTGAGTTCTTCCGCAACGGGTGGGTACGCCCCCTGTATGGTCCCAATCACTGTCAACAATGTTCGGTGGATTCGGTTGTAGTCGGCCGCTTCGTCCAGAGGCGGATTTCGCTGCAACAAGCTATGGACAGCTTCCTCAAAGGCAGCCGGTGGATCGGCCTCAAGTGCATATGGTATAGGCTTGAATAGGCGGCGCATCCTTTCGATCTGGTTCAAATCAGGCACTCTGGCTCCGCCCGGGAGAAATGTCTCGTCGGCGACCTGTATCGCCCCCCACTCGCTCACAGCTAGCCTTACACCAAGCTCAAGAAACACGGAGGGGCTGTAACCGGTCCAGTCCACCACGCAAGCTGCGGTTCGACGGATTTGTTCGTAGAGACTTTGCCAGATCAACTGAGATGTACCGTAATCTATGATTCTCTCAATTTCCGGCGAAATATTCTTCTTTTCCCAGAGCATGTTTTTCAGCCTCTCGTTCATGAAGCGCCAATTGTTAAAAAACTCCTGCACATAGGAGCAAAGAACCAGGATGCGTTCATTGATTTGGATGGTGGAGCATGCCTCGTACTCCGACCCCAACTCTCGCAAGGCGTCATAAGCCGGAAGATCTTGATAGCGTGGATGTCTAGACAACTGTCTGAAGCCGGTCTCGACTCGGCGCACGAATCGTTCCACGACGGGGTCCTGGCCAACGCGACTCTCGCGAGCAGTGTGAGAGTTTATGTTGATATCTTGTAGGTTGAATGGGACTTCCAGTGGTTTGCCTTCTTGCCAACCTGCACCGTGGCTGCAAATACTGAGGGACCTCCGGCATGCGGAGCGGATTCCGATAAGCAACATTACGCCCGGTTCAAATCCCGTGACATCAAAGACGGCAAGATCCGCCTCGGCGACAGTGCGCACTGCTTTATCAAGCGATTCAGCGTTTTCAAACGCATCGATGACGGCAAAGGAACCGAAATTGATAGATGATGGTTTAAATGTTTCCGGGAGTGCCCGTTGCTTGCCTGAGACGAGTCTTAGATGGTTGTATCCGGACACGAACGATTCCCAAATCCTTTGACCGCTTTTGCCCCCAAGCGCGTCGAGGACGAGTTGTTTCAGTCCCCAACCGGGTTGGGCCTCAGGTCCGGCCTCTGAAGTCACTACCAAGCAGTGCAGTTTGTCGGGATCAAACGATTGCCAGAGCCTTAAGGCAGGAGTGCCCACCATTCCAAAAATCGGTTTTTCAAGGACTGCTCGTTTTGCGCTCGTGATTTCTCCGTAGCTCAGGTGAGGCGCTTGTGGTTGGAGATAAGAGTGTTGCGATAGCAGTTCTGCGCAACGCTTCTCGACTTGCCGCAAGAGATCTTGCAGGGAAGCCCATTTGCCTTCTGAAATACTTTCCGCAAGCGCCCTCGTGAACAAACTGGTTGCGGGATCGTCCCCAGTCAGAGTTTGGCAGACCTGGTTGGCCGCGCAGCCAAACAGACGGATGAAACGACGCTCGTCACTTTTCTCGATCCGCACTGAATCCCCCCATTCAGGCCCTCCTTTGGTTGCCGGCACATCCTCTCTGCTCCGGCACGCATCGATGATAAACAACACGAGTCCAGTCCTCGAAGTGGCTATCGTCTTGCTGAGATCAGTAGAAACACGTTGATTTGGACTGACAGTTGCGTCCTTCCGCAGCGTCTTTGCCGGGATAATGCAGTCAACATCGTCTGCCAGCAGACCGTGACCAGTGAAGTAAAGAATATGAACGTCTTCTGGGCCGCCATTGGAACAGAACGCTCGGATTAAAGCGTCCAGCTCACTTGCATTGTTGAGACTGTCTGGTGGGCAAAGTTCAACTGCATATCCAGAAGTCTCCATCGCGGACTTCATGAGATCTATGTCGTGTCGCACCGCTGGTAGTGAAGCGAACCCCTCACCGTAGATTTCTGCTCCTATTAAAAGTGCTTTATGGCTACTCACTTAGTGCTAGGAATTTGGTTTCTACTCAGGTAGCTCCCTGCCGGGAGGTTATCTGGGATTGATGAGCCTCATGACCGCCGCGCCCGACGGGATCGAAGAGACAGGGTTTGGGATCCGCTTGGGAACGGCGGGGCGGCGAAATAACCGCGTCCCAGGCACCCGACCAGGGCATTGGTCCTGGCGTTCTCATGCAGAGACATCGTGGGGGAGCAAAAAGCATGGTAAATATCCTCAAGGGCGAAGATAGCTTTCCGCCCTGAAGTTGCAAGAAAGTTTGTTGAAAATTCTTGCAGCGGTTTCTGCTGGGGAAGGGCTGGAGCAATTCGCGAAGCACGCCCTGCCTGTACGGGATGGTTTTGAAAGCGATGTCGCCGCCAAGCTCTTAGGCCATGTCACGCAAGAGCACCAACAGGTCGTCCCGGGTGAGGTGTTGGCCGCACGAGACCCAGACGATGCCGTCGGGACACGATTGGTGGACTTCGCGCTTGCGGTCAGCGAGGCGGTCAGCGCGGGTCTTGCCGACGCCGTCCATGCCGTGGACGGCCTGCTTGCCGCAGATGGTGGTGGTTTCCCCGGCGGCAAGGGTGGCGCGGAGGGCGTCCATGAGATCGGCGCGGCCGATGAAGAGGGTGCCGATGGGCTCCGGGAGGTTGCAGGGGCGGCCGGCGGAGACCTTGAGCGGCAAGTCCATGCGCCGGACGTGGTCGAGGAGGGTGGCGCGGAAGGTGTATTCGTAGTGGAGGGCGGCGCGGTCCTTGGCGAAGTCCGCGATGAAGGCCTGCTGGCGGGCGGCGAGAGCGGGGCCTTCCGGCTCGAAGGGCGCGACGAGGTCCGGACCGGAGACGAGGAAGGTGAAGACCGGGCGGCGGAGGTCGCGGGTGACGAGGTATTCCCACTGGGTGAAGGAGAAGGGGCGGCCGCGTGCAATACTGTTCAAATAGAACCCAACGAGGCGAAACCCCAGGTATCGTGAGCGTTTCCGATTTGGATTGATGATTGTCGATTGAGGATTTTTTTGATTTTTGATCTGAGCTTGAAACCGAGCATCCGCGCCAAACAAGCACACTTCAACAATCAGCAATCAACAATCCTCAATCGTCAATCAAACCAGAGCCGCTCGGGCTCCCCGCCATGCGCGGGGCCGATGAGGGCGATGACGCTGTCGCACGAGTGGAGCTGGTCCTGGAGCAGTTGCGGAACGCTGCGCCAATCGGGCAGGAAGCCGCTCTGGACGACGGGCTCGGCGCCGCGCCCGCGGAGGATGGCGGCGATTTCGTCCGCCAGCCCGGCCAGCCCGGCGGTGGTGCGGGAGAGGAAGACGCGGGGCGGGCGGATCATGGCCGGTCCGGCAGGCAATGCCTCAGGGTTTCGCCGGCACGATGCGCTTCTGCGTGCGGACAATGCGGTCGCCCATGGTTTTCTCGCGTTCGCGGAGGTAGTCGCCGATCTTCTTCTGGTCGTGGCCGAAGTCGGAGGTGATCTTGCGGCGGATGTCGCGCAGCCATTCGAGGCCGTCGTCGTGGCCTTGGGGTGTTGGTTGGGTGTTCATGGTTCGACTTCGAGCAGTTCAAGAGGGGTGACGAGTTTTGGGGTTTCGTAACCGAGGATGGCGTTAACGCGGCGGATGTGATCGGTCTTGTTGGCGTTGGCGAGGTGCTTGCAGTTCCAATTCGGGATGCTCGTTTCGATGAAGATGAGCTGGTTCACGGAGGGATGATCGTCAAAAGCGGGCAGATGACAAGCAGGCACATGGAGGCATCGTGAGGGCGATGACGCTGTCGCACGAGTGGAGCTGGTCCTGGAGCAGTTGCGGCACGCTGCGCCAATCGGGCAGGAAGCCGCTCTGGACGACGGGCTCGGCGCCGCGTCCGCAGAGGATGGCGGCGATTTCGTCCGACAGCCCGGCCAGGCCGGTCGTGGTGCGGGAGAGGAAGACGCGGGGAGGACGCGGAGCGGGGGGTGAGGCGGGGTCGGCACTCATGGGTGCGAGGCTAGCGAGAAACGCGGCGGGGGGCAAGGGTGAACACTTTTTCCGCGTTCCCCTGCCTCCTGGAATTGAGGTGAAACCGAACGATTGGGCGGCTCGGATTGAGTTCCGCCGGATGAAGGTGAGGCGCGAGACGGATTACCGGATGCTTGACAACTAAGGCGGAATCGCCGACGGTCACCGCATGACCACGCTGACAATGACTGCGAAGCGGCAGGCGACGTTTCTGCGGGAAACTTGTGAGGCACTCGGCCTGAAGCCGGGTGACGTGATCGAGCTTGAGGCTCGCGACGAGGCGGGGGCGAAGGTCTGGGTGTTGCGACCCCAAGCGGCTCGCACCCGCGAATGGCTGGGCTGCCTCGGATCGCACGCCAAGAAAGTCGCGGATCATTCGCTGGCGGCGATCCGTGAGAGCATCGCGGCTGGGCGCAAGGGCGGCGCATGAAGGTGGGATTGGACACATCGGTGGTGCTGCGCCTGCTGCTGGGGGAGCCTGCGGACCAAGCGGCACGCGCCGTGGGGTTCTTGGATGAACTGACGCGCAAAGGGCGATCACGCCGTGGTTTCGGATTTGGTGGTGGCGGAGACGTATTTTGCCTTGCAGCATCATTACGGGGTGTCGAAGCAGGACGCGCTGCTGGGTTTGCGACGTTTGTTCGCCGATGGTGAAATCGGGCCGCTCGGAGTCGCCGCCGAGGTGTTGGGGACCGCTAAGCCGGCTTCCGCAAAGCCGGGTTTTGTGGACCGGCTGATCCATGGGACATACACCGGCGCAACCGCTGAAATGGCCACTTTCGAAAAAGCCGCCCGCAGGTTGAATTCCGTCAGAGTGCTGTGACCGATGGCTCGAAGGGCGCGACGAGGTCCGGGCCGGCGGCGAGGAAGGTGAAGACCGGGCGGCGGAGGTCGCGGGCGACGAGGTATTCCCACTGGGTGAAGGAGAAGGGGCGGCCGTGGGTGCGCTCGTCGCGCAGTTTTCATGCCGCTTCCGTTGTCCTGCACGATGATGGAGGTGTCGATGTGGAAAGGGGAATCAAGGGTGGGTGATGATGGGATCACCTTCGCGCCAGAAGCTTGCGAAATGGCCCGTGTTGAGGGTGTAGAGGCGGGCCGCCGAGTGGTGCCGGGCGGTGATGAGGTGCAGGTAGTCAAAGATGGCGCCGCCGCGCACTCCGCGTTTTTCAGCTTCGTCAAAGGCGTTGAGCATCTGTTCTTCGGGCAGTTGTAGAATGGAGGCGCGGGGGCGAATGCTGCTGCGCAGGGCTTTGGCGACATTGGCTGCCGAGGGTCGGGGTTTGATTTTGCCGCTGGTGAGGGTGTTGAAGGTCTCCACCAAGCTGTGCGTCCAGACTCCGAAAGTGCCAGAGGTGACCAGTATTTTGCAGGCCGAGTGGTGGAATTCTGATTCAACGAGAGCCGCAACCAAAATGGAACTGTCAAAGATGTTCATGGTGTCCGGCGGGGAGAGATGGCGTCGTTTCGGTCAGCGCGAGCGGCCATGACGACCTCGACGGCATCGAAAGGCTCGGTTCCAGTGAAGACGAGGAAGCCGTCCCGATCAACGAGGCTGGCCTTGGAGCCTTCCATTTCGTCGTCCGGGCGGAGTGCCAAGCCTTCGTCGCTGACATAGGCGAGCAGGGTGGCACCTGGCTTGAGGTGGAATTTTTCCAGAAACGATTTGGGGAGATAGATAGCCCCGTTATTATCAATAGTCAAGGTTGCTGTCATGGGGGCAGTTTATGCCATTTTGGTGCTTTGGCAAGGTTGTCTTGGGGTGAAGCTGCGGAGGTAGTCGCCGATTTTCTTCTGGTCGTGGCCGAAGTCGGCGGTGATCTTGCGGCGGATGTCGCGCAGCCATTCCAGGCCGTCGTCGTGGCTTTGGGGTGTCGGTTTGGGGGGTCATGGTTCGACTTCTAGCGGGTTGGTGCCTCAGCTCAAGCGAAATGCGAAGAGGATTGATGATTGACGATTGTTGAAGGATGAAGTGAGCTTCAAGATGAGCGACCGCACCAAGCAAGCTCACTTCAGCAATCAAGAATCAAAACTCATCAATCGTCAATCAAACCAGAGGCGCTCGGGCTCCCCGCCATGCGCGGGGCCGATGAGGGCGATGACGCTGTCGCAGGAATGGAGCTGGTCCTGGAGCATCTGGGGGACGCTCCGCCAATCGGGCAGGAAACTGCTCTGGACGACGGACTCGGTGCCGCGTTCGCGGAGGATGGCGGCGCTTTCCTCCGCGAGTCTTCAAGGGGCGTGGGCGTCTCGCCCGCATTGGCCAATGCGAGGCGAAAGGACGCGAGCTTCGGCACCTTGCTTTCGCTTTTCATTGGCGGTGGGCGAGGACGCCCACCCTCCTTGACACGCCGGCTGAAGCCGGCGCTCCGTAAGACAGTCGTGAGCCCTCGAAAAGATGGGCATCAAGATCAGGCAATTCGCCCGAGATCAAAGGGGTTCACTGGATTTCCCGGATGAACCCCAACGAACCTCAAACTCCAGCCACGGTGCCACGGCGACGCGCTGAGGCGGCATCTGGCACGTGCATCTGTCGCGTCCATGCGGAGGGGCAGGTGGCCAAGGGCCACCAGGCCGGCGGTGGTGCGGGTGAGGTGAGGACACTTGGCGGACGAGAGGGGATGACCCCGAGCCGCCTCAAAAGCACCGCCGGATGATTTTCCGGGCTTCCTCCAGCGAGCGTCCGGGCGGCAGGCTGTGCAGCACGGTGAGGTAGGCGCGACCGCGAGCCGTGTTGGCCGTTAGGCAATGGATGCTGCCGCCGAGATGGCGGAAAACCTTCAAGGACAACGCGTAAACCAAACCTCCCGTGTCGCTCGTCGTCTCATAACGCAGACGGAAATTTCCCGCCGGGGTGGCATCCAGGAGCGGCAGGCTGTCCAAGGCCGGGAGCAAGTCTTCATCCGCCGCGCTGATGTGCAGTTGGTCGCGGATGGCCTGCTCGATGATCCGGGGCAGGTCGGCAGGCAGTGCTTGGGGCCCTTGGGCAAGGTGGAAAAAGTCGAGTGCCAGATGATGGTTGACGGCGCAAAAGAGATGCGCCTGGCGCAAGTTGACCTGATGCTCCCAGAGGGCGCCGCTGATACAGGCGGCGAGGCCCCGGAAGTCGCGTGCGGCCAGACCTAACAAAATTGCCCCTCCCTCCCGCAGCATGGCAGCCTTGGGCCCGGCGTCCGGGTCATCGGCGAGGCGCAGCAAGTGGCTGCCGAAGCGCCGCGCATGCCGGCCATAGAGGCCGCTGAAAAAATCCGTGCCGAAGTCGCGCAGGATTTCCTGTTCTTCCGGCACGTATCCGGCGGAGCGCAAGGCCAGCGTCGGGTCCGGAATGATCTCCGGATGATAGGTGGTGAGTGCCTTGATATACAATTCACGGGTGTTGAACCAGCGGGCGGGATCGGAGGCCTGCAGCCACCATTCCTGTCGTTGCGGTGCGCCCGAGGTCATCAGCTCGGTGGGCATGCCCATCAGGTGGTCCACACAGGTAAACACAAACAGGGTGCGCAGCGTCGGCTCGTCGCCACAGAGGCTGACCAAGTCCGCCACCTGTTGCCGGTCATTGATGCCGGACTCGGCGCGTTGCTTGAAGGTCCGGCGGTGGGTGACCAGAAACCCGGCGATCCGCACCGTCTCCTGGCTGAAGCCAGCCTCGGTCACAAACGGCGCATAGTACTCCGCCAGCGGAATGCCGGAAAACCCGGACGCATTGCGTTCATGCAGCGGCAGCGAGAGGGAACTGCGGGCAATCCTATCATTTGGGGTGAATGGCAGCCGCTTGGTTAGCAAGGCCAGTTTCACCGCGGCGAGTTGATCCGCATCCAGCAGTGCGGTGGCATTGGCCACCATCTCCCGCAAATCAGCATGCAGCGGATTCCAGCCGGTCGTGGTAGCGGCGAGCTTGGCATTGCCCTGGACCAGGCAGCAATCCAGGGCCCGCAATTTTTCCCGCACCCAGGCGCTGCGCAGGGAGGTTCGCTCGATCATCACGCGTTCATCCAGCGAGGCCTCAAACCTGCCATGCCCCGGAAACAGCCGCTCTGCCGCCCCATCCAATTGGGAGATATACTCGATCGTGTCCGCCAGGCTGCCACGGGTTTCATAGAACAAGGCTGATAACTCCGGCACCCGCACCAACCAGTCCCCCATGTTGCAAAAGGTCGTCTGCAACTCGGCGGAATCCACTGGCACGCCGTAGCGCTGGGCCGCCAGCAACATCGACAATGCGGCACTGCTCTTGGCCGGTGGCGTTTGGGCTTCCTGTGAGTTGCCGTGCTGCAAGCCGCCGGACTTGAGGACGATGCCATCCTCTGGCGGCACGGCCCGGCCATTGCGCAGCTCACGCTCAATCACGCCCCGTGCGAACACCGCCACCCGCCGCCGGGCGGAGAGCAGGCGCGCCCGCACCACCGTGGCAAACTCAAACTGCGTGCTGTCGTCCGCAGCCGCGCCCAGCATCTCGCCAAACGAACAGAAATCATCGAAGCCGAACACATCTTGCGCATGCTTTCCTAACAAGTTGGCCGGTTCCGGCCCGCGTCGCAGGTGAACCCAGGCACGCATCCGTAACAAAAACTCATAGGCGGCCACATCACGCGCATCCGGCAACTCCGCATAGATCTCATGGCTGTGCCGGAAACCCTTTCCCGCCAAGGTCCAAACGCCACCCAGGAACAGCCGCAGGCTGTCGTTCTTGATGTCAAAACAGTTCAGGTTTTCACTCACCGCCGCAGCGGCTTCCCAGTGATTTTTCCAAAACCCGCGGACGTGCAGGAAATGCTCGAAGGGATCAAAGGTCGCCCGGATCCGCTCGCGAAACAGCCGCTCCAAACCACCGGGATCAAACACCGGCGCCATGTCGAGAAATGAATTGAGCTGCTTCTCCGCCAACTCGGGAACGTCATCCAACCCGAACGGCAGCGGGATGAACGAAAACCCATGCTGCTCCAGAAAGGCGTCCGTATGCAGCGTCTGCCGCTGCACCTCTAACAAAAACGGGTTGCCCTCCAGGGCATCGTCGAACAGGAAGGCAATGTCGAGGTCCGAGCACGGCGTCACCTCGCCGCGGCCGGTGCCGCCCAAGGCGACCACGGCAAAGGGTTTGGCATAACCGGTGAGACGTTGTTGCGCTGCGGCCCACTGCCCGATCATGGCGGTGTGGATGGCGGTGCGGGCCCGCACGATGGCGCGGCCATGATCCAGGTCCGGGCTTTTGATCAACGCGTCATTGTCCTCGATCAAGCGCCGATAAGCCGCCAGCGGCCCAAGCTCACGGACCACTTCCAACACCCGGCGTTCTTCGCCGCACATCATGAACAATCTCCCTGCATTGGCGCGTCACAGTCATGACACCTCCGCCCGCCAGCGTCCACCGCAAAATGCGGGCATTGGCGGCACCAGGGGCATGACAGCAAAGTCATCGAGGGGCGATCTCCCCATCGCCATCGACCATGAGGGGGTAGTGGCAAGCGGATGTCCGCCACTCATTGGCTCAACCTGGGCCACGGCGGAGCGGAGTCCGCCGCTTCTTGAGATGAGCGCCCGCCCGGTTCCCAACGGGGGCTACTCCAAGGCGGCGCGGAGGTCAGCTGCGGCGTTGCGGGCACTGGGTGCGGGCAGCGGGACAAAGGAGAAATCCTCGTCTTCAATGGGCTCGCCGCCAAAATCAGGGGCTCCGGCCGCGAGCGCGAGGGGCGCGGCGGTGGCGGGCGCGGCGGCTTGCTCCGGGGAGCAGGCGAGCAGCGGGATGGGAATTTGGATGGAGCGCGGGACTTTATCGACGGGATCGAGGTTGGGGATGGTGGCGGCCTCCGGGGTGGCCTTGAGATCCTCGAACTTGCGGGCGCTGATGAGGACGCGGGTTTCGAATGAGGCGATGGCGCAGTTGTAGTGATCGACCGCAGCGCCGAGCGAGCGGCCGAGTCTTGAGAAGTGCTCGGCGAGTTTGCCGAGGCGTTCGTGGAGGGCGCGGCCGAGGAGGGAGATTTCGCGGGCGTTTTCGGCGATGGCTTCCTGGCGCCAGCCATAGGCGACGGCACGGAGCAGGGCGATGAGGGTGGTGGGGGTGGCGAGGATGACCCCTTGGTCCACCCCACGCTCGATCAGGCCCGGATCGCATTGCAGGGCCGCGGAAAAAAACGACTCGCTGGGCAAAAACAGCACGGTGAACTCCGGCGCATGGGCAAACTGCGCGGTGTAGTTCTTGGAGGAAAGTTGTTGGATATGGGTGCGGACCTGGCGGGCGTGGCGATGGAGGGCCTCCTCGCGGAGGGCGTCGTCGGTGGCTTCGAGGGCGTCGAGATAGGCGTCCATCGGGGTTTTGGAATCCACCACGATGGTCTTGCTGCCGGGGAGGCGCACGACGAGGTCGGGGCGCAGGTTCTTGCCTTCGTCGGTGCTCGTCGAAGCTTGGGTTTCGAAGTCGCAGTGTTCCTGCATGCCGGCGAGTTCGACGACGCGGCGGAGCTGCATTTCACCCCATTGGCCGCGCGCGCTGGGCTGGCGCAGGGCTCTGACCAGCGAGGCGGTTTCGCGCTGGAGGCCGAGTTGGCCTTCGCCGAGCGAGCGGACCTGGGCCCGCAGTTCGGCGTAGGCATCGATGCGCTCCTTCTCGATTTCGCCGAGGCGGACCTCGAATTTCCCGAGGGTGTCGGTGACGGGTTTGACGAGCGACTCGATGGCGGTCTGGCGTTTTGCGATATCGCCTTTGGCGGCCTCGGTGTGGGCACTGAGGGAGGATTTGGCGAGTTGCAAAAATTGCTCGGATGAGGATTTGAGGGCGTCGGCGGAGAGGGCTTTGAAGGTGTCGGCGAGTCTGAGTTCGGCGCGATCGAGCAGGGCTTGTTTTTCTGCGGCGGCCTTGGTTTCGGCTTCGAGGCGGGCGCGGATTTCGGTGAGTTGGTTGCGGAAGGTTTGGGCCTCTTGCTCGTTGCGCTGGGCCTCGGAGGTGGCCTGGGCGAGGCGGGCTTCGATTTCCGCGGCGCGGCGTTCCTCGGCTTTCAGGCGTTCCTTGGCGGCGGCGAACTTGCCTGCCATGGCCAGCCGGGTCAACAGCCAGCCGAGAACAACGGCGACGATGGCGGAAATGCTTTCGGGCAGGTGGCGTTGGAGATCCAGCAACATGACAGGAAGAGCAAAGCAGAACCGCCGCCCAACTCAAAGGCTGAAATGCGGAAATGCGGAAATGCGGAAATGTCCCAAAAGCCAGCCGGGACGGCCGTGCTCCGGGATTGACACCCGCGAGGCGGCCCGGCAGGCTGCACGCATGCATCGCTTTGCCAACAAGACGGCCGTGGTCACCGGGGGTGGTCGCGGGATCGGACAGGAAATCGCCCGTGCCTTCGCCGCCGAAGGTGCCAGAGTGGCGGTGGTCAGCCGCAGTGCCGCGAGTTGCGGCCAGGCTGCCGGGGAAATCAACGCCGCGTATCCGGGGGCCGCCACGGCCTATGCGGTGGACGTGGCGGATCACGCCGCAGTGCAGGAGCTGGCGAAACGCATCGGCGACGAACTCGGCCCGGTGAACATTCTGGTCAACAACGCCGGCATCACCCGCGACGGGCTGCTCATGCGGATGAAAGAGGAGGATTGGGACACCGTGCTCGACACCAACCTCAAGGGTGCCTTCAACACCGTGAAGGCCTTCATGCGGGTCCTGCTGAAAGCCACCGATCCGCGCATCATCAACATCGCTTCCGTCAGCGGCCTCATCGGCAATGCCGGGCAAACCAACTACTCCGCCAGCAAGGCCGGCCTGATCGGTTTCACCAAGGCGGTGGCCCGCGAACTCGCCGGGCGGGCGCTCACCTGCAATGCCGTGGCACCGGGCTTCATCACCACCGATATGACCGCGGATCTCCCGCAGGCGTTGCGCGATGCCGTGATGCGGAACATCCCGCTCGGCGGCTTCGGTGACCCCACCGACATCGCGGGGCTGGTCATGTTCCTCGCCAGCCCCGCCGCCCGCTACATCACCGGCCAGGTCATCGCCGTCGATGGGGGCATGACCATGTGAGCCTCCTGGAGCCCAACTCCTAACTCCTAACTCCTAACTCCTAACTCTAAAATCTTCTCATGGAACTGATTCTCGTGCGCCACGGCAAAGCCGAAGACCGCCACCCGCAAGGGGATGGGGCCCGCGCCCTGGTTGAGAAAGGCCGGGAACAGGCACGCCGCGCGGGCCGCTTGCTGAAAGCGGCCGGCCTCATTCCGGAAATCGTGCTTACCAGTCCGCTGGTGCGGGCGCAGCAAACCGCCGCAGAACTTTGCCAGGCCGCCGACCTCCCCGGCCCGGTGGTCCAGGCTTGGCTCGCCTGCGGCTGCGTCCCCGAAACCGTCCTGACTGAGCTGGCCGCCTTCCATGACTTCGGGCGGGTCGCCATCGTCGGCCACGAACCGGACTGCTCCCGCTTCCTCCAGTGGAGCCTCGGGGCCTACGGAGACACCCTTGAGATGAAGAAAGGCACGCTCGCCTGCCTCCGCATCACGCCCCCCAACCGCCACGGCACGCTGGTCTATCTCATCCCGCCAAAACTCGCCGGCAACCAGGAGCCATAGGGAGAGGTCAGGGCGTGACCGCCGGGCACGCCCACTTGTCGCCAACGGCGTCCCCAGCCTCGTCGCCGCCGTGTGTGCTGATGGCTAATACTATACTTTCAAGTGCATGATCCCGGGTTTCCGGTGTTCCAAGAAACATCGCGGCAAGAGGCGCGGCCCCTTGACCCCGTGGTTGTTTTCGTCATTCGTGGTTCGTCATTTGTAATAGTTGGCATCGGTATGGTTGATGGTGTCGCCCCACGGAAATCTCATCCCGCTCAAGCTGCCTCGCGCCGCTTTTTCCCACTCCGCCTCCGTCGGCAAGCGGTAGCCATTCGCCGCCCAATTGCAGGCCGGTGCGCTTTGGCCACTCCGATACACCGCCCCGGATGCCGTGTAGCACGGCGTCAGCCCCTCCTGCTCGCTGCGGGCGTTGCACCACTTCACCATGTCATACCAGGTGATGCTGTGAACCGGGTGAGTGCTAGCCTTGCCGCCACCGGTGCGCAAATCCGGGTAGCCGTGGGTCAGGCCCCACGCTCTAACCTCATCCCACAGGGTCTTGCTCACCTCGTATTTCGCCAGGTAGAACGACACTCACCTGTACCTGGTGGACCGGCAGTTCATAGGCATCCCCTGGAAAATTCCCGCCGGAATGAGCGTGAAACCTGCCGGGACGGGGGGCTGGGTGCTGACCCGGAAGTATCTTTTCGGCTGGAGGCCCTGCCCCGGGAGCGTGGTATAGTTTTCGGCCCCCGTGCCGGTCATGGTCGCAAGCAGCTCCCAGTCCTGCAAGTCCTCGCTGCCTTGGATATAGTATAACACCAACGCGCTGCCGGTGAACCCGAGGTTTACGTCGTTACCGGCCTTTTCCAGATAGCTGACTTGAATGGGCTCGGTTTCCGGAATGAAGCGGGTGCGCAAGGTATATGTGCCCGCGGTGTTGGAACTGGAACCCTTCACCCGAAGGTAATAGTCGCCGGCAACCACTCCCGCAGACACGCGGAAGTTGGCTTGGAGGTCGTTGTTATCGTCTTCATCCAGCAGCGTACGGTCGTTCCCGTAGAGGTGGCCGTAGGTATCGGTGGCACCTTCGCTCCAGGCAATCAGGATGCCCGGCCCCGGCACCGTCACCCGGAAGAAATCCTCGTCACCGGGAGCTATAACTCCGGTCGCACTGTTGGTGATGGGGGCCGGGAGCGGCGTGGCGGTGGCGAAGCCGTCGCCATGGTCGTCAGTGAAGTTTTGTTCAAAAACCAGCGACCAGGAGGTGATGGAGCCGCCGTCGCGATCGGGATGGCCTTCGCATGCAAACAGCTTCCAGATACCGTTGACGTCCTCGGCAACCAGGGCCAGCAGGTTGGTGCCGATCAGGCCGATGCCGCCCGGCGGCAGGGCCTCGCCGGGCTCATAGTTGGCAGGCCGATAGGATCCTGCCGTGATGGCACTCGCGGCGGGGATGGCGCTGGCCGCAGCATCAGCAAAGGCGAGATCGAGATTGGTCAGGGGGAACGAGCCACCCGCATCCGACATGAGGGCGCAGACCCGGCCACTTGGCGAGACCAGGAACAGGTCCAGGTCGGCCGGATAGGTGTGGGAGACCCCGTTGAGTTTCACCCGCAAGGCCGACACTCCTCCCATGACTCCGGACACCGCGATGGTCGATGGATAGGGCGAAGCCTCGCCGGACAGCCCCGAGGCCGGAATCGTGAGGCCACCGGCGCTGGCGAATTCGTCAGGGGTGTATCCCAGTCCGCTCAGGGCAATATCGAAGGGATTCTCGTCGGCGTCATTGCTGGCGAGGCGGAGGGCGGCGGGGTGCCAGCCGCCGCCACCCGGGGCGAAGGTGACGCATAAGGTGGTGCTGGCACCGGGTGCCAGGGTGGTGGTGCCGAGAGCACTGACGGTAAAGTCGGCGGCGTGGCTGCCGTCCGTGGTCACGGCCAGCCCGGTGAGGTCGCCCGTGCCGGAGCTTTTCACGGTGAGGGTTTTGGTCAACGCGCTGCCGAGCGGGACGCCGCCGAAGCCGACGCTGGCGCTGCCGTCGGTTAGGTCGGTTCCGACCGGTTGCTCGACGGCGATCTCGGGAACCAGGACAACTTCGTCGTCCAGCACGCTTGTGGTGCTGCTCCCGCTGGTGAAGCCGGACGCACTCGCCGTGATCGTCACCGACTGCGTTCCATCGGTCAGCGCGTTGTCTGGCGCGTCGAGCGTGAATGTTGCAGAGGTGGCTCCGGCGGGAATGCTCACCGCCGCCGGCACGGTGAGGCGTGCGGTGGTGTTAGATGCCAGTGAAACAGTGAGCGCCGAGGTGAGCGTCCCTGAGATGGATACGCTGCCGGTTCCGCTGCCTCCTTCAGAAACCGAAGCGGGAAGCGTGAGCGTGAGATTGGTGTTCTCGTTGTCGTTGACGGTGATGGATGCCAGGCCATTGTCGTAGGCGGGCACGGAGGCCGTGAGGGCGGTCACTTGCGGGCCGTCCAGCAGGGCATCATCCACGATGTCCACCGGAAACGTGACGCTGCTTTGCCCGGCGGGAATGGTGACGGTGGCGGGCACGGTGGCTTCCGTCGTGTCGCTGGAACTCAGATTCACCATCAAATCCGCAGCGACTGCGGCGGGCACGCTGAGCGAGGCGGTTACCGGCGCATCCCCTTCGGTGGCGTTGGCTGCCAGACCAAGGGTGAGAGCGCCGAGGGACTGCACATCGAACGCCGTGCTGTCGCCGGTATGGCCCGCGCCGTCGTCAGCCTGCAAATTGATCCCCGTGGCGGCCTGCTGGACCACCATGGATCCCGTCCAGATGCCGTTCACAAAAGCGCCGGTCTCGGCCGGGGTCATCGGGACCGTTCGATCCATCACAAGCTGCAGGTTCGGCAACGCCGTGCTCGTCGATGGCGTGGGCGAGGTGCCCGCCCAGGTGAGCGGATCGCCATATCCGCTGTCCGTGCATGCAAATATGCTGCGCGTCGAACTCGCCGTCGTGCAAAGCACCGCGCCGTTGCTTGTGTATGAGGAGTTGTTGAAGCTGAAATCAACCATCAGGTTGCTGACGCCGTCGTAAACGAAGGAGGTCGTGAATGTGAAGGTCGCCAGGCCAGTCGTGCTGATTGTCTGGTTGGACTGGTAAACCGTCGTCCAGCCCGTGCTCTCCCAAGCGGCGGTGGCGTCGTTCGACGGCGACGTGTGTTTCATCCGGAGCGTCCAGTTGTTCAGCGTCTGGCCGGGCGGTGTGCTGACGTTCAACGCGAGTGAGCGGATCGTTCCCGCGCTTCCGATTTCGCTTTGCAGATAGATACACTGCGAACGCTCGCCTTCGCAGTAGGTGTTAAGCGGGAAGGTCGTGCTGGAGGTCGTGCCGGTGCCGACGCTGCATGCGGAGGTTCCACAATTGAGCGCGGCCGTGCCGGTGAAGCCGGTGACCGTATTGTTGCCGGCATCCTTCGCGGTGACCGTGGCGCTGAACGGGGTGTTCACGGACTGGGGACTGGTCACCGCGCTCCACGCGAAATGATGCAGCGCTCCGGTGGCGACGTTGAACGGAGTG
>JAPLUI010000249.1 GCA_026397725.1 Verrucomicrobiota bacterium | reverse complement strand
GCAAGGCTCGTTGCGGTCACGCCGGTTAGCTCGGTCGCGCTGTCCGCAGTGATCGCAACTGCCGTGCCCGTCAGGTTCAGGCTGCCGAAATTCGTGGTGTCGAGCGCGTTGTCGCCCAACGTGATGGCGTTGGCTCCGGCATCGAGAGTTGCGAGTCCGGTCACGCCGATGGTCGTGCCTACCGCGTCGGTGATCGCGCCGCTGGCGGTGAGCGAAAGGCTCGTTGCGGTCACGCCGGTTAGTTCGGTCGCGCTGTCCGCAGTGATCGCAACTGCCGTGCCCGTTAGGTTCAGGCTGCCGAAATTCGTGGTGTCGAGCGCGTTGTCGCCCAACGTGATGGCGTTGGCTCCGGCATCGAGAGTTGCGAGCCCGGTCACGCCGATGGTCGTGCCTGCCGCGTCGGTGATCGCGCCGCTGGCGGTAACCACCAAACTCATCGCGGTGTTGGTGCCGACAATCTCGGTGGCAAAATCCTCCCTGAACAGAACAATACTGCCGTTGAAGGTGAGCGGCCCAAAATCATTCGTCGGCAGGTCCAGCTTGATGTCACCCGTCGCGGCATCGAAGCTCGACGCACCGAGCACGGTCAGGCCGCCCGTCTGCGTGATCAAGCCATTGTGGCTAAAGGCGTCCAGCATGCCGTTCACCGTCCCGGAACCAAGATTCAGCGTACCTGTTGACCCCCCGACCATGTTGGCTTCCGCTGTCAGATTGTCAGTGTTGAGCACGCCGAGGGTCAGCGCGTTGGCGTCGGCGATCCGGACCGCCCCGCCGGCTAGAGTCACCGCGTCCTGGAAATCGTTCGTGATCTGGGTGAGCGTGATGTCACCCGTCACGGCATTGAGGTTCGAGGTGCCGGTCACGGTCAGGCCGCCCGTCTGCGTGATCGCGCCTTTGTTGCTGAAGGCATTCAGGGTGCCGTCAACCTTGCCGGAGCCGAGATTCAGCGTGCCCGTTGACGCCCCGTCCTGGTTGGCTTCCACCGTCAGATTGCCAGTCTTGAGCACGCCGAGGGTCAGCGCATTGGCATCGACGATATGGACCACCCCGCCGGTTAGATTCACCGCACCCTGGAAATCATTTCCCGTCTGGGCCAGCGTGATGGCCCCCGTGCCGGCATCGATGTTCGAGATGCCGGTGACTTTGATCATTCCGGCAGTTTGGGTGATCGCGTTGTTGACGCTCGTGAGGCTAAGATTGCCTCCGGTGACAATATCCGCGTTGAGCAGAATCCCGCCGGCACCGCTCAGGACAATGTCACCCGAGCCGGCGTTGGTGAGTGCGAAATTGGTGATGATCTGATTGCCAGCAGTGAGCGTCAGACTGTTGGGGCTGTCCCAGGATACCGCATCTGCAACGGTAATATCGTTGGTGGCGGCCAGTGAAATCGAGGTGCCTAACAAGAGGCCGGAAAGGGCTCCCGAGGTGATGACGCTGTTCACTCCAGGGGCGCCGGCCGCAATGTCACCCGCCACATCATCGCCGGTCGTGCCATCACCGTTGAGATCCGAACTTGCCAGTTGGATGGTCAAATTGGTGGGGTCCAGCAGCAGGGTGCCCGCCCTGCCGTTGGCGGCCAGGGTGCTGACCTCCCCCCGGAACGCCAGATAGTTCTTGCCGGAGACTTCCACCAGTCCGCCGTTGCCGCTCAGGGAACCGCCCTTGGCCGAAATGGAACCCGCAAAGCGCGTTGCTTGGTCGGACCACACGACGACATCACCGCCATCGCCCGCGACGCGGGTGTCGGCAGTGAAAGTGGCCCCCGCTTCCACCCAGGTGCTGCGGGCGTTGGCAACCGTGCCATCGTTGCCCTGATAGCCACCGCCCACCTTGATGGTGCCGGCACCGAAGTCACCGCTGACGTCCAGCTTGGCCCCGGACTTGACCACCACCTCCGCCCCGGAGACCTGGATTTCTCCGCCTGCCGCTTGCGAACCGGCCTGGATGCTCCCGGCAACCTCCGCCTTGCCCTGCCCCGCATCCACAATGACCTGGGCGTTGGCAAAATCCGCTGCCGTCATCTCCCCGCTCCGGTCCACATTCATCCCCAGCACGTAGGGATTGCCGCCGTTGTCGCGGAGTTGCTGCTGCACCGCCTTGATGGTGCCGCTGTGGTTGACCGACCCTTTCTTGCTGCCGGCTGGAATCGTGACGGACATTCTGCCGTCGCCCGCTTTTTGCAGGATGATTTCCGAACCTGCCGCCAGTGCCACATTGCCATCGCGGGCTTCAATATGCCCTGAATTGCTGACCGTCTTGCCAATCAGGAACACATCGCCCTGGCGGGCCAGGATCGTGCCGGCATTACTGACCACCGCCTCCGAGTCGCCCTTGAAGGTGAGGCCCCCATTGCCCATGAATTGCGCATCGCTGAGATTCAGCGTGGAGGCAGTGAAGCCGTTGGTGTTGATGGAGCCCGACTGGGTGATGAAAATGCCGTTTTCATTGAGCAAGGCCACCCGGCCATTGGACAGCAGTTGCCCGGCAATCTCCGATGGCATGCTGCCGATCACGCGGTTGAGCACGGCGGAAGACACGTCCGGTTGGATGAAATTGGTCACCTGCCCGCTGCTGATCGAGAAGGAATTCCAGTTGATGATGGTCCTGTCCGTGGCGGTGGTGATGTTCAGGGCACTCCCCGCGGCTTCAATGCTGGCAGCCCCCGCGGCAACCACCCCGTCCGTGGGATTCGCTCTCGCCACGGCAGCCATGGAGAAGTAAAACGTAAACCCCACTCTGGCACTAAAAACAATTCTTCTGGACAGTTTCATATGTTTCTCGGGTAGGACAAATTAACCTGCGAGCGGATTATTGACAAACCCCGCCCCTGTAAAGGAAAATTGTTCGAGCAGAAAGATTCTTCGGGAAAAATCCTTCCTAGGGTCTCCACTGCGGTTTGAATGAGGGTGGCGGAAGCGTGCCATCCGGAATCGAAAACGTCTTGTAGCGGGACGAACTGCCCTGTTCCAAAGTCACCTGGGATTTTGACAGTCCCAGCGCCTTGGCCAGGAACTCCCGCAGCGCCGCATTCGCCTTGCCATCGAGCGGCGGGGCCGCGATCCGCACCCGCAACACCCGCCCAATCCGCACCTCCTCCTCCCAGCCCACGATTTCACTGCAACGGGCATTGGGCGTGGCGCGGACGTGGAGTTTCATGCCGGTATGATGACAACATTGGACGGGACGCCCCTACCAGTCTATCCGGACCAGCGTGAGGGCAGGCTCGTCGGAGCGGAGCTTGGCGAGATGCTCGGCGATGCTGGCGTGATCTCCTGGCAGCATGAGGTCCGGGCGGATATCCGCCAAAGGTTGCAGGACGAAGCGCCGCTGGGTGAGGCGCGGGTGGGGCAGCCTCAAGCGTCCGGCATGCACGGTCACCTGGTCAACATAGAGCAGATCGACGTCGATGAGTCGCGGCGCATGGCGTGCCGCGCCGCCAGGACGGCCAAGTTCGAACTCGATGGCCTGGGTGTGCCGGAGCAAGGCATCGGGCGTGCCGTCATAGTCAAGTTCGACGACGGTGTTATAGAAGTCCGGCGAGCCGGGCGGGCAATGCCACGGAGCGGTCTGATAGATGGGGGCCTGCAACAACTCCGCTCCCGGCCGGGCCAGGCGGCGCAGGCACGCCAGGGCAGCTTGCAGGTTGGCAAGGCGAACCCCGAGATTCGAGCCAAGGGCGAGACCGGCGCGTGGCATGGTCAGCGGTCGAGATTGAAGAGGCGGGTGATGCCGCAGCTTTTCCGGACGCGTTCGTTGGCGTCCGCAACCTTGGCGGCAGGAATCACCACCGGCCGGTTGGAGCCGTACAACTCAATGACGAAAAACTCGGGGGCCGCCTGCGGGTGGAGCAGTTCATAGGCATGGGCGAGATCGCGGACGGCCGTGCCGTTGATCTTTTTCACGGCAAAGCCGGCGAAGCTCTCAAGCTGGCTGGTCACCGGATCGCTTTCCACGCGGGAGAGGATGACGATGTCCTGCTGTTCGCGAAACAGGCCCTTGGGAACAAAGTCGGAAAACAGGCGGCGGACGTTGATGTCATCAAACTTCACACTGCCGAAAAGATTGGTGTCGAGCGGTTGGAAAACCAGCCCCGCAAAGACGATGTAGCGGGGTTTGCTTTCATAATCAATGGCATACATGCGCGACCAGGCCAGCGGCTTGAGGGCGATCTCGACGTCGTTCCAGCCGCCGCCGCGGAGGAAACGCACGGCGATTTTGTCACCCGTGAATTTCCGTTCGATGATTTCATTGAAGCTGACGTCCTCACCATCGATGGAAACCATCCCCGCGCTATCGATGGCGAGGCCGTTGATGGACATGAGGATGTCACCGGGCTGGAGGAAGCCATCGGCGGAACTGGTGGGAACGACGTTGGTGACGAGCACCCCCTTGTCATCATCGGGGCGGCCCAGGGCCTTGCGCATGGCGGGATTGAACAGCGGGAACTCGCTGATGCCGAGTTCCGCATAGTGATCGTATTGGCCATCCTCAATGTCCTTGAGAAAGCGTTTCACCACCGGCGTGGGAATGATGTAGCCGGTGTTGTCCGCCTGCCGCAAGCCTTGGAAGGCGACCCCAACGACCTTGCCATCCTGGACGACCGGCCCGCCGGAGTTGCCGGGGTTGATGGCCGCATCGATCTGGACGACCAGGTGCGAATCGGCGCGGGAGTGCGCGTAAGCCTGGAAATCGATGCGTGAAACGACGCCGCGGGTCACCGACAGGCGTTCGCCCCCGATCGGATAGCCGATGACGCGGACTTGCGACTCAAGACTGGGAATTTCACCCAGCGAAAACGCGGGGAAGGCGGCAAAGTCGGCGAAATTCTCCACCGAGAGCAGCGCAAGGTCGCAATCATGGGCGATGAAATCAACCTTGGCGGGGTATTTCTTCGGGCTGCCGTAGATGTTGATGAGCACGCGGCGGGCGTTGGAAACGACGTGCGCATTGGTCAGGATTTGGTTTTTCCCGATGATGAAACCGGTGCCGATGCCGCCGCCGAAGCGGCCGGCATTCCACGGCGTGCGGTAGTCCGGGACCTGGGTGGCCACCTCGATGCGGAGGACGGACTTGTAAACATCCGATGGCAAGGCCGGGCGCTCCGCCGCAAGGGCGAAGCCGGCGAGGACGAGCGGGAACAGGGTGGCGAACAGGGGCTTCATGGCTGGCCCAGCATAGGGGCTGAAGTGGCAGCGGCAAATGAAATTTCGGAGGTTCTCAGGGGTGGCGCCACGGGCATGGTTGGGGACGGCCTCCGCCAGCCACTGCAATTCCATGCCGCAGCCGTGACCATTCACCGCTTGTCATCGGCTTGCCGGTGGCCTAGCCTCGCGCCATGGAAACTTCAAACTCCGAGCCCTCATGGCGCGTGTTGTTGGCCTCAGCCGTTGGCTGCGGGCTGTGTGTCTTGTTGGGGATCTACTTTGATCGCTTTCCCGACCTCAACAATCTGGCACATGCCTGCTACGCCACCGCCTTCCTCCTCGGCGGTTGGGATGCGGCGGTCGATACCTTCGACCGGATGAGGAAGTTCCGTCTGGACATCCACTTTCTGATGCTGGCGGTGGCGATTGGGGCGGCGGCCATCGGGGCGTGGTGGGAAGGTGGCGCGCTGCTGTTTTTGTTCTCGCTGAGCAACGCCCTGGAAGCCCTCGCCCTCGCCCGCACCGAGCGGGAAATCCGCAGCCTCTTCCACGACGCGCCCAAAACCGCCACCCTCGTCGCCGCCGATGGCAGCGAGCGCGAGGTGCATGCCGACGGCCTGGAGGCCGGGCAGGCGATTCGCATTCTCCCCGACCATCAATTCCCCGTCGATGCCCGCGTCCTCAACGGCCAATCCGCCGCCGACGAATCGTCGCTCACCGGCGAGTCCGTCCCGGTGGAAAAACAACCCGGCGATACCGTGTTCGGCGGCACCCTCAACACCTATGGCCCCCTGCTCGCGGAAGTCCTCCGGCCGCCGGCGGAAAGCGCCCACGCCCGCATCATCCGCCTCATCCGCGATGCGCAAGCCAGCAAGGCCCCGTCCCAGCGCTTCACCGATCGTTTCGGCACCCGCTATACCATTGGCCTGCTCGGCCTGACGGTTATCATGTTTTTCGTCTGGCACTTCGGTTTTGGCCAGCCCGCGTTTGCCTCCAGTCCCGGCACCCGCTCCGCCTTTTATCGCGCGATGACCCTGCTGGTCGTCTGCTCGCCCTGCGCGCTGGTGATTTCCATTCCGTCGGCGGTGCTCACTGGCATTGCCGCCGGCGCCCGGCGCGGGATTTTGTTTCGCGGCGGCATTGCCTTGGAAAACCTCGCCACCATCAACCGCCTCGCCGTCGATAAAACCGGCACTCTGACCAAAGGTGAACTCGCCCTCATTGGCATCGATGCTTCCAGCTTCGGTCAGGACGAGGCCGTCCTCCGCCTGGCCGCCGCGCTGTCCCGGCAATCGAAGCACCCGGTCTCGCGGGCCGTGGCCACCGCCTATCTGCTGCAGCACGGCCACGATGCGACGCCAGCCGCCGCGCTCACCTCGCTGCCCGGCCAGGGTCTGCGTGGCGAGGTGAATGGCGAGATCACGGTGCTGGGCCGCCGCTCGCTGTTTCCAGAGCATGCCTGGATTCAGGCCCTGCCCGATCCCGAGCCCGGCCTAACCGAAGTGCTGGTGGCCTCGCCAACCCTCGCCGGACGCATTCTGTTTCGCGACGCCCTCCGCCCGGAAGCCGCCGCGCTCATCGCTCAACTCCACGCCCAACGCATCCGCGTCACCATGCTCACCGGGGACCGCCCCCAGGCCGCCGAACTCGTCGCCAAGGAACTTCACCTCGATGATACCCAGTCGGGCCTCACTCCCGAAGGCAAGGTGGCGGCCATCCAAGGCTGGCGGGCCGCTGGCGAGCGCGTCGCCATGGTCGGCGATGGCGTCAACGATGCCCCCAGCCTGGCCGCCGCTGACGTCTCCATCGGCATGGGGCTGCGAGGCTCCGATGCGGTGCTCGAGCAAGCCGATGTGATCCTCACCCAGGACCGGCTCGAGCGGGTGCTCGAAGCGCTCGTCCTCTCCCGGCGCTGTCGTGCGATTATCCGTCAAAATGTTGCCATCTCGTTGGGAGTGGTGGTGTTACTGGCGATGTCCGCGCTGGGCTCCTGGATTCCGCTGCCGCTCGGCGTGCTCGGTCACGAAGGTTCCACCGTCGTCGTCGTCCTCAACAGCCTGCGCCTGCTGTGGCGCTGAAGGTCGGAGCGCCGCCTCTTCAGCCGCCGTGTCTTGGCACGCATGCCCGTGGGTGCGTGGGTGCCGGGCCGTGGATTTCCGCTGATCTTGGATTTCCGCTTGACTTCGCCGGGCAGGCTCATTAAGAACAGGGTTCTTCCCGGCGGGGCGCCGCCAAATCCCCGATTTTCGCCGCCTTCCGCAGCAAAAGGTCAGGACCACCCGGACGCCGCCCCGGCACTCGATTCTCTCCAAGTCTCTCATTTTCAACCCCTTTCATGTTCATCAAGAAATTTTTCGGGAATTTTTTCCCAAATGACATCGGCATCGATCTCGGCACCGCCAATACGCTGATCAACGTCAAGGACCATGGCATCGTCCTCCGTGAACCATCCGTGGTGGCAGTCAAGGCCGGCACCAACGAGGTGCTGGCGGTCGGCGACGATGCCAAACGCATGCTGGGCCGCACGCCCGGCAACATCGTGGCCATCCGCCCGCTCAAGGACGGGGTGATCGCGGACTTCGAGGTCACCGAGGCGATGCTCCGGCACTTCATCCGCAAGGTGAACAAAAACCGCCGCTCCAACCCGCGGGTGCTCATCGCCATCCCCTCCGGCATCACCGAGGTGGAGCGCCGGGCCGTCCGCGAATCCGCCGAACAGGCTGGCGCCCGCGAGGTTTATCTCATCGAAGAACCCATGGCGGCGGCCATCGGAGTCGGCCTGCCGGTGCAGGATGCCTCGGGCAACATGATCGTGGACATTGGCGGCGGCACCACCGAGGTCGCCCTGATTTCCCTCTCCGGCATCGTGTACGCCCGCAGCGTCCGCACCGCCGGCGATGAATTGGATGAGGCCATCGTCTCCTACATGAAACGCGCCTACAACCTGATGATCGGCGAGCGCACCTCCGAAGACATCAAAATCCGCCTGGGCTCGGCGGCCCCCCTGCCCAAGGAAATGACCATGGAGGTCAAGGGCCGCGACCTCGTCGCCGGCCTGCCCAAGACCATCACCATCACCTCGCAGGAAATCCGCGAGGCCATGGCGGACCCACTCCGCACCATTGTGGACGCCGTCCGCACCACTCTTGAACGCTGCCCGCCCGAACTCGCCGCCGACCTCGTGGACCGCGGCATCGTACTGGCTGGCGGGGGAGCCCTGCTCAAAGGACTCGACCGCCTGCTTCATGAGGAAACCGGGCTGCCGGTTCACATCGCCGAGGATCCCCTCAGCGCGGTGGCCGAAGGCACCGGCAAGGCGCTTCAGGAAATCTCCCTCCTGAAACGAGTCACCAACACCGACCGCAAGTTCGAGCGTTAGGCAGGACCCGGCCATGAAGCCGCTCAATCTCATCGCCATTCTGCTCTTTCTGGGTAGTGCCGTCTGGGCGCTCACCCGCAGCGAGCGCACGGTGCGTGAGATCCAGCGCCGCTATTTTTCCGCGTTGTCACCGTTCCTGAAGGCCGGCTCGAAAACCGAAACCCATGCCCGCCGCTTCCTGGATGAAGTCAGCCACTCCAAGGCCCTGGAAACCGAACTCAACACCGTCAGCAGCGAACTCGGGCGGCTGCGCATCATCGAGTCCCGCAAACTCGAACTCGAAGACGAAAACGCCCTGCTCCGCCGCGCCCTCAATTTCAAAGAGACCACCCCTTTCAAGGTCACCGCCGCCCAGGTCATCCTCCGGCAACCCACCACCTGGTGGCAAACCGTGGACATCGACGTCGGCGAGGAACGCGGCATCAGCACCCAGCTCGCCGTGCTGTCGAACGAGGGCCTCGTCGGCATCATCGACCGCCCGGGGAACAACCGCTCCTCGGTCATTCTGCTGACCGACGAAGCCTGTCAGGTTTCGGCCAAGGTGCAGGATAGCCCGGAAGTGGGTATTCTCAGTGGCCAGCGGGGGCAGTTTGAAGGGGCGCCGCTGCTGCGCCTGAAGTTTTTGTCAAAGAACGCCGCGCTGCGCTCCGGGCAGCGGGTGTTCACCACCGGCCGCGGCGGCATCTTCCAGGCCAACATTCTCCTTGGAACCATCGACTCCGTCGAAAAAGGCGCGCTGGATTCCGAAGCTCTCGTCCGACCCTCGGTGAACTTCGCGGATCTTGGCACGGTGTTCGTCGTGCTCTCCAAAGATCCCCCAACGAAGTGACACGCTACACGGTCATCACGGTTTTGTTAGTGCTCGCCAGTTTCGTGGTCCAGCAGTTTCTGCCCGCGCTCACCGCGTGGCATCATTCGCGCATTCTGCTCGTGCAGCTCGTGTTTCTGTGTGCCGCCGTAACGGTGGGGCAGCCCACCATGCTGCTGCTGGCCGTGCTCTGTGGTTTTCTCTGGGACGCGCACTGCACGCTGGGCGTCCACGGCGGCGCGCCGGAAATCTATACCCAGCCGGTGGAATCCCTGCGCTTCGGCTATTCGATGCTGCTATTCGGCGCCATGGGCTTCCTCATGCAGGGCATCCAGCCGCTGTTCAAGCAGGGCAAGTGGTATTTCTCGGCGCTGCTCTCCGGGATCTCGATCTTCCTCTACCTGGCCGCGGAATACCTCATCATCACCTTCGTCCGCGGCAACTTCATCTTTTCCAAGGCCACGGCCCTGCAAATGACTTACACCTCGTTTCTAACCATGTTGTTGTCCCCGCTCATCTTCTGGATGCTCTTCGGCATCGCCAGTCTGTGCGGACATTCCATCAATCCCGAGGCCGGCAAAAAGCGTCGCCGCCACGCCTACTCATAGTTCCATGGAACCCCGCTACCGCCTGCGACTCTACCTGCTCACAGCCCTCGTGCTGACGGGCTTCGGAGTCCTGCTCAACCGCTTGCATGATTTCCAAATCGACCGCCGCGATGAGTTCCTGCAAATGGTCCCCGGCAACAGCACCGTCACCGTCCGCGAACCCGGCATCCGTGGCGAAATCACCGACCGCAATGGCATCCTCCTCGCCCGCAACCTCCGCAATTACGAAATCGCCTTCAATCTCGAGGAGGTGTACCGAGCCTATCACAGCCAGGATGCCGAGGATCCTTCGCTCAAACACCTCACCCGGAAAGACGGCCCGGGCCGGGCGGATGAGGAAAACGACATCGTGAACATCGTCAACCACTGGACCATCAAACGTTTCGATAAACTCGGCCTCACCAAGAACTACAACGCCGGGGCCCTCCGCACCCATTACCTGACCCACCGCGGCCTGGTGCCCTTCAGTTACCGGACCGATCTCACCTATGACGAATTCGCCCGCTGCGCCGAGCACAATCTCGTGCTCCCTGGCGTCAATCTGAGCACCCGCCCGTTGCGCCTGTATCCGTACGGGGCGTTGGCCAGTCATGTCCTCGGCTACATCAAGCCGTGGGAGCCCGCGGACATCCCGGAGAGTGCCAAACGCAAGTTCAACCACTACATCGGCGACGCCAAAGGCATCGCCGGCATTGAGCAAAGCATGGACGCCGTGCTCCGCGGCCAGGAGGGTCAGAAAAAACTCCTCAAGGATGAAAAAGGTCATATCATCCGCATGATCGACTATACCAAACCCGGGGTCGGCGCCAAACTCACCCTCGCCATCGACGCCCGCGCCCAACTCCATGTCGAGAACGTCATCCGCCGTGCCGGGCGTGCCGCAGCCGTGGTCATGGACGTGAATACCGGCGAGGTCATCGCGATGGCTTCCATCCCGGACTACAATCCCAACGACTTCATCCCGTCGATCTCCGAGGCCCGGTGGAATGCCTACCTGGACAACCAGAAAATGGATCCGTTCTCTAACCGGACCATCAGGCCCTTCACCCCCGGCTCCACCTTCAAGCCGCCCACCGCCATCGCCGGCGCCCTCGAAGGCATGGCCAACCGGAACTTCTCCTGCGACGGCTTCATCCTCTTCGGGAAAATCAGAATCGGTTGCTGGATCTGGAACCTGCACAAAGGCAGCCACGGCACGCTCACCCTGCCCAAAGCCATCCAGCAATCCTGCAATCCCTACTTCATGAAACTCGCCAACACCATCGGCTGGAAAGCCATGGTCACCGGCTTCCAAATGGTCGGCTTCGGCAAACCCACCGGCATCGAACTGCCGGATGAATCCGCCGGCATCCTCCCCGGCAGTGGCTCGTGGCGGGCCGCCAATCCCGCCGCCTCCATGACTCCGGCGATCACCGCCATGCTCGCCATCGGCCAGGCCGATGCCATGGCCACCCCGCTCCAACTCTGCGCCATGGCCGCCTGTCTCGCCAACGGCGGCAAGTACTACATGCCTCGCATCGTCAAATCCGCCACCGCTGCGGATGGCCGCAGGGTCATTGAGGACAAACCCAAGCTCGTCGTCAACCTCATCGAGGCCGGCATCAAGCCGCCGGATTTGGAACTCATCCGCCGGGGCATGTGGCAGGCCGTCAACAAACCCGGCGGCACCGCCGCCAGGGTCAAGATCCCCAACATCGAAGTCGCCGGCAAAACCGGCACGGCCCAAACCATCGACACCGGGAAGAAATCCAACAACTCATGGGTGATTTGCTTCGGGCCCTTTGACCAGCCCAAGTATGCCGTCTGCGTCCTCGTCCAGAACGGCGGCTCCGGCGGCAAGGTCTGCGGCCCCTTGGCCCACCTCATCCTGCGCGGTCTCTTCGCCCAGGACGAGGGCCTCAAACTCCCCCTCAAAGCCCAAACCGCAGTGCTTGGCAACACCGCCCGCATCGAGGAAATCGTCATCCCCAAAGACGACCCCCTGGTGACCCTCAACCCCGACGAGGCTGAGGGCAGCGGCGAAACCGGCGAGGAAGTCGAAAACCTGGAGGCGACCCCGGCCCCGGCCACTCCCGAACCGGTGATCCCCACGCCGGTCATTACTCCTGAAATCGACGAGGATGGCACCGTCATCCCTCGCGCCCAACCCGTCCCGGAACCCTAACCGCCTCACGACCATCAAACGCTCTAACAAAATACAAATCATGATCCAACGCATCAAACGGCTTCTCGGCATCGGCAAGCCCGATCCTTCCCGTGGTAATAGCATTATCGTCAACGTCGAAAAACTCGAACGCCGCGTCGCCCTGCTGGAGGATGGCGTGCTCGAAGAATACACCGTCGAGCGCGAAGGCGATCAGAACATCGTCGGTGGCATCTTCAAAGGCCGCATCAAGAACATCGAGTCCGGCCTCAAGGCCATGTTCGTTGACATCGGCCTCGATAAGAATGCCTTCCTGCATTTCTGGGACGCCATCCCCGCCGCGCTGGATGCCGGCCTGGAGGAAATCCAGCGCGAAAGCCATTCCAAAAAGCAGCAGCAGAAGATCACCTCCAAGGACATTCCGGACATCTATCCGGTGGGTTCCGAGATTGTCATCCAGGTGTCCAAGGGGCCCATCGGCACCAAAGGCCCGCGCGTCACCACCAACATTTCGCTGGCCGGACGATACCTCGTGCTCATGCCCTACACCGAGCAATTCGGCATCTCCCGCAAGATCGAGGATCCGGTGGAACGGCAGCGCCTCCGCAAAATCGTGCAGAAGCTCTCCGTCCCGGAGGGCATGGGCATCATCATGCGCACCGTGGCCCAAGGCACCCGTGCCCGCCACTTCGTCAGGGACCTCGCCATGCTCCTCGAACAGTGGGACCAAATCGAGGAATGCCGCGTCAACTCCCCGACTCCGGCCTGCATCTTCCAGGAGCCCGATCTGATCGAACGCACCACCCGCGATTTCCTCACCGACGAAATCGATCAGGTCATCTGCGATGACGCCGCCACCACCGAGATCATCCGCGAGATCGCCGGCAAGATCTCGCGTCGCGCCAAACGCCGCGTCCACTATTTCCCCTCGGCCACGCAGCCCATCTTCGAGCGCGTCAACATTCAGAAACAAATCGACGAGGCCTTCTCGCGGCAGGTCTGGCTCTCCTGCGGCGGTTACATCGTCATCGATGAAACCGAGGCGCTCATCTCCATCGATGTCAACACCGGTCGCAACCGCGGTTCCAAGGACGTGGATCGGATGATCCTCGAAACCAACGTCGAGGCCGCCCAGGAAGTCGCCCGTCAACTCCGCCTCCGCAACATCGGCGGCCTGGTCGTGGTTGACTTCATCGACATGCGCCACCGCAAGGACCAGCAGACGGTTTACAAAACCATGCGTGACCGCCTCAAGAAAGACAAGGCCAAGACCCAGGCCTTGCAGATCTCGCCCATCGGCCTCATGGAAATGACCCGCCAGCGCCTCAACGAGTCGCTCCGCGATTCGATGTATGAGCCCTGTCCGTACTGCCAGGGCCGCGCCCGCGTCAAGACCCCCATGACCATGTCCGTGGAGATCCAGCGCCGCCTCAACACCGTCATCCAAAAACACCGGGACTCCATCGGTGACATCATCATCATCGTCAACAGCGACGTCCTCAACCGCTTCAAGAGCGACGACGCCAAACTCCTCGTCGAGCTGGAACGCTCGCATTCCGGGCGCCTCATCTTCCGCTCCGATCCCACCCTCAACCGCGAACGCTTCACCATCATCGACGCCAAAACCGAGCGAGCCATCGATCAAAGCTGAGCGCGGCAGCCACGGTGCCCATGCTCGCGGCGAGCAGCCTCAGCGCCACTCGCAGAGTGATTCAAGATGCTGTGCCGAGCCGTCGCGGAGCCAGCCGTCGAGCTGGGCCTGGTCCTTGAGTTGCTGGCCGCGGCGGCGCGGCACGGCGAGGTAGCGGGTGCTCAGATTCTGGAGGCTGCTCATGTCCACCCAGAGTTTCTCGAACTGGCAGACGGGGAAGATGTCTTCCTGGCCGTGGCCCCAGCGTTTTTTGACCTCCTTGAGGGTGATGTAGGTGGGCATCCGCGCGGCAAGCGAGCGGATGGCATGGCTGACTTTCTCGGGATGGGTCAGATCGGCGCGGATCAGCTTGAAGGTGGCGAGGAGTTGGTCGAGGTGAATCCAACAGGTGTTGGTGTTGTAGTAGGAAAGGCTGAACTCGTCCTCCTCGCGGGGCATCGCCAGCCCTTCCACCAGGCGGAGCCGGCCATCGACGCGGGCGAGGCCGCCGCCACGATCCTCCAGGCGGCGGGTGATGACCTCGAAGGTGAGCCCCGCGCCGCTGGCAAGGTGCATCCCTAACAACGACGGGTCCACGGTCATGCCAACGGTGTCGATGTTGTGCATGACGAGGTGCTGCAATTGCGGGCGCTCCTCGAGCAGTCTGGCCAGGGTGCCGTTGCGGAGGAGGTTGGGGATTTCATACCAGTGGCCGACGGGATGGAGGCACTGCGAGGCGAGGTTGTCGGTATAGTCGCTGGCCTCGCCATTGGCATGCGCCCATTGGAGCAGCGCGGTGCGGAGGCTGTCGCGGACTTTCTGCTGCTGGACGTCGAGCATTTGTTGGGGCATTTCCTCCCAGGCGAAGCGCAGGTCGCGCACGGTGGGGATGAGGCGCAGGCCGATGGATTTGCCGGCGGACAGGAGCAGGGGCCCTTGATAGCCATAGTTGTCATGTTCGGCCAGAAACCGCGCGGTGGCATCGTGCGAGAAGTAGCTGGTGGTGAAAAGATGGGGCAGGGACGTGCCGACGAGCCGGTTGGTGTGGCGGCTTTTCGCCAGGTGGACCTCGATGAACGAGCGGTGCCGGCCGCCCAATTTGCAGAACGGATGCAAGGCCTTGACCACGCCCGCGCCTTGGGTCCAGCGCGAGCCGGCCCCGGCGGCAAGGGTGACGACCGCTACCTCGCCGGCACGCAGCGCGTTGAGGCCGAGTTCGCGCATCGCGTTGCTCAGGACGTCCGGTGCGGTGGCGTCCACCAAATCAGCCGCCACCACATCTTCGATGATCGAATTGGCAGGCAGACGGTTTTGCGCGAGGCCGAGCCGTCCGCTTTTCAAATCCTCGCGGATTTGTTCGTGGGTTTCCGGGTCGAATCCGAATTGCTCGAGCAGGTGGCCGAGGGATTCCTCGGTGCGGATTTCCGCGTGGCGGGCGGGCAGGATGGAATCGAAGAGGGAATTGAGCGTGCCGCTGAGGAGCGGATGGGTGCGGCAGGCGGCGGCGAAGTGGTTCAGTTCGATGAGGTGATGGGGAGCCAGCTCGTTGCGGGACATGCGGAGGAGCGGCGGGATGCTGAGGTTATAGTAGCCCGCAGGCATCAGCGCGTCGGCGCCGGTAAGCAGGTCGGACCAGGTGCCGCGTTCGTTGATGGCAAAGTCATAGACCACCGGATTCATGGCAAAGGGCAGGGCGGCTTCGAGCGTCCGCTTGATTTCAGTCATGATTTCCAACAACCGCTGCTGCCCATGCGGCTTGCGCTCCGGCGCAAACATGAATCCCATGCCGCCGCCGGCCATGCCACCGAGCATCCAGAACCCCCAGAAATCCGCGCCGAACTCCGCCTCGACTCTCGCAATCAGCGTCTCGGTGAAAAGATTGCTCGCCCACGGAATGATGGTTTGAATGGGCTGCCGGAAATTCTCGGTGGTGGCGGCACCGAGCGCCCGGATGTCGCCGGTCTTGAGGGCCTCCAGGATGCGGTGGAGCACACCGTGGGTTTGCTCGCGGGCCTGCCATTCAGGACCACAACGCAGCAAGTATTTTTCCGTGACCATTTCCAGAATCGGACCGACGTTCTGAGCCATCCCACCGTGGACGAGGACGAGCGAATCCTGCAGTTTCTGGCGGGCTTGGGCCGGCACCGCAGTGGCATCGAGAATGCGGTGGCAGGGCATCAGCCTGCCCCGGCTGATGCCAAACTCCGGATCACCGTCCTGGGCGAGCGCCCCTTCGATGAGTTTCATGCCCGGCCAGACGCCGCCGGAATCCTGCCAGCCGCCGCCGGAACCGCCGAGCCACTCGCCGAGCAAGGCCCGGGCGAGCACGATCCGCCGCTCGTTTTCCTCGAGCGGGCCAGTGAGCGAACGGGCCTGCCCGGTCGCCCGCATGCAGGCGCCAATGAGTGCGGCCAGCAGATTGGTGGAGACCGCGAGGCGCGAGCCCTTGGGGATGTTGTTGACGTGGCTGACCAACTCGATGCCACGCCCGGGGCCCACCATTTCCGCGAGCAGGTCGGCGAGGCTCTGGCCGGACCCTTCGATGCCGGGCGGCACCATGCCACTGGCAATCACCGCCGCCTTGAGCAGCCCGAGGTAGTCCTTGGCAAAATCAAAAACCTCATTGAGGCTGGCAATCTCCGCCGTGCAGCCAAGATCCACGCTGGTGAGCCGCAACACCGGTTCATCAATCACGCGCAAACTCGCTTCCACCGGCGGACTGGGCGCGACATCACCACCGTGAATGGCCAGATCAATCGAAACATTGAGCACCTTGGCTCCCTCGGGGTAGTCCATGCCCAGAAAAAAAATATCGCTCCACCCGCAGTGGGTCAGGTCCATGCGCACCGGCGTGCGTTCGCGCAGGATCGGATAGGTTTCGTTGTCAGGGGCGCGGACCAACAATTCCGGGCGGATGCGCAGCGGGTGATCGGCGGGATGGCCCATGCGGAACATCCATTGATTCCCCCGCACGCTGCGCACACTGCGGCGGACCTGATCCGCCAGGGTCTGGAAGGCCAGGCGGTGATAGGCGACGGCGAGCGCGCTGGAAATCGCGTCGGACGGACCGGCCACCTGGCTGCATGTTAGAAAAACCTCGATGGCTTCCTCGAAGCGGCGTTGCAGCAGATGTTCGTAGCCATGGAAGGGGATGCTGCCGGGACTGGCGGTGGCGTTTTCGGCAGCGAGCCGCACGGGGAGCTGGAAGCGGTGGATGGCATACAGGAACAGCAGGGCCCGCACCCGCTCATAGAGGTTGTCACTGGCGCGGCGGAAGGCATCCAGCGCCGCGGCTTCCGCGAGCAATTCCGCCGCGCCCATCTCCGCACAGACGGCATCAAGGGCCTGGTTGCGAATGGCGGCTTCCGGCGAGGTAATCAGCGGGATCAGGCGTGACATGGGGCGTTAACTCAGGCTTGGATTTTAGCGAGCAGTTCCACAATGTGGGTGAGCACTTCGTCGCGGTCGTTGCCCGCCAGCGCGAGGGCGAGCTGGGCGTCAAGCAGACCGTAGCGTTGTCCGATGTCATGGCGGGTGCCCTGGAGTTCATGGGCCAGGTAGCGCTCGCAGCGGGCCAATTCGGCGGCGGCACCGGTGAGATCCGAAGTGCCCGTGGCGGGCGGCGCGGCCAGGTGGCGGGCGAGAATTGCCATGATGGCGGGGGTGAACACATGCAGACCGAAAAAACACAGGTAGCGGCCCGCCCGCAGACCGGGAACAACGAGCTTCTGCTCGGCCTCGGTGGGAGTGGGTTTCTCAAGCACCGCTTCCACCTCGTAAAGTCGCTCGCGACCGGGCACGCGGTGGCCACCGACACAACCGTAATGCTGCAACTTGCGTTCATGGGTGGCCTGCACGGCGGACACCGAGCATTTTTCGGCTTGGGCGGATGCAATGAGTTGCTGGGCGCAGGATTTCCCGGTGCGGCTGATGTGGAGGTGGTCCCCGACCATGAGGAGAAAGGGATCGCGACCGGTGAAATCCGCGGCACAGTGGACCGCGTGGCCGTAGCCGAGGGCTTTGGGTTGCACGATGAAACGCATGCGCCGGGCGTGCGGGCCGGCACTGGCGGCATAGGAATCCTCGGTTCCAGGGCTGACAATGACGGCGATTTCCTCGATGCCGGCACTGGTCACTTCCTCGGCGAGGATGGCGAGGGCGGATTTGGTCACTCCATCGCGGTCCACCAGCGTCTGAAGTGGCAGGGAACGTTGGTTGGCGCCGGCGGCGGTGATGATGGCCTTGTGGATTTTCACAAGGCGGAGCATGCAGGGACAGCCTGGGTTTGGCAAGCCGGGAAACCGGGCGCAGGCAGGTTGATGGGGGGTTGACCGCAGGCGTGCCGTGGCCGTGGGGGGAGGTCTCGCGAAAATGTTTGAAATTCATCCTTGCGTCCGGCGGGTAGGGCCTTAGCTTGATCGCGGCCTCATCAAGCGGGGGACGTTCTCCTGCTGGGGCTCCATAATAATCGGGGCGCTCGCCCCATTAAATAACAAAACATAGAAATACCACCCCATGAAAATGAATACAACACCGCAGCGCAGAGGGTTCACCCTGGTGGAACTCCTCGTCGTTATCGTCATCATCGTCGCCCTCGCCGGCATCGCGTATCCGCAACTGCTCCGCATGCGCTCAAAAGCGGACCAAGTCGTGGCCATGCAAAATGGCAAGGGCATGGTTCTCGCCTTGACCGACTTCAGTGCCGAGTATAGCACGTTCCCGGACAAGGATACCGCCACGGCCGTGACGGCAGCCACGGGCTCGTCGCTCAATCTGAGTGGCGATACCTCCAACGATTATTTCCGCCAGCTCATTGCTGCCGGGGTCGCCAAATCCGAAGATCCGTTCTATTCCAAGACGCCCTATTCCCCCAAGCGTCCGGACAACCAGTTTAAAGGCAACGACGCGCTCAAGGGCGGTGAAGTTGGCTTTGGCTATATGATGAACGGCAACGTGGCCCTGGGCAATGACGACCCGAACCGCATCATTGCGGTGACCCCGCTGCTTAATGCCACCACCAAGGGTGAATTCGACGCCGGACCTCTGGATAAAAAAGCCGCGCTGGTTTATCTCGATAACAGCGTCAAAATGCTGCCCATCCGTGAGGACAACAAGAAGGTCGTGATCAGCGGCAGCAAGACCCTGTTGGATACCGGCGAAAACACCATCTGGGGCACCGAAATCAAGCCTGCCATCAAGGCCCCCAAGAAGAAATAATTGCCGCGCTTGCCTGAATGTTACCGCCGGGAGGTCCGCATGGGCCTCCCGGCTTTTCTTGCGGGCAATTTGAAGATCGCGGATCGCGGATCGCGGATGGATGAACACTATCCACTAACCACTAACCACTAACCACTAACCACTAACCACTAACCACTAACCACCCGGCACCCTGGCGATGGTTTCGCGGAGGACTTCGAGGGCTCGCTGGAGTTGCGGGTCCTGGCCGGCGGCATCGTCGGCGGGACCGTGCGGGACCGGGTGTTCCGGGACCGCGCCATGCCGCTCGAGGTCTTCGCCGGTGCGGGCATCGAACCACCTGCGGAAGGGCACTTGAAGGCGGCCCAGGTCCGGGATGGTTTCATCAAGCGCCGAAACCACGCTGCCGGCGGTAACGCTCCCGATGAGGGCGGCACGACCGCTTTGTTGGATGGCATGGCAGAAAACCTCGGCGTTGGAACAGGTGTTTTCATTGCACAGGACCACCATGGGATGGTCCCACGCCGGGTGGGCGCGGCGCTCGGTCGGATAGCCGACCGGACCATCGCGCGGAATGGTGAACGAGTGGATCGGCTGGCAAAACAGCGCCAGCAACTGGTCTGCCGCGTTGCCGCCGCCATTGTCGCGCAGATCGAGGATAAGTCCGTCGTGGTCCAGTGATGCCCGATAGATTTCCAGTTCCAAGTGCTGGAGGTCCGCCGGTTCCATGCGGGGCAATGGCAGATAGGCGAGCCGCGGGCGCGGCGGATTGCCGACCAGGGTGCGGCAGCGGGCCTCGCGGGCCAGGTGGTCGAGGGCGCGGGCCTGGGGGTAGGAGATACAGCGCAGTTCCAGCACCCGCAGGCGGCCGTCCGTGGCACGCAGGACCAGCGGCATCGGGCACCCGAGCGCACCCATGAACAACCGGTGCAGCGGCGTGTGGGTGTCCACCTCCTGCCCGGCAATCCGCGTCACCACCTCGCCCGGTTGGGGCGGCTCCTTGACTTGCGAAACCGGCGATCCGGGCAGCACCTGCCCGACCACCAAGGGCCCGTCTCCCGCTTCATCGCGGAACACCAACCCCGGGTGGGCAGTGGGTTCTTCCGGATGCCGTGGCGAAAACGGAGTCGGCCAAACCCGCGCGGCAAAGCTGAGGTGCGAGGCCTGGAGTTCTCCTAACAGCAGGCCGACCACGCGGTCGAACTGCCTCGAATCCCGCGCGGCAACGGCCAGGGCTTCGTATTTTTCCCGCAGGGCCGGCCAGTCGGTGCCCGTCATCGCCGGATCGTAAAAGCGCTCGCCGAGCGTGCGCCAGATGCGCCGGAAGCCGAGGCGCAGCACATCCTCCCGCCGCCGCTCAACAGTCATGGCGATGGGGAAGCGCGTCAGTGCGCCTTGTTTGAGCAGCGCCGGGCAGCCGTCCGCCAGCCACAGCAAGGAGCCATCGGAACCCACGCGAACCGGCACGCCGCGCTGCTGCGCCACCACGGTCATGGATTTTCCGGAGCTTGATAGAGCATGGAGCTGGGGCTGGGCCGGGTCGGCGCCTTGGAAGAACAGGGACTTGGAATCCCCGGCCCATAGCACCCGGTGGGGCTCGATCCCGCGGGTTGATAGCGGAACGGCCAGGTCGCCGAGGCGGCTGATGGCGGCCTCAGGGAGGTCGGGTGCCAGGCCGTGAATGCCAAAATCGATCCGCCACAGGCCCAGCTTGCCAGACGGATCGCGGCGGGCGGTGAAGACGAGGTAGCGGCCATCCGGGGACCAGCGCGGGGAACCTTCGAATGCCGGATGGCGAGTCAGGTTGAGTGGCGGGCGGGAGCCGTCGGCGGCGGTGAGCCAGATGTCGCGGTTGCTGTTTTTGTCTTTGGCGGCGAGGGCGAGCCAGCGACCGCAGGGCGACCACACGAAGGTCGGGCGGTCCCAGCATTGGAAGACGCGCGTGGGCTTGGAGCCATCGGCGGCGGCGGTCCAGACCTCGCCATTGCCCTCCACCCAGGCGAGCTTGGATTCATCCGGGCTCGCTTGCAGGCGGCATTTCGAGCGGATGCCGTGGGTGACTTGCCGGACCTCACCGAGGCGGCCGTGCTCGAGGGTGGCGCGGCAGTAATTGGCCTCCAGTCCGTCATCGCGCAGGAAGCTGAGCCAGGTGCCATCGCGTGACAAGCGCACTTCGCTTTCTGCGGCGGGGGTGGCGGTTAGGCGGGTGGGTGGGTTCCGGCCCTTGGTCAGCCACCAGAGGTCGCCGGCTGCGGCAAACACGACTTGCTCCGGCGCGGGTGAGTAATCCGCATCGCTCGTGCCATCAACCCACTCCGGCAACCGGGAAACCTCCGGCAGCTTCGCCCGCGTCCAGAGTTCCAGCGGGACCGGGGCGGCATCGGTGGCAGGGCGGAAGCGGCACAGTTGCCAACCCAGCAGCAGAACGAAGGTGGCGCCATCGGCCGAGACATCCGGCTGGCTCACTCCCTCATCCTTGCTGAAGGTGAGCTGCCTGGAGGTTTGCGTCGCCTCGCGGTAGGAACCGAGATTGGCAACCCCGTCGATCCTCGAAACATAGTAAAAACCCTTGCCATCCCGGTGCCACAGCGGCGAGTGGACATCCGTGGCAGCCGGGATCTGGCGCGTGAAGGACTTACTGTTTTCCTCGTAGCACCAGAGTTGCGAGGCCCGCGGGCCGGCCTCGCCCTTCCGATAGACCGGTTCCCCGCCCCGACAAAACAGCACGCGGGTGCCATCCGGGGCGCAGGCGGCGGACTTGGCCTGGGCATCGAACAAACACCGCTCGCGCCGCTCGCGGGTGAGATCGATTTCAAGCAGGCGCGTCGCGTCGCAGCCCGCATGCTCGCGGCTGCCGGAGATGATCGCACGCTTGCCGTCCGGCGCAAGGCATTCGAGCAGCCCGCCCTCGCTGTGGTGGGAATGCTGGACCGGTTCGCCGCCATCGGCGGCCATGGAGAATACCTGAAACGACCCGCCGCGATTGCTGGAGAACACCACGCGCTGACCATCCGGGGTGAAGCGCGGGCGGGTGTCTTGTGCCGGATGAGCGGTGAGTGGGACCGCCTCGCCGCCCTCCGTGGTGGCACTCCACAGCTCATCTAGCCATTCAAACACAACCTGCTTGCCGTCCGGAGAAATCGCGGGGCAGGCAACCAGGCGCACCGGGGTGGCATCCTCGGGGAGGCCGGCGCTCGCGCTGGCAACCGCCACGAAACAGGCGAGCGAAAGCCGGAGCGGACTGCGGAGGTTCATGTCCCCCAAGAACAAGCCCCATCCGGCCACTGGTGCAAGACGAAAACAACGCCACCTCAAGGCCTACTCCACCTCGATCCGGCAAAAATTGTGATTCAAAATTGTGATTGCACCTGTCAATTACGATTGCACCTGTCCCCATAGCGCCCCATAGCGCCCCATAGCGCCCAATAGCAACCTTCGGTATCGCTCGTCGAAAAAAAAAACGCCGCCCGGCACGAGACCGGACGGCGGGTTGGGGGATTCGCTTTGGGGTGTTAGGCGCTGGCAGCCGCTTTGGCTTCGAGGGCCTGCTTCGCCTGGGCGACGATGGCCGAGAACGCCGGGGCGTCCTGAATCGCGATATCGGAGAGGATCTTGCGATCCGCTTCGATGCCGGCGGCTTTGAGGCCCTCGATGAAGCGCGAGTAGGTCATTCCCTGGGCGCGGACGGCGGCGTTGATACGCTGCGTCCACAGTCGGCGGAACTGGCCTTTGCGCCGTTTCCGGTCGCGGTACTCGTAGGTCATCGCCTTGCGGACGGCGTCCTTGGCATAACGGAAGAGTTTCGAGCGGAATCCGCGGAAACCCTTGGCCCGGAGCAGCACGCGCTTGCGACGCTTGCGGCTGGCCGGTGAATTAGTGGCACGTGGCATGGTGTTGTGTTGGTATTGAGCAGGCCGTTGTGGTCATTCCTTCCGCAGTCTCGCCTGATCGGGTCTCCCTCGCGGGAACTGGCTGCGTGAAGGCCGTCCGAGTCGCGGACGGGGGCGTATTATTCGTCGTGGTTACTTCAAGGTTAGGCGAAGGGAAGATTCTCTCTGACGTTGCGCAGGTCAGCGTCGGAGACAAGTGTCACATGCCCAAGATTGCGCTTGCGCTTGCGGTTTTTGCATTGCGCCAGATGGCGCTTGCCTTGTTTGCGACGGAGGATCTTCCCCGTACCGGTCACTTTGAAGCGCTTGGCGACGGCTTTCCGTGTCTTTGCTTTTCCTGAAACTCTTGGCATGGGACGGGCAACCTAGTGATCCCAGCCGACTTGGCAAGCTAAAATTCAGCAATTTTCCGCAGCGGCGCCGGATTTTGGCAAAACCCGGCAGTTGGGGGCAGGCTCCGGCACCTCCGGCCCTGCTTGAGTTGAAGCCTGCGCATGGAGTACGGAGCGCTGGCTTCAGCCGGCGGGTCTTGGAGGGGAAGGCATTGTTTGACGAGAGGAGGTGGCCAGGCAGACGGGTCGGCCGAAGCCGGTACTCGTGCGCTGGGCGGCATCGCGGATCCGTCCACAACCAACGGGGCAACCTGAAGTTTCACATCCCGGGGCGAGCCTCGCGGATGCGGGCGGAAAAGTCCGGCGCGTTGTTGGCGGCGCGGGCCGCCGGGTTGATCAGGGCGCGGCGTTTCAGCTCGGCGAAGGACAGCCCGGCGGTGGCGATGGCGCGGCGCTCATGCATGAGTTCGTCGGCCTTGCCATTAAGCAGCAAGCGCCAGTCCCACGGCATGCGCTCGGCGGCGGGATGCTGGTCGCGGATGCTGGTCGTGCAGTTGGTGGTGACGGCGTTGTACCAGCGCGGATGGTCGCGCATCCCATTGATCGAACGCAGATATTCCTGCAAGCGCTCGCGGGCCTGGGCGGGGGTGATGCTGCTGCGATAGAGATAGACCTCTTCGCCCTTGCGGAAGTTGGTGCGGAGGCGGATCACGTCGCGCTCGTCGGCGGCGATGTAGATCAACTCAAACTGCCGGTAGAGACCGCCGATGGAAGAATAACTCTGGCCGACCTTTTTGCGCGTCTCGATGGAGAAGCACAGCGGCGGCGCGTCCGCGAACTGGAAGCTGACAATGGGGTGCGCCATCCAGGGTGAACCCCAATAGGTGATGGCAAGGTCGACGCCGGTGAGCTGCGAGAGGCGCACGCGGCGGGTCTCCCACCGCGGGGTGAAATCGCTCTCGCTACGGTACTCGCAGTTGCGGACGTTATGCACCGTCACCTCGTCGCCGTCGATCTCGGCCCAGGCCAGTTGCGCCACATCGGGTTGCCAGTCGCCTTCATTCGTCGGCCTGAGGGTCAGCCACCATGTTAGCACGAGCGCGAACCACGCGCCGAAAATGCCGAGCTTGCGCCGCCAGCGCGGCACCCAGATGAACACCGCCAGAATCGCCACCAGTTGCACGACGGCGAGCCACGGCGCCGGCCCGTCATAGGTTAACGCCCCGCAGGCCCACGCCAGCGCGCACAGGATGGCGAGGGCAAGCAGCCCGAAACCGCAATAACGAAGGACCTTCATTTCAGCATTGGGTCGTGTTCTTTAAGGATGACGTGACGTGACGTGAGACGACCGTCCATGACCAGGGCTTGAGGGTCAAGCAATAACTCCGACGCATTTAGCCACAGCGGTGTGGCGCTGCGCTTCCCACCTCACTCCATACCTGCGCGTTTCACCCGAAAAGGCCGGGAGTGTTAGACCCCCGGCCTTTCGGTTGATTGATTCAGGGATGAGGCTACGGGATCGTTACCTCAAGGCGGCCAAACTGAATTGTGCCGCTGGTCGGCAAGGTGAATTCGACGTAGCCACCGACTTCCACGACGCTGCCGCCGGGAGCGGTGCTCCAGGTCTGCAGGTCGGTGGAGACCTTGACGGCGTAGGGATCGCTGACAGCCTTCTTCCAACGGACCTTGCCATTCACAACGCCCGGATTGGTGGCGCGGCCAGTCTCGCCCATGAAGTAGGCGATGCCGTTGCTCACCCCGTCATGGTTGAAGTCCAGATTGGCGGCCTGGCCATTGGCGTAGGTGGCGGCCCAGCCGGCGTAGCCCGACGTGGACGCTCCCTGGTAGTGGGTCAGGATTTCCTGCTGTGTCAGCGCGCGGTTGTAAAGCGCCACATCCTGGATGTGGGAAGGGGTGGGGGTGTTGCCGTTGCGCGAGCCGATCGTGAAACCGGGCTGGGCAGCAGTGGCTGGCACATATACCATCGCCGCTGACCCCTCCAAGTTACCGTTCACGTATAGTTTGAGCGTGGTTCCATCGTAGGTGCCGACGACGTGATAGGTCTTGCCGGCCTCGGCAGCCGTCGCGCCATTGACGGCGACACCGTTGCTTCCTGTTCCGGTCCCCGCCATGATCCCAAAGCCCGCACTGCCATTAATCTTCCAGAGTGCATAACCTATGCGTCCACCAGCGGTGCGATCCTGAAGAGAAACAAGATACTGGACCAACGTGTTGGTGGGCTTGACCCAGCATTCGACCGAGAAGTGGCTCGGGTTGAGGCTGTCGTTATAGGCGACTCCCGTGCTGTCGCCGGCGGCGGTCGTGGCATTGGTGAACAGGACACAGGGCTGCCCGTCGGTATTCCTCAGCGGTTCCTGGTTCAGGGTGTACGTCCCGCCATAGGTGATGTTATTGGTACCGACAAGATCGAATGCCGTCGTGCCGCTGGTTTCGTTCAGAGGCCAGTAGGACACCGGAGCGGATGCCACGACCAGCGACTCGTATGCCGTCCCCCCGGTGGCTAGCACCGTCAACTTCGTGCTGGTATTGTCCGGGGCCGCGCTGAGCATGATCCCGTTACCCGCATAGCTATAGGTGATAGGATGGTCACCGACCGGAATGGACGCCATGGGAAACGCGAGCGAGAACGCCCCCACACTGCCGCTAATGTTGGCAATATGAGTCACCCCGTTGACCGTGATGTTGACGGGTTCACCAGAGGCCGGATAACCCGTGCCGCCGTTACTCACCTTGCCGCTCAAGGTCACAGTGGGGAAACCGACAACGCGGGTCGAGTTCGGGGTCACATTGCTGATGACGGCCGGTCCGCTGATCGCCAGCGCCGTGCTGGTATCGTTCGGGGCCGAGGCGAGGGTGATCCAGTTACCCGCATAGCCGTAGGTGATGGGATAGAGGGCACCGCCCGCCAGCGACGCGGTTGGGAATTCGGTAGCGAAGGCACCCGCACCGTCGACAACGGCATACTCGGTCACCCCATTGATCGTGATTGAGACGGCTTCACCTGCGGCCGGATAAATCGTGCCGCCGTCACTCACCGTGCCGCTCAAGTTCACCGTGGGGGTGCCGACAGGGAGAGACTGACTCGCGGTCACCCCGCTGATGACGGCTGCGGGCAAATAGACGCCCATGTCGTGCAGGGCGTAGCCGTTGAACACGATTTCGCTGTCCGTGGGGTAACTGCCGGCTTGTCTGGTGACCAGCGCATTGGCCACCGTGTCGACGGCCACCCAGGTAAAGGCAAACACCCTGGCAAGGGGGGAGTTGGGAGCCAGCGCCACGGACGGGCTGCCTTCCACCGAGATGTTGCCGCCCCGCGGACTCGTCGTGATCCATTGCAGCCGGTACGTGTGGCCGGGCACCAGTCCGGGAATGTCCATACGTGAAGAAGTCACCGAACTCCAGATGTATTCGCGCATCAGTTTGCCGTAGTCGGGTGCCGTCGCATCGGTTAGCTGAGAAGCCGCTCCTGCACTGTTGCTGTCGGTGTTCGTACTCTGACCACCACCGCCCCACGCGCCGCTGCCGTAACCGGTCAGGTGTGCCGTCGAGATGCCGAAGGTCAAGCCGTTTTGGAGGGTGACCGGAGCCACGGTAGATGTACCAACGTGATTGGCAGCGACCAGGGTGCCGTCATTCAGGATTTCCCGGCCATCTCCGGTGGCGTCCGTAACGTCCAAGACCGTGATGACAGTGTCAAGCGTCGAGACCCACTTGATGGTGGCGGTGTAGTCAGCGGTAATCTGGGAATCCGAGGAGGTAACGATGCAATGCACCGGAAGACCCGTGAAGTTCACCGGGGTACTGCCGGACTCAAGCAGGCCGCCGTTGACCGTGCAGCTCGCACCTTCGGACAGGGCGAAGGTGGGCATGAGGGCCGACACATCCGTGCCAATCGTCGTAGTGATGGTAATCGTGCGTCGTGCCTGGTCAATCGCGGCCGGCACACCGCCGACACTGAAACTGGTGAGGACCGCTTGCGGCGTCGGGTCGGGATAGGTCGCGACCAAGCCATACTTGCCCTTCAGATAGGAGCCCAACACGGCCTCGTCCCCTGCAGACAGGGTGGCTTCGTAACCGATGATCTCTGCGATGTCCATCTCGACTCCGGTCAAGGTCTCGGTCCGTCCGATATGATAATAGGGATACTGGGCGAGATTAGCCGCGCTCGCGCCGTTATTCACGACAATCTTGAGAATCATGTAGTCGGTGATCGGGTTAAGCTCGAATCCGCCACGGGGCATACTCCCGGCACCACTGGAGACCACGGCTCCGTTCTTGGAAACGGCAGCCGGAAGCTGGTCATCCCAGAATCCGGTGTAGCCATTGTAAAGATTGTGACTCGATGCCCGGACGCTCAGGAAATCAGCGGATTTGCGGGCGAGGAACGAACCACTGCCGACCCAAGTGGGGTTCGGGGAACGCACGACGACGTATTGTTCTTTGACAAACATGCCACCGGCGCAGTCGAACCAGTCATCCGTGCCCCTGAAGTGGACGCCTTTTTTCGGTGCTGCACTGGAGTTGTATTTGATGTCGCTGTATGAAACCACCGGAGCGCCGCTGGTGCGGGTGGCGGTGTGCCCGTTGCCGGACAGGTCATTCCAAGTGTCCACTTGTGCGCCATCCGCCACGGTGATGGAGGACGCATCATACCAGCAGACCATGCCGTTGGAGACGGGCGGCGCTCCGACCTGGATCGTCAAGGTTCCCTTGACCGTCGTGAAACTGTAGTTGGACGCGGTCAAGCTGCCGACGTCGCAGGTGATGTCGTAACTCCCAACCGGCGATAAGATGCCTGCGGAAGTGGCGAGCGCGGCCGCACCATCCACCCCCGAGGTACCGAGGTTTTGACCATTCTGGTAGCCGGTGATCGTGTAGGTCAAGTCCGGGTTGGCGACACCGGGAATGCGGAGTTTGTTGTCCGCCTTCACCGTCAGGAGCGCCGGCGTCACCTCCTGCGCCATGGCGGCGGCAGTGCTGCCGAGGAACACGCCATGGCCGGAATAAACCGCAGTGATCGGATTGCTGCCAGCCGCAAGCGTGCTGGTGCTGTAGCTGGCCGTGCCGTCGCCGGTATTGACCGTCACCGGGCCGCCCACAGGACTGCCATTGTCGTAGAACTGCACCGTGCCGCCCGTGGGTACCGTCTCAACCGTGGCAGTCAACGTGACCGACTGCCCGTAGATCGAAGGACTTAGACTCGTGCCGACCGTGGTCGTGGTAGCGGTGGCGGATGCCACGATGAACGCGTTGCCCGGTTCGCAGGTGGCGGTGGCCGGCGTCTCGGCGCTGTCAGTGACGGTGGCGTAGATTGCGTAATCGTTGCTGGCCAGGATGCCGAGGTTCGTCGTGAAGGTCGTGTCGCTGGATGTTTGCGTGTCCACCAAGGCCGGCGCACCCGCTCCGGTCTTCAGATAGAACTTGACGGTGAACGGCGCCGTGCCGTTATGCACGGCGGCGGTGGCCGTGATGTCCGAACCGCGCGGGAACCCCTGGTTGTTAGTCGGGCTGCTGAGGGTGATGGCCAGTTCATAGAACACGCCCAACCACTTGTTCATCAAGTAGCGCTCCACCGCAAGGCGCTCATCCTCGGAAAGCACGCGATCATAGATGACCACTTCGGCCTGGTATTGATTGCCCGCATGATAGACGCGGTCCTTGTTGAAGGAATCGGCCCACACAGTTCCACCGTTCGTCAGCACTTCCACCAGGTTGAAACCATTGTGGAGGCTCGTGGGCATAGGGTAGCTTAGCCCGTTCACCAAGGTGCCGTTCACATAGGTGGAACCGCCGGTAATGCTGCCGCTCGTGTAACCATTCCATAACGGATCGGTGGGACTGTCATCGGTTTCGCGGTGGAAATGGTATGCGTCGGCATCGGTGAGCAGGAAGGAGTTGCCTTTGAAGACGGAGAAGACCGTTTGGATGCTCGAATCTCTGGTGAAACTCAAGGCCGCGCTGTTGCCGGCACCGCCATTCTTGGCGAAATAGAGCGCGGGGAGCCCGGCTTCCATACCCGCGTTGGCCACATAGATCGGCGCGGCATTGCCACCCGGCACCGTGGCGTTGGCGGCATTGGTGCTGAGGTCATTCCAAGTGGTGACGGGGGCGCCATCGCTTACCCCTGTGATCTGTGAGGCGTCGAACCAACGGGCGTAACCGGCCACCGGCGGGCCGAACGGAGCTACCGTGACCGTCACGGTATAGTCGTTGGTGATGGCATGATCCGAGGATCTGACGAAGTAATGCACCGGGACGTTGAAGTCGAAGTTGTGGCCGGAGAAAATCTCCACTGCATCGGGATCCGTATTGGGATCCGTGCTGTAGCACTGCGCGTCGGGAGACAAGGTGAAGGCAGGCGTGAGGGCCGCTAGCTGCGTTGGAGTAGTGCCATACGGCTTGGTCCAGGAGATGTCGGCCGCGTTGCCAACGGGCAGGCCAATGACGGCGCCGGGTCCGAAGGTCAGCATCTTGGCGTCCGGTGCGGCCAGCCCGAAGCTGAGGTCATCGATGGCCAGATAGTCGTCCGCAATGCCGCTATCGTTGATATCATACCAACGCAGGTAAACCGTGCTGCCTGGGGCGATTGGAGTGGCGGGTGTGAACGTGCCGGAGATCACGGTGCGGCTGCCGGCGGCGTTGCCATCAATCGCGCCGCTGCCGCTGTTGTCTGGCGAGTTGAAGGTGAAACCGGATCCCATGCTCACGAAGCCGTTGGTTGCGTCGGTAGCGCTGTACCACATGGTGAGCTGTTGTACGGGCGTGCTGGAGCTGCGCCACTCCTCGCCGGTGTAGGTCAACTCGAATGACGTGATCGGGCTGGCCGTGTCGTTCGTGATGGCCAACTGGAGGAACTGGTCGCCCGCCGGAGTGGTCCGGGCGAAACTGCCGAGCGCGCGATCCGCCGCACTGGTGGCTCCAAAGTTGCCAAGGATCGGGGTGCCCCCGGTCCCGAAGTTACCGTCGTCCGCCACCAGCGGATCGGTAACGGTGGTCAAACCATTGCCACCGGTGGTTCCCTGCTGGGGGTTCGAGCTGAAATGCCCGGCATCCCAGCCGCTGAGCACCGAGACGTCGGTGCCAGTTGAGGTCAAGCCATCGAAATCCTCGGTGATGGCGGTGCCGGTGAAACTCCGAGGCGTTGCCGCCGGGGAGCTGCCGATTCCCAGTCCGACACCCAGCGCCGCAGCGAGGGCAAGGTGCTTCAGGGTCTTTCTTATCTGGTTCATTGGATTCGGTATTTTCATGACATGGTTACTTTCATTATTATTGGTTATTGGTTCGGGGTGTTTTCTAACATTATTGGTGTTGGCCTGGCGAATGCCACACCACACGTTCCGGCGGGGTTTCCGCTCCGCCGCAGCGCCGTGATGAATCGCAACATTCGTTCCAACGGGTGGAAACATGTCGAGCGGGCCCGTGGTGTCAAGCGCCAATTTCACAATTATTTTGCGGAGGCCGGAGGGCCATTTTGCGGCGCTGGTGCGTGCAGCCTGCTGGCGGGGGACGACTCCGGGTGTGCCCACCGGTTCCTGCAATCCCATGCCGCAGCAGGCTGCGGGCATCACCGCGGCAGCCCGCTGCCGCCATTGGCAAACCCGCCTGCACGCTGCACGAGCATGCTTCCGCTCCAACCAGGCGGGGCCGCCGGGTTTGCAGCGGCGGCCCCGGGGTTAGGGGTTGGCTGAGGCTGGGTGGCACCTGCCATCTCAGGGAGCCACCACTTCCAGCCGGACGAACCGCTTCGGCGTGACCCTCGGCAGGGTGTAGGTCAGGAAACCACCGACGTCGGAGGCGTCAGCGGTGACATCCGTCCATGCCATCAGGTTTTGAGAGGTCAGGACGCGGAAGGCGATGCCGGTGGCGCTGGCACTGTGGGGCCAAGCGACCTTGCCGTTCACGACGCCCGGGTTGGTGGCGAGACCATTCGCGCCCATAAAATAGGCGATGCCGTTGGCAACCCCGTCGTTGTTGAAATCCAGATCAGCCGTCTGGCCGCCGGCGTTGGCAGCGGCCCACGTGGCGTAGCCGGTGGTGGAACCGACGGAGGTGACGTCCAGCAGCAAGTCGTTGCCGGAGATCGAGACGTCCGCAGCCCAGCCGGTTGGCAGGTTGACGGTGGCCGGCGCGGTGCCGGTGATGCCGCCGGCGGCGCTCACCAGCGTGTAAAGGCCGGGAGCTGGCAACAATCCGCTGGCCGTGATGTCGAGCACGGAGGCCCCGGAGAAGACCAGCGTGTCGGAGATTTCGAGACTATCGTGGCTGGCTGCCACGGTGCTCAGAGTGAAGGCCAGCCTGCCGTTGTTGGCGAGCGTAGTGGCACCACCGATGGTGCCGACGCCGCCAAGCGTCGCGTCCGCGGCCACGTTGACCGCGCCGGTGCCGGAATTCGTGCCGTTGACGAGCAATTTGCCGGCCGTGACTGCCGTGATGCCGGTATAGGAGTTCGCTCCAGTGAGGGTCAGCACGCTGCCAGCGACGCCCTTGGTCAGTTTGCCCGCGCCGGTAATCTCGCCCGACAAGGTTTGGTTCGCCGAGCTGAAGTAGTCGAGGATGGTATTGGTGCCGAGGGAGATGTTGCCCGCGTAATTGCCACCGCCCAATTGTCCCGAGCCGGGGGTGCCTCCAAGTCTGGTGCGCACGCCACCGACCGTCAAGTAGGCGGAGTTTACGTTGGCTCCCCTCACCAGAGTGATGGGGCCGGTGAAAGTTCCGCCTTCCTTGATACTGACGTAGCTCTCGGATCCCGTCTGCGTATTGAAATTAACGTTCAGCGAGGTTGGGCTGAGGTCGGATGAATCGGAGATTGGCCCGTTGAAAATCACCGCTTCACGGTCGCCATTACCCTGGGGAGAACCGGTAAACAGGGCCAGTGTCTTGGCACCGGTCCCGGTGGCTGTAACCGCTCCAAAGGTGAAGCTGGTGTCGTTGTCATTCACTCGAATCGTCACCGTTCCAGCGCCGGTGCCTGCCAGGTTGAGGCTGCGATCAGTGGCCTGGTCAATACGTGGGATGGTGTTGCCCATCTGCAGGGTGACGCCGGGGTGGATGTCGATGGTCGCAGCGGCCCCGTTAGGGGCTCCCAACGGACCAGGGACGCCGGCGTTCGTGAGACCGTAACTGCCAGAGTTATAGATGCCGAGCTGCAGCGTGCCAGCCTGGATGATCGTCTTGCCGGTGTAGGTGTTCGCGGCGGAAAGGATGAGCGTGCCGCCGCCTGACTTGGTGAGCGGACCCTCACCGGCAATCGCCCCGCCGCTGAGGGTATAAGTGCCGGATGCGGCACTGACGGTAGTGGTGAGGGGTGCCATGTTAGACGAGACGGTAATCGTGCCGCCGATGGGCTTGTCGAAAATCACGTTGGCGCCATCGGCAAAGGTTGTCGGCAATCCGGACGGTTGCCCGAGCCAGTTGATGGAGTTGGTGTTCCACTCCCCGCTGCCGCTGTTCCAAATGACGGTGGCATCGACGGGAACCAGGTGGACCGTCACAGTGTAGGTGGTGGTGCTGAGGTTATCCGAACCAGTGACCACGTAATGTACCGGGTTGGTGAAGTCGATCGGGGTAACCCCGGAAACCACCGGGGCGCCATTCACTTGGCAGGTGGCACCGTCGGACAGCGTGAAATCGGCGATCAGCGCGGTCACTGTCGTGGTATCCGGCACGTATTTGGTGATCGTCCTCGCACTCTGGTTGACGGTGGCCGGACCGAAAGTCGGGAACGAGAAATCGAGGATCTGCGACTCCGCCCGATAGACAATCGTCCCGGTTACCCCGAGGTTCGACAGGTCCCACGTGCCGGGAGGAAGGGTAATGCTGCCATAGGTTCCCCGCATGGTGGTTCCGCCGGTAAGATCGAAAAGGGTGAAGGAGTCACCCGGCTCGAGCGTGCCCGCCAGCAGCACCACCTCAAGGTCGGCCCCGGCGATATCAATGATGGTAGTCGGTCCGGGGAGGTCCGGAACATAGCGATCCGCCGTCAGGGCGTCGCCGTCGATTTCAAACCGGGATTTCGGTCCAAGGTAAACCCAGGGACCTTGCAGATTGGAGCTGCTCGTTACGGTGAACCCGGCGGAACCATTGAGAAAATCGACATTGAGCATTGCCGTATCGGCGGCGTCCCGCACGTCAACCGTCCCGATCTCCCAACCCGGAATGGATCCAATCGTGTTGTCATCCCAATTGCCTTGAAAGGTGACGACGACGGTGTCTGCCGCATTAAAGGTACCCAGATTGGCCACACTCTCGATCAGGGTATTGCTGCCATAACCAGGCGAATCATCGGCAAAAGCCGGGATGTTACCGGGTGCCGGGACAGTAGCCGTGTAGCCGTTCGCGGTGAATTGGGCACTGGGCAAGTAAGTCGCGCTGGCACCGTTCACGCTGATGTGAACGGTACCACCATCATAACCACCCTCCCAAGAGTAGCGATGGGTGAATTTCAGGGTGACCTCACCAGTGGTGGGAACCACCATCACCGGACTGCTCAATTTCGAGGTGGAGTCTCCCCCGGCTGGCTGACCCTTAGCGGTCCAATGGAAGCCACCTCTGGGCACGGTCGCGACCAGATCGGTTCCTTCGGCAACGGTTGGGAGGACTTCGTCGCCGATGACACCGTTACCGCCGACATGAGTGGTTTGCGCTTGCACGCTTCCGGCCCCCACCGCCGCAGCGAGCGCGAGGCATTTGATGGCCACTCGGGTTTGTTGGATGATATTGAGTGATTTCATGGTAACTTGACTTTCATTGTTTCATTTTGGCGGCTGCTCTGTGGTTGTTTTTCCGGGGCATGACCGTCTGGGCGTTGGCTCTGCGCATGCCGCCCCACGAACCCCTGCGGAATGTGCGCTCCGCAGTGTCGCCGCGAGGAATCTCAGCATTCACTGCAACAGGTGGAACTTGGGCCAGGCCTGACCCGGTGTCAAGCACTGATAACTGATAACTTACCCCCCATGAACCTGAAACTCAAATCCATCATTCCATGCGCAGCGCCCATGATCCTCTCACGCCGTTGGCGACAAGTGGGCGTGCCCGGCGATCACGCCCTGACCCCCGACGCGCGGTGATCAGCACGCCTGCGGAGCGCGGGGCGTGGCACCCCTCCCCAGTCGCAGGCACCTTCGCGGCACCTGAAAACTTCCGCTGCATGCCGGCGTAGATGAGGCCACGGCGGAGACCGCCGCAACCAAGCGCTCCGATGCTGCCATGACCCGTTCCGATCTCCCCCTGAGCCTGCTGCTTGCAGTTTGCCTCATGCGGCAAGCTGCCGGCGCTGACCTCGCGCCGCTCGTCGCTGCCGGCCTTGATCGCACCGTGGTCTTGCCGGGGGCCACCTATCTAACGGGCGTGGTCCGGGCTGACGGCAGGCCCGGCCTCACGCTCCAGTGGGCGAAGCTGGCGGGCCCCGGGGCGGTGGCTTTCAGCAATCCCGCCGCCGCCGCCACCGCCGCGCGGTTTGCCGCCGTGGGCGAGTACGTGCTGCAACTGAGTGCCGCGGATGGCAAGTTGCAGGCCGCAGCCACGGTGCGAGTCACGGCGGTCGCCGCGCCGCCGGCCCCGCACCTCGAGCCGGTCTGGAGCACGGCCTATCAGCTCAGCAGTCCGTTCTGGCGGAAGCGGACGAAAAACCTGATCGTCAACTGGCTGCCGCATTGTGTGGGGAAATTGTGCGATCCGGCGACGCGCGAGGGCAGCATCGAGGATTTCGTGCTGGCAGGCCGGAAGCTTGCCGGCACCCCCGGCGTGGTGCATGCCGGGCCGGGGTTTTGCGACTGGTTCCTGTATAACACCGCCGAGGCAATGTGCCTCGCCCTGCTGGTGGACCCGCAAGGCGATCCGGAAATCATCGCCGCACAAAACACCATGCGCCTGACCCTCGACGACTGGATTCCGAAAATCCTCAGCGCCCAGGAACCGGATGGCTATCTGCTCACCCAGGCCACCCTTCAAGGCCGGCCGCACTGGCGCCACGTCCGCGACCACGAGGGCTATCAGGCGGGCTATTTCATCGAGTTCGCGATCGCCCACCACTTGCTCACCGGCGGCCGGGACCGACGCTTGCTGGATGCCGCCATCCGCCTCGCCGATTGCTGGGTCCGCAACCTCGGCCCCGCCCCCAAGCAACGCTGGTATGACGGCCACCAGGGCATCGAATTCGCACTGGTCCGGCTCGCCCGCCATCTGGAAGGAGGGGCCGGGCCTAACAACAACGGCGCGGCCTACCTCGCGCTCGCCAAATTTCTCCTCGATTCCCGCGGCAACGGCGAGGAATACGACCAGACGCATCTGCCGGTCACCCGCCAGTATGCGGCGGTGGGCCACGCGGTGCGTGCCGTTTACGGCTACACCGGCATGGCCGACATCGCGATGGAAACCGGCGATGCCGACTACCGCAGCGCCGTCCAATCGCTCTGGAGCAACCTCGTCAACCGCCAGTACTACGTCACCGGCGGGCTCGGCAGCGGCGACACCAACGAAGGCTTCGGCCAGGATTTCTCGCTGCCTAACAATGCATATGGGGAATCATGCGCCGCGTGCGGCGAGGTGTTCTTCCAGCACCGGATGCAACTGACCTGGCACGACGCGGCCTATGCGGATCTGCTAGAAGAAGCCCTCTACAATGCCGTGCTCGGCAGTGTGGACCTGGCGGCCAGGAACTTCACTTACACCAATCCCCTCGACTCGTCCGAGCCGCGGTACCCCTGGCACCAGTGCCCGTGCTGTGTCGGCAACATCCCGCGCACACTGCTCAGCTTGCCGACGTGGATATACACCCGCAGCTCCGACGCACTCTATGTGAACCTCTATCTTGGCAGCCGGGTGACCATCGACCAGCTCGGCGGCACCCCGGTGCAAGTTGAGCAATCGACGGAGTACCCGTGGTGCGGCAAGGTGGCCATCACTCTCACCCCGGCACATCCGGCCACCTTCACCTTGCATCTCCGCGTGCCGAAGCACCAGAGCAGCGCCCTCTATACGAACCACCCGGAAAGCTCCGGCCTGTCAGCGATCACCATCAACGGCCAGCCCGTGACGCCGGCCGTCGCGCGTGGCTATGCCCTCGTCACCCGCGAGTGGCAGGCCGGCGACATCGTGGCATTCGACCTGCCCCTGCCGGTGCAGCGCGTGCAGGCCAGCGAGAACATCGCCGCCACGCGTGGCCGGGTCGCCTTGCGCTGTGGTCCCTTGGTTTACAACCTCGAAAGCGTTGATCAGGATGTCGAGGCGGTCCTGGCCCCGAACTCGCCGCTGACCACCGAGTGGCAGTCGGACTTGTTGGACGGGGTGCGGGTCATCAAGGGCCGGTTCCGCGATGGCACCCCACTGCTGGCCATTCCCAACTATGCACGCCTCAACCGCGGCGGACGCTCGCTCGTCTGGATCAGGGATCGCTGAGGCCATCCGGCAAGTCCCCCCAGGCATTGGGCCGGCGCTGGCAACCCTCAAGTCCACGGCGCGGCGGGCCGACACGGGAACCATCCCGCCGCGCCGGAAATTTTTATTTTTCGCTTGCATCCGGCGGCCAGGGGGGGCTAGGGTTCGGCCCAGGCTGGCTCCATGGTGGGGTTACCTGACTCGGTATCATTACATCACAACCATATGGCAATCATTGATTTTGGAGGAACGCAGGAACAGGTCATCACGCGCAAAGAGTTTTCGATGTCGCGGGCGCTCAAGGTGCTCAAGCACGAAACGATTGCCATCATCGGCTACGGGGTGCAGGGGCCGGCCCAAGCCCTCAACTTGCGCGACAACGGCTTCAAGGTCATCATCGGCCAGGCCAAGGCCTTCACGAAAGATTGGAACCGCGCCTGCAAGGACGGCTGGGTTCCGGGTGAGACCTTGTTCGATATCGAGGAGGCCGTGCAACAGGGCACGATCATTCAACTGCTGGTGTCGGACGCCGCGCAGCGGGCCATCTGGCCCACGGTCAAACGGAACCTCAACCCCGGCGATGCCCTGTACTTCTCCCATGGTTTTTCCATTGCCTACCAGGACCTAACCAAAGTGATGCCGCCGCCGGAGGTGGACGTCATCATGGTGGCTCCGAAAGGCTCCGGCACCTCGGTCCGGCGCAACTTCCTGTCGGGGGCAGGCATCAACTCGAGTTATGCCGTGTTTCAGGATGCCACCGGCCGGGCCGAGGAGCGTTGCCTGGCGGTCGGCATTGGGATCGGGTCGGGCTATCTGTTCGCGACGACGTTCGAGCACGAGGTCTTCAGCGATCTGACCGGCGAGCGCGGCGTGCTGATGGGCGCCTTGGCCGGAGTTATGGAAGCACAATATGAGGTGCTGCGGGCCAACGGGCATTCGCCGAGCGAGGCGTTCAATGAAACCGTCGAGGAACTCACCCAAAGCCTGATCCGCCTGGTGGATGAAAACGGCATGGATTGGATGTATGCCAATTGCTCGGCCACCGCCCAGCGCGGCGCGTTGGATTGGAAGCCGAAATTCAAGAAGGCCGTGCTGCCGGTCTTCAAGGACTTGTATCAGCGGGTCAAGACGGGCAAAGAATGTGCCCGCGTGCTGGCATCCTGCGGCAAGCCGAATTATCAGGCCCAGCTCACCAAGGAACTCGACAAGATCGGCAATTCCGAAATGTGGCAGGCCGGGAAAGCGGTGCGTGCCTTGCGGCCCAAGGAGACCGCCCGGCAGATTTCCAAAGCGACCTTGGGCGTCGCGGGGCGCAAAACGAACTGAGTCCCCGGCGCGGGGATGGTCGGTCAGAAGGAGAATGGCAAAGGAATGTTTGGGCAGAGGAATAGAGCGTAGCACGGATTCAAATCATTCCTTTGCCCAACCATTCCCTTGCCAGACGATTATCCAGTGGAAGAAGAGTATCTGGCGCACCTGCCGCCGAGGCGTGAGCGGGGAGTTCAAAACTCCGGCACCGCCGGGATCTCAGCTCCCCCCGGAATCCAATGGACCTGCAAAGTATTGGACCTGAGTCGTAACGGGAAACGAGTTTGCCAGCGACGGTTCCGCCCTGCACTTGATTGCGTTTCAAGGAACCGACCGGTGTCGCAATCAAGGAACCGTAATTACCTTCACGCGTCCGAAGCGTTTGGATACCCATGAGTACGAATCATCCACCACAACCCGCTCCCAAGTCGGATCGACCGGGGTCACGGTGGTGGGCACGCCCGCGAAGTCGATCCAGGTGTCGATGTCGGAGCAGAACTGCGGCGTATAGATGATACCCGGATGGGTGAGCGCCTTGCGGCGGAGGAACTCGATGCGGAACACACCAGCGACCACGGCTCCACCCGGCAACCCTGCCGTCCCATCAGCCCCGACGGTCAACGCGCGGACATCCGGCTTCGTCGGATCCATGTTGAAGGCGAATTTCAGCAGATTCGGCACCCCGTCACCCTGCGGCGTTTGTTCCGGGCCGGCCTGATCCGGCGGCACTCCGGCGGCGGTCATCCACCCTTGGAAGGCTGTGATGCCGGTGCCTGTCAGGGAAATGTCGAAGGGGTTTTCGTCGGCGTCGTTGCTCGCGAGGTGGAGCGCGGCCGTCAGCGCCCCGGCGGCACCGGGCGCGAAGGTGACGGTGAAGGTGGTGCTGGTGTTAGGGGCCAGTGCGTTGGTGCCGAGGCTGCCGACGGTGAAGTCTGCGGCGTTGGTGCCGTCCTTGCTCACGACCAGCCCGGTGAGGTCGGCGGTGCCGATGTTTTTCACCGTGATGGTGAAGGCGCCGGACGTGCTGCCGAGAATGATGTTGCCGCAGTCGATGCTCGCGCTGCCGTCGCTGAGGTCGGTGCCGAGCGGTTGCTCGACGGCGATCTCGGGCAGCCCCACCCCGGTGCCTGTCAGGGAAATGTC
>JAPLUI010000029.1 GCA_026397725.1 Verrucomicrobiota bacterium | reverse complement strand
ACCGACGGCGTGGACTGGCTGCATGTCACGCTGCCGGGCGACATTGATTACAAGGGGATGGAATACTGTGTCGCAGTTGCCGGGACCGCCAGCACCAAGGTGGCCGCTCTGGTCACGTCATTTGATATATCCACGGGGGATATGCGCGGTGCCGCCATTGCGCTGGCGAAGAAAACCGTCGCTGAAGTGGAACGCGCACCGGAACAACTGATTGCCGGCCATGAGAAGGCCTGGCGCGATTTCTGGGCCCGCAGCGGTGTGGAGCTGGCCGACCGCGACCTGCAACACTGGTGGTATCGGATGATGTATTTCGCCAGGACCGTTTCCCTGCCCGGTGGCAAGTTCCCTGTGGCGCTGATGCCACCGCTGGCAACGGACGACACCCCATGGCATGCGGATTTCCATTTCAATTACAATTCATGGCAGCCGTTTTGGTCGGTGATTTCAGCCAATCATCCGCAACTCGCCGACCCCTGGGTCGCCTATGTGGACCGGCTGCTGCCCCGTGCGCAATGGCAGGCCAAAGAGGTTTTTGATTGTGAGGGGGTGTATTACTCGATCAGCCAGTTTCTGCATGAACCCGATCCCGCCGCCTGTAAGAGCGTGAACAAACGCTCGCTGGTCATGAGTCCATGGGGAATGACCATCGGCATGGTCGGGATGACGGCGCAGAATCTCTGGCACAAGCATCTGTGTGATCCGGACCGAGCCTATCTGGAGACCAAAATCTATCCGTCGCTCCGCGAGGCGGCGAGATTCTATCTTTCGTTCATGAAACAGTGCGGCAAGGATGCCGCCGGAAAAATCCTGCTAGGTCCGTCATACAGTCCCGAGCATGGAAACCTGGGTATCGATAACTGTCCATTCGATATCGCCTATGTGCATTACACCTTTGACGCCTTCGCCAAGGCGTCCAGGGAACTCGGCAAGGACCGGGACCTGGCCGCCGAGTGCCTCGCCATGAAAGCCCTGCTTGCGGACTATCCGGTGGCGCTGGATGCGAACGGCAAACCGGTGGTGGTGGATTGGGCCGGTTGCAAATACAAGGAGGTCGGCGAGCACAATCTCACCGTGCCGGCATCGCCGGTATTTCCGGCGGAGCAAGTCACCTGGTTCTCTCCGGAACCGGTCAAGGAGCTATTCCGTCGCACCATCAAGGATACCACCTTCAACGGCAACAATTCCCATGTGATGTTCAACATTGCCAAGGCCCGGTTGTCCATGCCGGAGGCGGTCCCGAATACCAAGGCATGGTTCAAGAGCCGGGAATTGCCCAATGGCCTGTTTGTCTGGCAAGGGCATGGACACGGCACGTTCATGCCCGAAAGCATCGGTGTGGCGGCCATTGTTACCGAATTCCTGATGCAGAGTGTTGGGGACACCATCCGGGTCTTTCCCTGCTGGCCGAAGGAGCAGGATGCGAAATTCACCAACCTGCGCGCGCAGGGCGGATTCCTGGTTTCCGCAGCACAGCAGGACGGCAAGGTGACGAAACTGGACATCACTTCGACCGTTGGCGGAACCCTCCGGCTGTTGAACCCGTGGACGGGTAAGATCGTCGAGCGTGCTACCCAGCCAGGACAAAAGCTGGAGTTCACCGGTAAGGAAGAATGAATTTTTTGAAGAAATGAGAACGTCATGAAACAACTCCACCTCTTCCTCGCGGTCATCACTGGCGTTTGCGCCTCCCGCCTTTCGGCGGCCGGGCCGATT
>JAPLUI010000537.1 GCA_026397725.1 Verrucomicrobiota bacterium | reverse complement strand
CTCGGGCGGGTGTCCCAGCGGATGTGGGTTACCGTGGGTTCGCTCCATTCGAAAATCGGGCTGCCGCCGCTGCACAGCAGCGAGACGTCCTGCGGCACCCGCAGGCCGCGATTCATCAGGAATTGCATGGCCGCGAAGAATTGCTGGTACTTCTTGCCGGAAAGACAAGGACACTGATCATTTCGGCCGAGGTTCATCACGGGTTACTCCCACTCTGCGGTGTTGAAGCCGAGTGTGTTGGCGTTCCCTGAAACCGCACGCTTGGTTTGGTCCTGGGCGCCATTCGGAAAAGTCGCCTGAATCTCGACGTTGACTTTCACCGCCGCGTTCGGGTCGGCCGCGAGGATGGCAATGATCTCCTCGGCGATCTGCACGAGACGCATTTTGGCGGCGGCAGGGGCGACCTCGGCTGAACCGTGGAAGGATCTCGGTCGCGGTGCGACTGGCCTTGTCGTCGGGATCGGTTGATTGGATTGCGTGGCGGGCGTTTTCTCAACGGAGGTGCCGGATGATTGGCCGGATGGGGTGACTGGGCTAGTGACTCCCGGCGTCGGGATGGCAGGCTGGTTTGCGGCTTCATACGCATTGGCAACCCCCGGTTCGATGAGCAGCAGCGTGCCGTCGAATTGCACGTTGGAGTCGCCGAACTTGAAACCGTCGAACTTCCCTTCGTGTTCACCGTAGGCGGTGCCGAAGAAGTCGCGGGTTCCGGCACCCTTCACGATGGCTTGCGCGAGCACACAGCGATCCTTCAAGCGCGGCAGGTAAAGGTAGCGCATGGTATCCTCCCAAAATTCGGCGGCCTTCTTGGCGGGCTTGTCGGCCTTCCAGTAAAGCTCTCTGAGCTTGGCACGCAGGTGAATGGGTGACCAGGTGGCGATAACCCATTCGTTGTCGATGCACACGCGCTCGATCTCAGGCCCCAGGGCGGCACCGCTTGTGTTGAGGGGGATGGATTCGAAGTTCGGCTTGCCGGTGGGGTTCTCCTGCGATGGGCAAAGCAGCCACTTGAAGCATTCACGGGCGACCCGCGGCAAAACGTCGTCGGCTCCTTCGAGTTCCTTCTTCGCTTGTTCCGCTTGGAGATTGCCCAGCACGAGTCGCATGGCTGCAACATCTTCGACGATGGAATTCCAAGCCAAGGCCACGCGGATGCAGTCACGCAGTCTTGGCCATGAGTTTGAGCACGCCGCGGGTGCGTTGGAATCCGTCAATGGTCGTCCACTCCTCATCGAGCTGGGCAAAGACTTCAGGGTGGATGGGATAGCTCTGAATCATCCGATCATAGTAACGGGCCTCCTGCGTTTCCTGCGGCACCTTGGCCGCTTCGTCAACGTAGGCGTCGGCAAAGGCGCGGCACACTTGGTCACGAGCCTTGGCAACACGGATCTGTTCAAACAGGCGCCGCCGCACGATCTCGAATGCCTCCTCGGGAGCCACGGTTTTCCAGAGCGCCTGCACGCGGTTGAAAACCGCCTCCAGTGCCTTCAACGCGGAAATGCCACGCGGGCCGCCGGCCTGGCTGTCGGATTCCGGCAGGGACGCCAGAACCACCGCGGTCGGAACCAGCTTGGCCGCCTCGGTCAGCGATTGGATGAAACTCAGGTTGCTGTCGTAGGTGCCGCCGCTAACCGCCTGGCTCTCGACAAAATTGCGGATGTAAACAACCAACTCATCCAACAGCACCACGCACGGCGCATAGCGGGCCAGCAGTCCGATCAATACATCTTTCCCCGGTGAGGTTCCGTTCTCATCGGACTCCCTGACCATGGCGTAACCATCCGCCTTGCCGAGTTGCCATGCCAGTTCGCCCCAGAGCGTGCGAACGGCCTGTTTGCCCTGCTTCCACGGTCGGCACGGGGCATGGGCGGTGCCGTCCAGCACCGCGATCTGCGCCTGCGGCACATCCAACAGCCCTGCCTGATCGAGCAGCGCCGGGATGCCGATGAGTTCACCCAACGGGCATTTGCGCGATACCAGGTGATAGACCGCCACTAGCGTGTGCGTCTTGCCGCCACCGAATGTGGTTTGCAGTTGGATGACCGGCTCGCCACCTTTGCCGTTGAGACGCTGTGCGACCTGGGTGAGCAGACGCCCCATGCCCTCGGTAATGAAAGTGCGCTCGTAGAATGCCTTTGCATCGCCGTATTCCGGCGTTGCCTTGCCGGTTCGCCCCGCCGTGAGGTCGGCGGCGAATTCGGATTGCTGGAACGTGCCATTCAGCACGTCCGGATGGGGCACGATGATTTCTCTCCAAGGTTTCAGGCTCATAAATAGATCAGGGGGGTCGGCAGGAAGGGGTTGCCTTGATAGATCCGGCGCAGGGCCTCAAGGGCAGTGAGGCCGTTTTTCCTGGCTGTTGAGATATAGCTGCGGATTCGGCAGAAGTCCACGAGGGCGGCGAAGCTGCGGAAGGTGCCGGAGATTTTCTGCCGCAGTTTCTCCATCCGCAAATCGCGTTCCGAAAGGTTGTTGTCGAAGGGGACGTCGAAGTCGTACATGAAGGCGAGAATGCTCTCGGGGTGGTCCCGAAAGCGATCCAGCAGGTTGCGGGCCTTGCTCTGCTTGCGGCGTCCCCGGCGCTTGGGTTCGGGCGGCCCTTCGGTGGTTGGGTTCTGGGCGTAGCCGCTGTCCACGATGTGCAGATAGAGATGGTGGAAACCATCGAGATCGGAGGACGGAAGGGAGGTGAGGCCCGCGTTGCGGGCGGTTTCCACCGCTGTCTTGATTTCCAACAGATGCCCGACCATGGTGTGGGCCCACGGTTGGTTTTGCTCCTCCCACAGGAAGATGAGTTCGCGCAAGAGGTGCCCGTTGCAAAGGCCGTGCTTGCAGTCGTATTTGAGATAGACTGCGACGCTTTTGACGCGAGGCCCATACTGTGCGGGGGCCGTGACATCGGATGGAAACCCCGCGCGGTTGCAACAAGCACAGGCGCAGGTTTTCACTTCGGCCTGATGCTCGGTGACCTTCAGTTTGGGCTCGGGCAGGTCGAACACCTGGCGGCGCTCGATGCGGTTGGGTTCCTGATCGGCCAGTGAGCGTCCGCAGCCCGTGCAGCGCTCGACGAGGTGGCGCACCGTATGGTCGGGCCGGTCCACCATGCGCCGCGTGGATGCGGTGCTCGCGGTCGTTGCGGGTGCGCCCGCGGGTTTCACCGAGCCGCAGCCAGTTGGCCGCCCGGTAGCAGGTTCCCTTGAAACGCTCACGGTCCACGAAGGTCTCCAAGGCCTGCACCGGATGCCCGTATTTGCCCTGCCAGTCCGCACGAATCCGGCGTGAGACGATGCCCAGCACATGGCTGGCCAACTGCGGGATCACGACCCAGGGCAGGATGAGGAAGCGGGTGTTGTTAGTCAGCCACTGCAACTTGCTGCAGCAGGTATCCCGATGAGTTCAGAAAAAAATCAATCTGTTTTTCGCTGGCGCTCGTGGCATGAAAATCTACTCTGCGGTCAAGGGTCGCCCCGTGGTGGGTGCTACCTGAGCAGCAACAATTATGCGGGAATAGGCAATGGTACCGGTGCGCAACTGTATTCACCGCCAGCACCGGAAGGCACTCAGTATGCAATTCTGCAAGCTTGTTTCGGAACTTTAGGCGCATTCTCGCAGTCGACGGGGATGGTGCCAACGACAAGACCGATGCCTTCCCGCTCGACTGAGCCTCCCTGGCCTGGTCGGTTTTCAAAGATTGCCAAGAACGCTTGCCATTCAGCGTAATCCGTGCGAACAATCCGCCGCCCGGTTGCCGGACGTAAAGTCCGGGGTCGTGGTGGCTTCCCATCTTGTTGGTTCTGGTTTCATGGCATCGTAGGGCTTCGCAAGTCGCTTCGCTATGATACAGGTATCATGAGAAGGAAAGAGCAAAGTCATAACTCATTGGAAATGTGCAACTTGGAGGGGTGGTAGAGTGGTCGATTGCGCCGGTCTTGAAAACCGGAAGGCCGCAAGGTCTCGTGGGTTCGAATCCCACCCCCTCCGCCATCGTGGTCCTGCGGGACCGATTCTGCGTCAATCTGCGTATTCATCGGGATTCCTGCGTTTGCTTATTTGGTTAGAGACGCATGGTTTCGCACCGTTGACGGCCATTTTGCGTGGAATCCGGGTGGAATCGGACGCCTTTCTGTCGCGGATTCGGGTGGAGTGCGAACCCCTGCCCTCGCCCGCATGGCAGGTCGGCATCGTGAATCTGACGGAACGGCTGGCAGTCATCTGCATCAGGGTTAGAGTCAGCCCATTTCCCGGCAATTTGCAAGGTCCGATGCGGCGCTCAGCGCCGACGAGCGGACCGGGATGGATTACCTGATGGACCAGAAGTGGGGCCTCGGGCTGAGCCTCACCCCGACCTATGCGCAAATCGCCGCAGCCAGCGCATTGCTGGCAGTTGCCCCGCCGTCGGATCCGTTCACCTCATGGGTCAGCCATCCGGCGTTCGGCCTTGCGCCGACGGACCAAGGTGCGGACCAAGGTGCGGACCAAGGTGCGGACCAAGACCCGGACGGCGACGGCCAGAACAACCTGATGGAGTTCGCCCTCAACGGCGACCCGTCTAACGGCGCGGCCTCCGGCAAGGTGCGCTCGCGGATCGAGCCGGTGCGTGGCACCGCGCCCGCACCCACCTTCGGCGGATCGCCGCTCACGGCCACCGTGGACGAAGTGGTTTACACCATCGGGGGCTCTAACGATCTGGCGGCCTTGGGCGAGGTTGTCACGGAAGTGAGTTCTGCCAGCGCGGCGGGCATGTCCGCACTCGACAGCGGGTGGAGTTACCGGACCTGCCGCCTGAATTGGCAGCCAGCATTGCCGGATGCTCTCGCATGAATTGATCCGCGAGTTTGTATGACCCGGCACCCGGCAATGGGTGGCCCAGGCCAAATCCCACGGTCTCATGGTGATCCACCATTCCTGCGACGCCATCCAGGAACCCATTCCAGATCCGATCGACATCGGGGTGGCCGCAACTCAGCCTCAACCAAACCGCCCCCCATGGGTGTAACATCTCAACATCCACCCGGCGGCATTGCGGTCACTGACAGGTGCCATGCTGTCATGCCAGGTTTCTGCCGGAATGACGATTCTTCGCTTGCCTCACGCCTCAGGTACCACGAAATTCTCGAACGGAGAAATCCGATCCGTGAATGCATGTGAATCCACGTGAAGCCTGAAAAGACGATGCAACCCGCCACGTCTATTTATTCATCGCTCGCCGACATCCGCCCATCGCTATCACCCCCACCCCAGCATCCCATGCAACATCGACTCCTCGCGGCGGCAACCGCCGTCATCCTGCCACTTGCGCCGGGCGCGGCGCAAACCGCCTCACCCGCAACGCCCAAGGCCAACAACTTCTACCCGTCTAACAAGGCCCCCCTGGGGCAAAGCGCCTACAGCATCCTGCCGCTGGGCGCGGTCATGCCACAAGGCTGGCTCCAACAACAACTCAACATCCAGGCCACCAGCCTCACCGGCAATCTGCCGAAGTTCTGGCCCGACCTCGGACCCGACAACGGCTGGCTCGGCGGCAAGGGTGAGAGCTGGGAGCGCGGCCCCTACTACACCGACGGCATGGTGCCCCTCGCGTTTCTCACCCAACACCCGGAGCTGTTAGACATGGCCGGGAAATGGGCCGGCTGGACGCTCGACAACCAGCGCCCGGACGGTGGCATCGGTCCGGAAAGCTGCAAGGACTGGTGGCCACTCGGGCTGATGTGCAAGACCCTCACCCAATATTACGACGCCACCGGCGACCCGCGCGTGATCCCGGTGCTGACCCGGTTCTTTGCCTACATGAAAGTGGAGCTGCCGAAGCGACAGCTCTTCGAATGGGCGAAAATGCGCTGGGCCGACACCGTGTTGAGCACGATCTGGCTCTACAACCGCACCGGCAACCCCGAACTGTTGGAGGTGTCGAAACTGTTGATGGCCCAGGGCCACGACTATGCGCGGCAATTCTCCAACTTCGAACCCTACAGCAAGGCCTCTCCAAACTGGAACCTCGAAAACCACGGCGTGAACGCCGGCATGGCCTACAAAACCCCCGGTGTCATGTTCCAGCTAACCGGCAACGCGCAACACCGGCAAGCCGTGTACGACGGCATCACCAACCTCGACCAATTCCACGGCCAGGCGGGCGGCACCTTCGCCGCCGACGAATGTTTCGCGGGCCCGAGCCCGACGCAAGGCACCGAGCTGTGCTCCGTGGGCGAGAGCATGTTTTCCTTCGAGAACCTGATGGCGATGTTCGGCGACCCGATGTTCGGCGACAAACTCGAGCGCATGAGCTACAACGCCTGGCCCGGCACCTTCAGCCCGGACATGTGGGCGCACCAGTATGACCAGCAGGCGAACCAACCGATGTGCCGGAATGGCGCGGAAAAATGGTTCATCACCAACGGCGGCGGCGCCAACCTCTTCGGCGTGGAACCTCAATACGGCTGCTGCACCGCCAATATGCACCAGGGCTGGCCAAAGTTTGTCAGACACCTGTGGATGGCGACCCCGGACGACGGCCTGGCGGCGGTGGCCTACGGCCCGTGCGTGGTGACCGCCAAGGTCAAGGGCGGCCATACTGTTAGCATCGGGGTGGTCACGGACTATCCGTTCTCGGACACCATCCGCATGACGATCCAGACGGCCAAGCCCGTGGAGTTTCCGCTGCAACTGCGCATTCCCGCCTGGGCCCTGGGCGCCACCATCCAAACCGACACCACCCTCAGCCCGCAACCCGGCACCTTCGCCACCATCACGCGCACTTGGAACAACGGCGACACCGTCAACCTCAAGCTGCCCATGAAAATCCGCATCGAGCGCCGCTTCAACAACTCCGCCACCGTGCTCCGCGGACCGCTCGTCTTTGCCTTGAGAATCGGCGAATCCTGGCAAAAGTTCCGCGGGGATGACGCCCACCCGGAATACGAGGTGCTGCCGACCACGCCCTGGAACTATGGCCTGATCTTCGATGAGAAGGACCCGGAGCAGTCATTCAAAATCGTCACCAAGCCGCTGACCGACCCGGTCTATTCCAGCAAGCACGCGCCCATCGAGTTGCATGCCAAGGGCCGGATCCTGCCGCAGTGGAAGGAAGCGCGCCACAGCGCCGACCTGCTGCCTGTCAGCCCGGTGCAATCCGCCGAGCCCGTCCAGGACATCGTCCTCATCCCCTACGGCTGTGCCAAACTCCGCATCACCGAGTTTCCGGTGCTCGCGCAATCCGGCGTCCCCACCGCCAAGCAACCCTTGCTGCCGGAATGGGACTCGCTCAAAAATCACCCGACCCCGGAATGGTATCAAGACGCCAACTTCGGCATCTATGCCCATTGGGGTGGCTATTGCGTGCCCGCCTATATCAACGAATGGGATCCGCGCGGCATCTATCTCAAGAACTCCGCGGAATACCAACACCACCTGAGCACCTATGGCGATCCGTCGCAGTTCGGCTACAAGGACTTCATCCCCATGTTCAAGGCGGATAAGCGATACCTCTGATTCCCGTGCTCGCGCGGGCTCCTCGGTCAGAACAAGGTGTTCCTCAACGGCGACGGCAAACCCTTCATGTCGGCGTTTGACGCGCTGATTGCCTCCTCCGATCCGGACCATTGGAGGTGCATCGACCTGAAGCTCATGCAGGGCACGACGCTCTCGGTGAAGATCGAAGGCCCGAATGCGGCGGGCATCGAGCTGGTCAAGACGAGCGATACCATTCCTGGCAAGTATGAGATGTTCAGCCAGATGGCCACCTTCCCCTTGGAACTCAGTCTGCAGACCACGCCGAATGGTGTTAGATTGTATGCAAACTTTGTTTCCGAACTCACCCAACTGCGCAAGCCGGGCAGCCAGCAGAAAGATCTCACGCTCAAGGCTGGCGAAGCGCTCAAGGTGGGCGACATCTCGCAACCGGTCGAGATCATCGCCGAGTTCACCCCCGGCAGCGCGACCAAGGTGAGTTTCACGGGCGCGGAACTCAACCTCACCTGGAACGCCGGCAGCAAGGAAGTCGAGGTCAATGGCGAGAAGGCCAGGTTGGCGCCGAAGAGCGGCCGTGTGGAATTGCGCGTCCTGTTAGACATTCCCTCGGTCGAGGCCGTTACCAACGGTGGGGAGGCTTATCTCATCAAATGCCGCGACTACCGGAAACTTGGAGAAAATTCACCCATGGAAATCCGCACCGAGGGCGGCGACGTGAAATTCAACCGCCTGGAGGTCTATCCGCTGAAGTCGATACACTAACAACAAACCATGAAACACTCCATCCACAAATTACTGCTCGCAATCGCGGCAAGCGCATTGCCATTCAGCCTGTGCCCGGCACAGGACGCCACACCCGCGCCGCAAGGATTTGAATGCCCGAAGATTGACCAACCGTATGTTCACCTGCCGATGAGTTTCGACGCACCGGAGGTCAAACTGTTGGTCAGTATTGACGGCGAATTGCAGCATCCGATTGATGTCAAACTCGCCCAGGGCACGCCGGACTGGACCGGCACGTTCTGCGTACAGAAATGGTTGGGCAAAAAAACTCACCATCGTCCCGGAAAAGCCGCTGGCCGGGACGGGGTGGATCGGCAACATGAAGATGTCCGACCAACTCACCGGGGAGGAAGGTGTCTATCAGGAAAAATACCGCCCGCAATTCCACTTTTCCGCGCGGCGCGGCTGCATCACGGATATTGACGGCCCCATCTTCTTCAATGGCGAGTATCATATCAGCCGATGAATGTTATCGACGGCCAGCTCAAACTGCGGGTGTTCGTGGACCGGACGGCGGTGGAAAGTTACGCCGCCGGTGTTGCCTGGATGCCGCTCGTCTTTCCGTTCCTGCCGGACGACAAGCCGGTCTATGCCGTGAAAGTGTTCGGCAAGAAGGGTCTGGCCGACGTTGAGTTGAAAGCCTGGCAACTGCGCTCCATCTGGAAGAAGAAGTAGGCGGCGTGCGTGAATACCATGGATTATCATGAAATTAACGAAATCTATCACGATCCTCATGGTGTCCGGCGCGGTATCGTTTCCGGTCAGGGCGGATGGCGATCTAGCAATCCATGACACCCGGGTCAGCGAACCACCGCAGGTGCAGGCCTTCTGCGGCGGGTCGCCGGTCAAGCGTTTCGGATTCTGCTGGGTGCTGGGCGAAGCGCCGACGCATCTCGACGACGCGCCGCTCCAGGCGGGCAACACGGCCCCGCGTGTCAAGGTCCATCCCAAGGACAGCAGCCGGATCCAACGGAATTATATCGGCGTCACGACGACACGCATGCCCCGTTCCACGGACAACGATTACTTGCCCGTGGAGGCCATCCACCTGATCGACGGCGATCTTCAAACCTGCTGGATGAGCCGCGGACAGACCCGCCCATCCGTCCAACCGATATGGATCCGGCTGGATTTTCCGATAGAGCACGCGGTGACGCGTGTCGTGCTGCGCAAACGTCCGCTCCCGGCACGCCCTCGCAATCCGATCAGCGGGGCACCCATGAGAGACACCGAGGAGGTCGGGCGCGGCATGCCCGCGACCATCACCCTCAAGGTCAGCCAGGATGCGGACACTTGGCGCACATTCCATGATGGCCCGACGGAGAACACCGCCGCGAAATCCGACTTCGAATTCCGCTTTGACGCGCAACCGGTCAAACAGATTTGGATCACGGCAGGAGCGTTGCCGCTGGTCGAGAACATCCTCCATGCGTTTTCCATCGCTGAAGTCGAAGTCTATGACGAGCACGGCACGAACATCGCGCTGGCGTCCCGAGGCACCGGTGTCACGGTCAATTCGACGTACCATGGCTCGGGTCAGGAACTCGCCGCGCACCGCTGGTACTGGCCGCTTCATTATGACGCGGGCTTCAAATGGGCACGCGTGGGCTATCATGACGACCCGATCAACTGGCATTGGGTGGAAAAGCAAAAAGGGGTGTTAGCCATCGATCCCGAAACCGACAAGGCGGTTACGGAATTGGTGGACAACGGAGTCGAGATCATCATGTCGCTTGGTTTCGGCAACCGCTTGTATAGCGGCCCCGCCACGCGCGACGTCCCCCAGTTATGGGAATGGAATTACAGCACGCTCTATCCCCGGCTCTCCGACCAGGCGGCGGAAAGATCGTGGTGCGGAAATTTTCCCGCCACCGAAATGGAGAAGGCGAAGTATGTGGCGCTAGTCTTCACCCGTGATTCCGGTTTGGGAATCGAATCGTTTTTCTGCGAGATGTATTGTCCGACATACGGATTGCTGGATCTGAGTCTGCTCCGCCGGTCCTTCGATGCCGATCCCATCGCGCCCCTCCAACCGCAGGCGGCGTATTATGTCACCCGCAACCTGGCCACCCTGTTGGACGGGCTGGAGCCCGCAACCTTCGAGTGCTCCTTCGAGGGCGCACCACCTAACGTGGAATCATTCATGTTCACCGCGCCCGATGGGCGGGCGCTCGCACTCTGGCAGGGGGGACGCGCCAAAGAACATTGCGCGAGAATCCCGGTCGATGTACGCCTGAAATCCGCCTGTCGCCAGGCCGTGGCCTGCGATCCGGTCAACGGCGTGCAACAGGATATGCTCATCCAGCCTGTCGATGGCGGCATGCGGATCCAAGGCGTGCTCGTTGGCGATTCCCCGCTCATCATCCGCCTGCGGGATCGCTAGATAACAACATCCGCTGTCCGACGGAAATGCGGTCACTGACAGGTGCCAAGCTGTCATGACAGGTTTTTTCAGGGATGACGATTCGCCGCTTGCATCACGACTCAAGTACCACAGAATTGTTTTTGAACCAGAGCCAACAGAGGGAAAGTCGGATGGTTTTCCATCCGTTTCTTTCCGGTCAATCGATTCCCTCCTCGCGCTTCAAGCCATGCAACTGCTCATGACGGCAAACCACCCTCACAACATGAAATCCAACCATGAAATGCCAGTCATGAATCACACACCTAACAGAGAATCCGACGGGGAGCGCCGGCGTCCCGCCGGCCGCGTTTGGCATCCTGCCGAACGCTTCTTCCGTGCTGGATTCGCGAGGATTGCGCATGCGTTTGCCCCATGCCTGACTGTCATGGTCGCGGCGGCCATCGCGCTCATGCTGGCATCGGGTGTGATGGCGGCCGATGACAACACGCGTACGTTCAAGGCGGACAAGCGCTACCTCATATTCCCGTGCTCGCGCGGGCTCCTCGGTCAGAACAAGGTGTTCATCAATGTGGACGGCAAACCCTTCATGTCGGCGTTTGACGCGCTGATTGCCTCCTCCGATCCCGACCATTGGAGGTGCATCGACCTGAAGCTCATGCAGGGCAAGACGCTCTCGGTGAAGACCGAAGGCCCGAATGCGGCGGGCATCGAGCTGTTCAAGACGAGCGACACGATCCCGGGCAAATCCCCGGTATACGAAGAACCGGGTCGGCCGAAGGTCCACTTTTCGCCGATCCGTGGCTGGTTGAATGACTCGTCGGGCAAGGTGGGCGACGTCTCGCAACCGGTGGAGATCGTCGCCGAATTCGAACCGGGAGACGCCGCACGGGTCACCTTCACCGGGCCGGAACTCGACATCGCTTGGAACGCCCGGAGTCAGGAACTCAGGGTCAAGGAGATTAGCCTGGCAGCGGGCAGGCCGGAGGGGGCCTATGGGGAATATGACGGCACCCCCGAGATGATCAAGTTGAGTCCCAAGAGCGGTCGTGTCGTCTTGCACATCCTGCTGGACATCCCGTCGGTGCAGGTTGTCAGCGGCGGCGGGGAGAGTTACAGTATCAAAGGCCGCGACTACCAGAAACTTGGCGTAAATTCCCCGATGGAGATCCGCACTGAAGGCGGCGACGTGAAATTCACCCGCCTCGAGGTCTATCCGCTCAAGTCCATACACGAAACCAAACCATGATGCAATTAACCAACAAAGTATTCCTGTTATCCGTAATGATGATGGCGTCAACGCTGCCGGCGGCAGTTGCGGATGAGTTGGCTCCCAACCCTGCAACCGGCAAACCGTGGTCGAAGGAACGCGCATGGGAATGGTACCACGCGCGGCCATGGATCAACGGCTGCAATTACCTTCCCAGCTATGCCGGCAACTCAACCGAATTCTGGCAGGACGACACTTTCAACCCGGCGATCATCGACAAGGAACTCACGCTTGCGGAGAGTCTCGGCTACAATTCCGTGAGAATCCTGATGCAGTACCTGGTCTGGGAGAACCGTCCCGAATCCTACAAGCGGCACTTCAGCGATTTTCTTGAAATCGCCGCCAAGCATGGACTCTCGGTGATGCCGCAGTTCTTCGACGACTGCGCGTTCGGGCTGCAGCCGGATGTTTGGAAACGCACCAATCCGTACCTCGGAAAACAGGATGACCCGATCCCCGGCGTCTTCTTTCCTAACTGGTCGCCCAGCCCCGGACACGGCCGGGTCAGGGACCGGTCGGCGTGGCCCCGGCTCAAGGCATACGTGCAGGATTTTCTGAAGACCTATCAGAACGACCGGCGCGTGTTGCTGTGGGATCTGTATAACGAGCCCATGAGTCACGGACTGGGCGCGGAGTCGCTCCCGCTGGTGCAGGCGGTGTTTGAATGGGCGTGGGAAGTGGCTCCCAGCCAGCCGCTGACCGTGGGTGCGTATGGTCCCGGCGAGCTTGAGGCGGTCGCCCTGAAGCTATCGGACATCGTCACCTTCCATCAATACCCCGGTCCGGACACGAACCGATACAAAGAGACCGGCCGCCCGGTCATCTGCACGGAATGGATGGTCCGCTTCAACGGCAGCCAGGTGCACAAGGACATCATCGCCAATACGCTGCCACGCCTCAAGCAGGCCAGGATGGGCTCTTACAGTTGGGGCCTCGTCAAGGGCCGTTCGCAGGCACAATTTGAGTGGGGTTCGCAGCCCGGCACTCCCGAGCCTGCCGTGCCCTTTACGGACCTCTTCAAGGATGTCGAGGGCACACCTTATGATGCCAGCGAAATCGAGGCGATCCGGAAGGTGTCGCGCGACAAATGAGAAAACAAGCAAACAAAATCATGAACACATTATCAAGTTGGATGGTTGCATTACTAACGATAGGAGTCGCTGTGCCTGCCATGGCGCAGTCGGATGAGAAACCCGGCACCCCGGCACCGGCACACCACAAGCTGGCGTTGACACCGCCGATGGGCTGGAACAGTTATGATTGCTTCGGTTATTCCGTCACCGAGCAACAGGTCAAGGAGAATGCCGATTACATGGCCGCGAATCTCAAACAGCACGGCTGGCAATACATCGTGGTCGATTTCATCTGGTCGAGCCCGAAACTGGAACCGATGTTCGCGCCGACACAGGACGACAAGTTCTCGCCCCGGCTGACCATGGACGAACATGGCCGCCTCCTCCCCGAGCCGAACAGGTTTCCCTCCGCCGCCAACGGAATGGGCTTCAAGCCCTTGGCGGACTATGTGCACGGCAAAGGCCTCAAGTTCGGCATCCACGTCATGCGCGGCATTCCCAGGCAGGCGGTTGGCGCGAACACGCCGGTACTGGGTTGTGACGGCAAGGCGGCCGATGCGGCGGACGTGCAAAGCCGCTGCGACTGGCTGAATCACATGCACGGACTCAACATGAAGAATCCCGCCGCACAGGCCTATCTGGATTCGCTGTTCAAATTGTATGCGTCCTGGGAGGTTGACTTCGTGAAGGTGGATGACCTCGGGTTCCCCTATCATGAGGCGGAGGTGGAAGGATATCGCAAGGCGATTGACAAGTGCGGCAGGCCGATGGTGTTCAGCACCTCGCCCGGCCCCACGCCGATCGAATCCGCAGCTCACATCACACGCAACGCCAACATGTGGCGCTTGCTCGGTGACCTCTGGGACGACTGGGGGCAATTGAAAATCGCGTTCGCCGCCACGGCGCTTTGGAGCAAACACTTCGGCCCGGGTCACTGGCCGGATCTGGACATGCTGTCCGTCGGCAAGCTTTGCAAGTACGGGCCGAATGGACCTGAGAGATATAGCAAATTCAGCAAGGAGGAAGTTTATACGCTGCTGAGCCTGTGGCTCATCACGAGATCGCCGCTGATGCTCGGCGGCAACCTCCCGGAGAACGACGATTTTCTCACTTCGCTCCTGACAAATGATGAGGCGCTGGCAGTTCTCAACAAGAGCGAGAACAATGTGCAGCTTTTCAATGCGGACGGCCTGGTCTGCTGGATGGCGGATGTCGAGGGATCGAAGGACAAGTATCTGGCCCTGTTCAATACCTGCGATGCGATCCCGGAGCAACAGGATGTCGCGGGCAAAGAGGTCAAGGTGACCTTCAAGGACCTCGGGCTTGGCGACAAGTGCGCGCTCAGGGATTTGTGGCAGAAGAAGGACGCCGGCAAGTTCGAGAACGCCTATTCCGTGATGATCCCCTGGCACGGCGCCGCGCTGTACCGCGTGACTGCACAATAGCGACCACGAGAACCGAGGAACTCAGGAAACCACCAAGGGAAATCGGCCCGTAAAATCAGTTAGCGAGAGAAGTGATAGGAGACAGCAGTACACAACTCACATCAATGAAAATGATGAACAAGAAAACGCGCAGCATCAACACGCAAATGCATATCCGTCTGATAAAACTATTGCCCGTGGTGTCCATGATGATCGGAGCCTCGGTACGCGCCGCGGACAAGACCTTGATCGACTATTTCCAACCGATGCCGATCACGGATTCCCTGTCCAAGGACGTGTGGGGCACCGCTGAAGTGGGCCCGCGCGACCCGAAAAACGGACTGGAAGACACCACGATGAAGCAGTGGTGCTATTGGGATGGACAGATTATCAAGGCGCCTGATGGAAAATTCCACATGTTTGCCAGCCGCTGGGACCAAGCCAAGGGCCACAACGAATGGTGGAACTCGAAGGCCGTGCATGCGGTGAGCGACAAGGTCACCGGACCCTATATCGACAAGGGTCTTTGCTGGCCGGATGACCAGGGTGGCAAAGGCCACTGCGTGACGGCGCTGGTGTTGCCGGACGGCCGGTATGCCGTCGTCATTAGCGAAACCCGGCCGGGCACGGTCTTCGTATCCAAGTCCTTGGATGGGCCCTGGGAACAGTTGGGGACGATCAAGCTTGAGGGGCTTGATGCTTCCAACATCAGCATCATGGTGCGGCCGGACGGCGACTATATGATCGTCCCGCGTTCGGGGCTCGTCTTTATCAGCAAGGCCGCGGACGGTATCCTGGGGCCTTACAAGTCGATGGGGCCGTCCGCTTTTCCCGGCGACATCCCCGTTCTCGAAGACCCCGCTATCTTTTATTCCGGCGGCCTCTATCACATCATCGTCAATTCCTGTGGTCCCCGGAAAGCCTATCACCTCACCTCCAAGGACGGCAAAAGCAACTGGGTCAACCGAGGCCTGGCGTATGATCCCACCACGGACTTTGCCCGCTACACCGATGGCACGGTCAATCATTGGCACAAGCTGGAACGTCCGGGCGTGCTCATCGAGAATGGCCACGTGACGGCCATTACCCTGGCAGCCCTGGATACTCCCAAAGAGGAGCAACCGGGCAACAACGGTCACGGTAGCAAAATCATCGTCATTCCCTTCGACGGCGCTGCTCTGGATCGCGATCTGCAAAACGCCGCCAAAGAAAACCCCGCTCCCGGATCACCCGCGCAACTCAAATGGCAGGACGGATCCGGAAGGTGTCGCACGACAAATGAGAAAATCCGTTAATGCAAGAAGTGACAGGCGACAGCAGTACACAACCCACCTACCAATGAAAATGATGAAAATGGAAACGCGCAGCATCAACACGCAAATGCATATTCGTCTGATAATGCTATTGCCCGTGGTGTCCATGATGCTCGGTGCCTCGGCACTCGCAGCGGACAAGACCTTGATCGACTATTTCCTGCCGATGCCGATTACGGAGGCCCTGTCCAAGGACGTGTGGGGCGCCGCCGAAGTGGGCCCGCGCGACCCGAACAACGGACTGGAAGACACCACGATGAAGCAGTGGTGCTATTGGGATGGACAGATTATCAAGGGGCCCGATGGCAAATTCCACATGTTTGCCAGCCGCTGGGACCAGGCCAAGGGCCACAACGAATGGGTGAACTCGAAGGCCGTGCATGCGGTGAGCGACAAGGTCACCGGGCCGTATGTTGACAAGGGGCTTTGCTGGCCGGACAATCAAGGTGGCAAAGGCCACAACGTGACGGCGCTGGTCATGCCGGACCAACGCTACGCCATCGTGGTGAGCGACACGCGGCCTGGTGATGTGTTTGTGTCCAAGTCGCTGGACGGGCCATGGGAACTGCTAGGCCCGATCAAGGTGGACGCCAACGGGTTCGAGGCGGCGGGCATGACCAACGTGAGCATCATGGTTCGTCCGGATGGCGACTACATGATCGTGCCCCGCTCCGGCCAGATTTTGATCAGCAAGGCGGGCATCACCGGTCCCTACAAAGTCCAGGGGCCGTCCGTTTTCTCCGACAGACTCCCCGGCATCCCGTGTCTCGAGGACCCCGTGGTCTTCTATTCCGGCGGACTCTATCAGATTGTCGTCAATTCATGGAACACCCGCAAGGCCTACCACCTCACCTCCAAGGACGGCATCAGCAACTGGGTCAGCCGCGGCCTGGCGTATGATCCGACCACCAACTTCACCCGCTATACCGATGGCACGGTCAACCATTGGCACAAAATGGAACGTCCCGGCGTGCTCATCGAGGATGGCCATGTGACTGCCATGACCCTGGCGGTCCTGGATACTCCCAAAGAGGCACAACCGGGAAACAACGGCCACGGCAGCAAGATCATCGTCATCCCTTTCGACGGCGCGGCTTTGGATCGCGATCTGCAAAACCCCTCCAAGGAAACCCCGGCTCCTGGGTCACCCGCGCCGCCCCAATGACATGGGGGGCCTCCACCTACCACCAACTCACCCAAAACGCCAATTCAAGTGATGCAAAAGAAAATTGCCTTTGATGCGATCTGATACAACTGACCCCGAAGCGCGAAGCGTGCAACAGCCGCGTGCGTGCAATGCTCCGTCTTATCGCACGCGTTTCGGCATGCCAACCCCACGTGGTCATTCAACCCTTTCGGCGTGCGTGCTGGTCAGCTTCCCGCGATACGCCTCGGGCGCGAGGCCGACGATTCGTTTGAAGAGCCGGCTGAAATACAACGGATCGGTGTAGCCGAGCCGGGCGGCGACATCCTTGACCCGAATGTTCGGCAGGCTCAACAGTTCGCGGGCGCGTTGCATTTTTCGCTGGATGAACCAATCGCCCGGTGCCAGCCCGACCACCCGCCGGAACAGGCGGGAGAAGTGACGGCTGCCGCAGCCGGCTTCGCGTGCGAACCGGGGCAGGTCCAGGGGCTGATCCAGCGAGGCATTCATGAGGGAAATGGCTTTGCGGATCGGCCCGTAGGCCGCGGCGATGTCGGCGATGTTGTGCGGCAGCGCGGCGATATGGCCGAGAATGGCGGCGGCATTGGCCTGGATGCAGAACCACTGGGAGTCGCTAACAGGCGCGGTGGGAGGATGACCGACCAGGAACGTGAGGGCGGCGATGAGGTTGTCGTGGAGACCGATGTGGCGAACGGGACCGCGCTCGATCAGGCCGAGCAGGCTTTCATAGTGCGCGAGCCATGCGCCGGACAGATGCATCCAGTAGATCGTCCACGGATGTTCCTCGTCAGCCCGGTAGCGGTGATGGGTGCGGGGAGGGCAATAGAGCAGGTCGCCGGCTTGGACTTCGTACGCACGGTCATCCTGCCGGTAGTGACCTTGGCCTGCGGTGCAGTAGATCAGAACGCCTTCGGGCAGGCCGGTGCGTTCCCACCAATGCCCCCGCGCCTCGACGAAGATGCCGCAACTGAACACCCGCAAGGCGCCCAGCACCGGCGAGCGCAGGGCCATCCACTGGCGGCGTTCTGCGTCGGTCAGCGACCAGCGATGGCAGTCGGCATAAGATCGCTCCTGTTTGGTGAAGAGCGGCTCGTTCACGGTCTCCGAAGGCACGGAGACTTCCGGGCGGCGGCGTTTCGCGCCGCGTCCCGGCCGGGCGGTATTGTCTATGTTGCCAATCGCTTTCATTCGCTTGATCATGAGCGAAGCCTACCATGTCGGTCCGAAAAGTCTATGAAAATGTCTCTATCGTCCATTGACACCTGCCACCGCTCCAAGCAGGGTTAGCAGCGACCAGCAAATGCATCAACCAACAACACCTGCTTCCATGAATAGAGAAAACCTACACCTCAAACTTCTGGCCGCCGTCCTGACAACAACCAAAACCATGAAAACAAACCTGCACACCACCCCGGCACCCGGGAGACACTGGGCGCCTTCACCCGCTCGCACGGCCATCTTGTTATCCGCCGTGCTAGCTTTCGCGCCGTCCGTGGCGGCGGCCGCCGAGATTCTGCTAGTGGATTTTGGGCGTCCGGGCGATCCCGTGATGTCGGGATTCACCGCCGTCACAACCTTTGCTCCTACGCCCGTTGGGGCGTACACGGTTCAAGCCTTTTCTACCCCCAGCGGCTGGTCAGACTTTTACAACTGGGGCGGCGGCGGCTCCGATGCCCTCACCACAGATGCGGTATACGATAACTCGAGCTACCTGACTGGTTACGTAACGGTCGACATCAGCGGTTTGAGCCCGGGCAGCTATGACTTGAAGGTGTGGTGTGTCGAGTCTGCCACGGCGGGCGGGGTGTACTACGTAAACCCGTCCGGCACCACGACCGGCTCATCGTTGGCGATAACCAACGCCGGCACCGCAGATTCCGCCGATCCATCAACGTATGGCATCGGCACCTACACAAGTACTGACGGCACGCTGGAGTTTAGAGTCACAGGTCAGAATAACTTTGGACCGGCCCCCAACAGCGCCCGCGTTAACGGCTTCACCCTTACCCCGGTTCCCGAGCCGTCCACGCCGATCTTGCTAGCATCTGGCCTGCTGGGTCTGCTGGCGTACAGGAAGCGGAAGTCCTAGATTCAGGATTCATGATTTGACGTTTCTCACGGAGAACGACGGGTTTCTCAATTCGCTCCTGCTTGGTGAAAAGGGGCTCGCTCACCGTCTCCGAAGGCACGGAGACTTCCCGGCTGCAGCGTTTCGCGCCGCGTCCCGGCCGGGCGGTATTGTCTATGTCGCCCATCGCCTCCGTTCGACTGATCATGAGCGTAGTCTGCCACGACGGTCCTCAAAGTCCATGTAAATGTCGCTTTCGTCCATTGACACCTGCCACTGCTCCAGGCACGATGCGTGCGTAAGAGCCCGCTTCTAACATCATGACAATGATTCGGACCACCTTCTATCAACAAACAACGTCCATGAAAAGAACAAACCTACACCTCAAACTCCTGGCCGCCATCCTGGCAGCCTTCGCCACGCAAGCATCGGCCGCGCCGTTACTCAGCGTGGATTTTGGGCGTCCGGGCGATCCCGTGATGGCGGGATTCACCGCCGTCACAGGCCTTGGTCCTACAACTATCGGTTCGTACGCGGTAACGTGCTCTCACTCCGGCTCCGGAGACTTTTACCGATGGGGGGGGTGGCGATGACCTCACCTCGGATGCCCTATACGATAACGCAAGCTACCTGACTGGTTACGTAAAGGTCGCCATCTGCGGTTTGAGCGCGGGCAACTATACCTTGATCCTGCTGATAACAGCGCCCGCGTTAACGGCTTCACCCTCGACGCCTTCTCCGGCAACCTCATCACCGCCTCCGCCAGCACCGGTGGCATCATCGATCCGACGGGCGGCGTCGAGGTGGCCTCGGGCACCAGCAAGACGTTCACGATCACCGCCAACGACGGCTATGTGATCGAGCAGGTGCGGGTGGATGGCGTGAACAACAGTGGTGCCATGACGTCGGGGAGCTATACATTCACCAATGTCACGGGAAATCATTCCATCACCGCCACGTTCAAGACCATCTTCGCCAATTGGATCAGCCACTACGATGTCGGCACCAAAACAGGCCAGGCCGGCGATGCGGACGGCGACGGCCAGAACAACCTTATGGAATTCGCCCTCAACGGCAACCCGTCTAACGGTGCGGACAAGGGCAAGGTGTATTCGTTGATCTCAACAAGTGACTATGACACGGTGAATAAGGCCATGATGCTCATCATTCCAGTGCGAGCGGGCACGGAATTCCCTGTCGGAGTACATGTCCAAACCACGGCAACCAAGGACGGCGTCAAATACACCATCGATGGCAGCACCACTTTGGAGGATTTCAATAACAAATCCTGGGCCTGCACCGCTATATGAATACCATCGCGCACCAATACCCGGATTTCATGATGCAGGTGACGTGCGAGATCGACAACCCGGCACCTCCCACCCCGCCGGCCAGATACCAGGAAAACGTGGGTCTGATCCACCTCGCCGATAACGGCATCGTCGGCATGTTCCGGCACACCGACACCCGCGATGACGTGCGCGACTTGTTCGACTGCGTGGGAACGTTTCCGCTCGAAGGGCTGCTTTCGACGTGGGGCGAGGACGGGAGCGCCACGGCCTGGCAGGACACGCCGCTCTGGTACTATCAGTTCCTGCTGGCCCGCCACACCACCATCTACTCCATGCCGGACGGCTGGTCGACCGACTCCATCGCCCACTTGCGGGCCTTCAATGACTGGCGGAAGAATCCACGGTTCAAGGCGGTGCTCAACGAACTGCCGCGGCCCGTTTACAACGGTGCCGACTGGCAGAACAACGAAGGCCCCTGGTCGTGGATGTTCGTGGACGAAAACAAAACCAAGGCGTTGCTGTTTGCCCTCAACCATCTCACGCTGTCCCAGGAGAATGCTTTCAACGCCAAGCTGCGTTGGCTCGACCCGGCCAAGACCTATCTGGTCGAGGACATCACGATGTTGCCCGGCGGCAAGTTCAACCACCGCTTTTGCGGCTCGTTTTCCGGAGCCCAATTGAAGGACAGCGGCTTGCCGATCGACCTCAGTGCGGGCCCGGCGCGTTGCGCCGCCTTCTGGATCCAGGAGAAGCACGAGGACGTGCCACAGGTGCTCTATGCCGATGCGGCCGTGACCAGCTACACGGAGAAAATCGATGGTTCCGGTCTCACGGTCATACTCAACGGCATCCCTAACGCGATGGCGCAGATGGTCATTTACAAACCAACCAAGATGGGCGTCGAAAATCGTGCGGTCAGTCTCGACTCCTCGGGAAAGGTGACCGTGACGTTTGATAACATCACGATTTCCGATGTGGCGATCTGGACCAACGATATGACTGCTCCAGCTACCATTGCCGCCATTGCCGCCCTGCCTCCGCCCGGCCCAGGCTACGAATACCGCTGTTTCACCCTCATCGGCTCGGAGGTTCCCGCCACCATGCCCAAGGGCTTCCTGCGCGTCAGGGTCGAACCCACGGTGCCCTGAAACGGCTGGATCAGCGGTTTTCCGGAGTTCTCGGATTTTCTCCGGATGAAACCGGGGCCGCCGCTGATGGAGTGGCGGCCCTCATGGCACCCGGCGTGGCGGGATTCCGCCCCGTAGGGCTACACCCTGGAGGGCTACACCCCGGAGGGCCCGCCGCGCCGTGATTTCCCCGGCTGAGGGGACTTGGGATTCTGAACCCGAACTCCGGAGTTTGATTTGAAATATCAGTTAGATCAACCACAGATTACACGGATTTCACAGATTGAAAGAGGTTCCATTTGCAACTTCTCCGAAGTTGGAAATGGTGCGGAAATCCATACCCAAAAATCCGTGAAATCCGTGAAATCCGTGGTTTCAAGACCGAATCTCGGATTTCAACTTCCGTTTTCGGGTTGAACGCGGTGCGAGCGTTAGTGAGCTTAACCAACCGGTGACTTCCCGGGCTGCGGCGGTGCGGGCCGCGGCCAGCTCTGGCGCTATTTTCTAGGTTGCCATTTGCTCTCGCTCTCCAAAACATCAACGAAGCCTGCCACGTCGGTCCGTAAAGTCCATGAAAATGTCGCCATCGTCCATTGACGCCTGCCACCGCTTCAGGCATAGTCATTAGCGCAACACCAGCGAATTCATGACAATACTGGTGCAGACAACCAACCAACAACGTCCATGAAAAGAACCAGCCTAACCATCCAACTCCTGGCCGCCATCCTGGCAGCCTTCGCCACGCAAGCATCGGCCGCGCCGTTACTCAGCGTGGATTTCGGGCGTCCGGGCGATCCCGTGATGTCGGGATTCACCGCCGTCACTGGCCTTGGTCCTACAACCATCGATTCGTACACGATAACGTGCTCTCACTCCGGCGGCGGAGACATTTACAGATGGGCGGGGGGCGATAACCTCACCTCGGATGCCCTATACGATAACGCAAACTACCTCACTGGTTACGTAAAGGTCGCCATCAGCGGTTTGAGCCCGGGCAACTATACTTTGAAGGTGTGGTGTGTCGAGTCTGCCACGGCGACAGGGGTGTACCATGTAAATCCGGACGGCTCCACGACCGGCTCAACGGTGACGATAACCAACACCGGCACCGCAGATTCCACCAATCCATCAACGTATGGAATCGGCACCTACGCAATCACTGGCGACACGCTGGAGTTTAGAGTCACAGGTCAGAATAATTTTGGTGGGGCCCCCAACAGCGCCCGCGTTAACGGTTTCACCCTTGAAGCCACCCCTTTGGCCGTCACCACCACCACCCTGGAGCGCACGGTTGGCTCCTCGCCCGCCAACTATAGTGATTCCCTCACCTTCACCGCCACCGTCACCGGGGGGAGTACCCCTGGTGGCAACGTCGAATTTTACGAGGGCGCCACGCTGTTGGACACCCAGCCGTTGGCCGATGTGGGCGGCAAGCTGGAGTTTAGAGTCACAGGTCAGAATAATTTTGGTGGGGCCCCCAACAGCGCCCGCGTTAACGGTTTCACCCTTGAAGCCACCCCTTTGGCCGTCACCACCACCACCCTGGAGCGCACGGCTGGCTCCTCGCCCGCCAACCACAGTGATTCCCTCACCTTCACTGCCACCGTCACCGGGAGCACTCCCACTGGCAACGTCCAATTCTACGGTGGAACCACACTGTTGGACACCCAGGCGTTGGCCGATGTGGGCGGCGGGGTCTATCAGGCCAGCTTCACCACCAGCAGCATCCTGGCGAACGGTACCCACAGCATTACCGCGCACTATGTGGGCGAAGGCGGCAACGCCCCCAGCACCTCGAACGCCGTCTCTCAGGAGATCGTCGGTGCTCCATTTGTCCCTCTAAAGGTGGATTTTGGCAACGGTCCCGTAGCGTCGGGATTCACCGGCATGAGCACCAGCCCCCAAACCATCGGGGGATACACGGTCTCGTGGGGCGGGAACCAGGAAGGGACTTTCAGTAGGGGCGGCTCCGGCACGCAAGCGCTCATTAGGGATTTCCTTTACAATAACAATAACGGCAATGGAGCCCTCGAACTGAACATCAGCGGTCTGGCCGACGGCACCTATAACCTGACGGTGTGGGGGATCGACTTGGACGGTAGCAACGGGACAACTGTCGCTGTGAACCCAGGGACTAACACCACCGGGTCCACCTTGAGTATTTCCAACACGGGCAATGCATATACCGACTCCTCGCCTGAAGTTCAAGCAACCGGACCCTTCACTGTCAGCGGAGGAACCATGCAACTGCTGATCACCGGATCACATGGCCCTGGAGGCGTTGGAGGAGGCCCTCGAATCAACGGCTTCACACTTGATGTCTTCACGGCCGCCATCTCCACCACCACCCTGGCTCGCACGGTTGGCTCCTCTCCCGCCAACTACAGTGATTCCCTCACCTTCACCGCCACCGTCACCGGGAGCGCACCCACTGGCAACGTCGAATTCCGTGATGGAACCACACTGTTGGACACCCAGCCGTTGGCCGATGTGGGCGGTGGGGTCTATCAGGCCAGCTTCACCACCAACAGCACCCTGGCGAACGGCACCCACAGCATAGCCGCGCACTATGTGGGCGACAGCGGCAATGCGCCCAGCACCTCGGATGCCGTCTCTCAGGAAATCGCCGGTGCTCCATTGGTACCTCTAATGGTGGATTTCGGGCGTCCGGGCGATCCCGTGATGGCGGGATTCACCGGCGTCACAGGCCTTGGTCCCACAACTATCGGTTCGTACGCGGTAACGTGCTCTCACTCCGGCTCCGGAGACTTTTACCGATGGGGGGGTGGCGATAACCTCACCACGGATGCCCTATACGATAACGCAAGCTACCTGACTGGTTACGTAAAGGTCGCCATCAGCGGTTTGAGCGCGGGCAACTATAACTTGAAGGTGTGGTGTGTCGAGTCTAGCACGGCGGCCGGGGTGTACCATGTAAACCCGGACGGCTCCACGACCGGCTCAACGGTGACAATTACCAATGCTGGCACCGCGAATTCCACCAATCCATCAACGTATGGAATCGGCATTTACTCAATCACTGGCACCACGCTGGAGTTTAAAGTCACAGGTAATAACAATGCTGGGAACAGCGCCCGCGTTAACGGCTTCACCCTTGAGGCCGCGGGTGCCACCCTGACCTACGAGGCCTGGGCGTCCACCCACGGCATTCCTGGTGAACCCGCCGGCGGCGACTACGATGGTGACGCCATGACCAACTTCCAGGAATACGCCTTCGGTCTTGATCCCACCAGCGGTACCTCGGTCAACCCGATCAAAGTGCAGCTCGACAAGGCCGCAGGCACGTTCAGCTACACCCGGACGGTTGGCACAGGCCTCGCCTACACGGTGTGGACTTCGACGGACCTGCAGACTTGGGACGGCCCGGCCGCCGTGTCCGCAAGCGTCGGCACTGTCGGCGACGTCGAGACGGTGGAAGTCACGCTCAGCGGTTCCACGCCACCGCTCGGCGGCACACTCTTCGTGCGCGTGCAAGCGGCGGAGTGAGGCGGATCTATACCGGTAGGGACAAGCGGCCTCGCTTGTCCCAAACTCCCCCTGAGGGTGAAACAGCACATGTACCCCTTCATGCACCGCGCCTTCTCGCCGCCCATGCGGACGGATAAGTGGGCGGACCGAGGCCGGATCCGCCCTACCTTTTGCCAACAACAGCTAACTCTTCCTCTTCCCATTGCGTCTTCCATCTTGCAGTCTTGAGTTATCCCTAAAACATCATGGAACTACAAGGCAAGAGGGATTTTGATAGCGCGATGCAGCGCATCGACGCGTGGTTCGCGCACGACCTGCTGGACCGGCCTCCGGTGCGCTTCACGGAGCACAACGCCGACTTCGCGGGCGGGCACCTGCTTGCGGGACGGACCTGGCCGGACATTCGGTCGCGTTGGTTCGACGCGGAGTTCCAGGTGGACTATTTTTTTTCACCTTGACGGCCAAGGCATGCTCCGGCATCTCGACCGCATCCTGGCCATCCCGGAGATTCAGGCGATCCAGTGGGTACACGGAGTGGGTGAGGATGCGCCGATCCTGCAATGGCTGCCGGTCATCAGGAAAATCCAGGCCGCCGGCAAGGGTGTGATCGTGGACCTCCAACTTCACGAGTTGGAGCCGTTCATCGCCGCCATGAAACCTAACGGCCTCTACCTCTGCCTCGCCGCACCCGAAGCCACCCAGCCGGATATCCTCAAACGCTTGGAAAAGTGGTGATTCCCCCAGGTTGTCCTTGATCTACCTGAAACACAAAAGAGACTCATTCAATGAACGAAGTGACAGACTACAGCAGTATACAACTCACATGCCAATGCAAATGATGAAACTATTTTCTACATCTAACGAAACAAATGAACAAGCAGAGCACAGAAAGGCGACAAGCATGATGAAAACGTCTGCACTATTGTGGGTGGTTGGGTTATTTGCAGGGGCAGCGCTGGCGGAAGAACCGGCGTCGATTACGGCCAACGGCAAGGTCTGGACGCTGCGCAATGACACCTTGCAGGCGAGCGTTTCCTTTGCGGAGGGAAAACTGCGCGTGGACAGCCTCCGGAACCTGGCGGCAAACGTGGACTATCTCAAGGGGCAGGCCGCGGCACCGCTGTTCACGCACCAGCTCGACGGCGTGGCCGTTGCCGCGGATGACGGCGCATGGACGCTCGACGGCGCGACCACGAAAGCCATCGAGTTGTACGGCAAGCCGTGGGGCCAGCGGTTGGAGATCACGCTTTCCCGCACGAAGCCCGTAGCGTTCTCCACGCGGCAGGTGTTTGAGATCTACAATGGCCCGGCGGCGCTGCGGTATTTCTCGTTCGTTAGGAACGGGACGGACAAGGATGTGACGATCAATGCCTCGGAGGTGTTCGACCTGAACCTGCCCGACCGTCCGCGCAAGCTGCACTTCGTCGAAGGTTTTACCCGCTGGAATACCAGTCAGGAAAATCTCGCGCGGGGCGGGCGCGGTGGCCTGATCCACTATGACGACGGACACGGCCTGTTTGTTTTGCCTGAAAACAACTGGTCCACCTGTCTGGAGGGGGGCGGCGCAAAGGGCCAACCCAGCGAGAGGCTGTTGCATTTGAACGTTTGGCAGCAAGGCGCGAAAACACAGGCCGCCACCGTGGCTGTCGCCACCAATCCCAAAGCCGTTCAACTGGTCCTCTTCCCGGGCGAGGAAGTGGAGTATTTCTCGGTCAATGTCGGCGTGTTCAAAGGCGATGCCCTGGATGGCCGCGTCGCCGCCGCGGAGCACTTGCGCAAGCGCTTCAAGTATCACGATCCGACGCATCAACTCACCACGAATGACTGGATCTGGTATAACAAAGAGGGGCGCACGGAGGCGAAGTACCGCAACAGCGTCATCCCGAAGGCCGCGGCGGCCGGCTTCGACCGCATCCATTTCGACGACTTCTGGTATGCCCCGGAAGACGGTTTCGAGCCCAAGGACGGCTGGACATCCAACATGCCGGCGCTCTGCGACTTCATCATGGAAAGCGGCATGAAGCCGGGGCACTGGTTCAGCCTGCAAGGGAAGTATTGCTACAATGGCTGGGGACAAGGGCGCGACTGCGCCGATCCGGCCAATATCGATCTCAAACTCAAGCAGTTGGAAGATACCCTCATCGGAAAATACCACACCGCATGGGACCAGTTGGACGCCGGCTTGTTATGGAAGACCGACGCGGTAACGACTTATTCCCATCCCAGCGACTCGGTGTACCGCAAAATCCTGGGCCTGCACCGGTATATGAATACCATCGCGCACAAATACCCGGATTTCATGATGCAGGTGACGTGCGAGATCGACAACCCGGCACCTCCCACCCCGCCAGCCAGATATCAGGAAAACGTGGGCCTGATCCACCTGGCCGACAACGGCATCGTCGGCATGTTCCGGCGCACCGACACCCGCGATGACGTGCGCGACTTGTTCGACTGCGTGGGAACGTTTCCGCTCGAAGGGATGCTTTCGACGTGGGGTGAGGACGGGAGTGCCACGGCCTGGCAGGACACGCCGCTCTGGTACTATCAGTTTCTGCTGGCCCGCCACACCACCATCTACTCCATGCCGGACGGTTGGTCGACCGAATCCATCGCCCATTTGCGGGCGTTCAACGAGTGGCGGAAAAATCCGCGGTTCAAGGCGGTGCTGAACGAACTTCTGCGCCCGGTTCACAACGGTACCGACTGGCAGAAGAACGAAGGCCCCTGGTCGTGGATGTTCACCGACGAAAACAAAACCAAGGCGTTGTTGTTTGCCATCAACCATCTCAAACTGTCCAAGGAGAATGCTTTCAACGCCAAGCTGCGTTGGCTCGACCCGGCCAAGACCTATCTGGTAGAGGACATCACGATGTTGTCGGGCGGCAAGTTCAACCACCGCTATTGCGGCTCGTTTTCCGGGGCCCAATTGAAGGAAAGCGGCTTGCCGATCAACCTCGATGCTGGCTTGGAGCGTTGCGCCGCCTTCTGGATCCAGGAGAAGCACGAGGACGTGCCACAGGTGCTCTATGCCGATGCGCCCGTAACTCAATACACGGAGAAGATCGCAGGCTCCGGTCTAACGGTTGTTCTGAAGGGCGTTCCCAACGCGTCCGCGCAAGTGGTCATCTGGAAACCCGGCAAGAAGGGCGTTGAAAACCGCGGGATCACGCTCGACGCCTCGGGCCAGGCAAGCGCGACCTTCGACGCGACCACGATCACGAAGGATACCAGCCTTCAGGACGCCGCACAGGCGGCCAGCATCAAGCGCAGGCGTGACACCAGCACCGCCGGCGCCTGGCCCGGTGCATTTGGCGCCACCGCCGCGTGGCTGGCCGGCCGGAAAATCGAAGCGGCCGGTGCTTATGCTCTAACCACTTCCGCGCCTGCTTTTGTCTGGCCTAACGACGATGGCAGCGCCCGGGTCCTGGCTCTGCCGCCAGGGACGACCGGCCCAAAGATCGCGGCATGTTGGACGACGGGCGATCAATTCACGATGGATGTGGGCGCACCCGCCGGCAAGGCATACCGACTGACCGTGTACGTGATGGACTATGACAACGGCAAGCGCGGCATGGAGATCACGGTCGAGTCCCGCGATGGCAAGGTGCATGACGCGCAGGTGGCGACGGTGGCCGAAGCCAACGCGGGCATCTACCTTTCCTGGGACGTGACCGGACCGGCGACGATCAAAGCACGCAAGACCGCAGGGGATAATGCCGCGGTGTCTGGCGTGTTCGTGGATGAAGCTCCTGGAAACCAGGGCAAATCACCAAAATGAACCACGCGGTGAAGTCACAAACTAGCAAAACAACAATACCATGAGCAAATATCACATATTGACCCCAGGCACAGCTGCCTTGCTATCGCTGCTGACGATACAGACAGTTATCGCGGACGATGCTGCGGCATGGAAGCCCGCCCCCGGCACCCTGTTGTCGAAGTTCGCGAAAGACGTCGATCCTAAAGCCCCGCTGCCGGAATATCCGCGCCCGCAAATGGAGCGCAAGGATTGGATGAACCTCAACGGGCTTTGGGAATACGCGATTCTTCCGTTGGAGACGCCGAAGTTCGAGTCGCAGGGCAGCATCCTCGTTCCGTACCCCGTGGAGTCGGCGCTTTCCGGCGTCAGGAAACCGCTCGGCCCTAAAAACCACCTCTGGTACAAGCGTGCCTTCGAGGTTGCCAAGGACTGGAGCGGCAAACAGATCCTGTTGCATTTCGGTGCCGTGGACTGGCGGGCGGAGGTCTCCATCAACGGTCAGGTCGTTGGAAAGCACGAGGGTGGTTATGACGACACGAACAAGGCCATGCGCCTGCTCATCGCACAGGGACTGTCCGCCGCCATTTACACCGAGACCTCGGATATCGAGGGCGGAATCAACGGCTTCATGACCTATGACCGTGAAGTCATCAAGGTTCCCGCCGCCAAGATCAAGGCGTCCAATGAGACGCTGAAACAATAAGCGGAAATCCAACCATTCCAATGAAGTGATGATCACCCGAACTAACAACACAAAAATGAAAAGCAAACATGGTATTTATGGTGCCGGCGTGATGCTGGCGATCTCCGTCACAGCCGTGCAGGCCGTCGAGCTGCCGAGTATTTTAGGCAGCCACATGGTGATGCAGAGGGACTTGAAGGCACCGGTGTGGGGGTGGGCGCCGGCGGGTAGGAAGATCACCGTGGAGTTCGCCGGGCAAGTCAAGAAGGCCACCGCCGATGCGGAGGGCAATTGGAAAATCGTTTTGGATCCAATGCCGGCTAACAGCAATCCACAGGTCATGTCGATCAGCGAGTCCGCGGAGCCTGCGGCGGCGACTGCCAGGGGTCCGGCGTCCGTGAAGCTCGAGGATGTGCTGGTCGGCGACAACTGGCTGTGCTCCGGCCAGTCCAACATGGTGGTGGACATGTCCTTTGGTTTCGGTGGCGGGGAGAAATCCCGTGACGAGGACAAGGTCGAAATTCCGGAAATCGCGATCACGAAAAAGCATCTCATGGAAGTCGGGAGTTCGCCCACGCTGCGGTTCTATCGGGTGTCACCCGAGGCTACGAGCGATCAACCGCAAGGCAACTGCGGGGGCGCGTGGATTGTCCTGACACCCGAGTCCGCCCGCAAGGTCAGCGCCGTCGGCTTTTACTTCGGGCACAGGCTCAACCAGGAACTCAAAATCCCCATCGGCTGCATGCAATCAACGCGCGGCAATACCCGGATCGAGCCGTGGGTCAGTGCCTCTGGGTTCCGGATGGTTCCCGAGTTGGCAGACATCTCGAAAGGAATCGACATGTTCATTCCCTCCACTGAGCTGGGTCGCAAGACCCAGCAGGAGTCGATCCAGAAAGTCGCCGATTGGTTGACCACGGCCAAGGCTGCGGCGCAAGCCGGCAAATCGCTGCCGCGCATCCCGGAACTGCCATGGCCGGGCAATAACGACGGCACCGCCGCCGCCCTCTATAACGGCATGATCGCCCCGCTGGTTCCCTTCGGCATCAAGGGCGCGATCTGGTATCAGGGCGAACTCAACGGCGGTTATCCGTGGGACGGCAGTTTGGATAGACCCGAGGGCATGACCTACTTCCCGAAGATGCAGGCGCTGATTGGCGGCTGGCGCAAGGATTTCGGCATCGGCGACTTTCCATTCTACTTTGTGCAACTGCCCAACTATCACAAACCCAACCCGAATCCTGAAGGCGGCGACGGCTGGGCCAAGTTGCGCGAAGCCCAGCGCAAGGCCTTGGAGATCCCCCATACCGGCATGGCGGTGACCATCGACATCGGAATCGAGCCGGACTACAACGACATTCATCCCCGGAACAAGTTCGACGTGGGCGAACGCCTGGCGCTGTTGGCCTTGGCCAAGGACTATGGCAAGAAGAACCTGGTCTGTAGCGGCCCGCTCTACAAGGCGATGAAAGTCGAAGACACCAAAATCCGCATCGCGTTTGACAGCACCGGCAGCGGCCTGACGGCCGGCAAGAAGGAGAACGTGCAACCGGCCGTGAAGGATAGTGCCAAATTGAAGGGCTTCGCCATTACCGGCGAGGACAAGAAGTGGGCGTGGGCGGATGCCGTGATCGATGGCAAGACCGTGGTGGTTTCCAGTCCGCAGGTTGCCAAGCCGGTGGCGGTGCGCTACGCCTTCTCAACGAATCCCGAGGGTTGCAATTTGTATAATAACGAGGGCCTGCCCGCCGCGCCGTTCCGCACGGATGAATGGTAGGCCGGATTGGAAAAAGTGAAAAGAGAAGCACCATGAAATTACGAACAATACTTCTGTCGTTGGGACTGTGCGGCGCGCTATCCACAGTGCTGCGTGCCGCAGTTGGCCCGCCGGAGGACCAGCGTCTCACCGGATATGTGCAGGACACCACCGTCAATCCGTTCATCGTGACGAGCGACGGCAAGGATCTCGGTGACCCGTTCCCGTCTTTCTGGGATGGCGTGTGGCATCTGTACTCGATGAGCGCCGACGCCGGCAGGGTCGTGCATCTCACGAGCACCGACCTGGTCAAGTGGGTCGAGCACAAGCCCGCAATGGTCGGCAAGGACATCTGCACGGCCTCGGTGGTGCGCCAGGATCACAAGTATTACTTGTTCTATACCGATGGCGCCGCACAGGCCCTTCGCCTGGTTCTCAGCGACAATCCCTGGGAGTTCGATTTCAGCAAGAGCCAACTGGTGGCGGAGGCGGATGGGAAGATCTATCAAAAAGGCTGGTTCCGGGATGTGTATGTCACCTACAACGAAAGTGAGAAGCAGTGGTGGATGCTCTTCGAGGGACGCAGTCCCGAAGTGTGCACCGGGTTGTTCAAGTCGAAAGACCTGCTAAAATGGACCCAGTGCGAGCCCATCTTCAAGGACAAGGGACGACAGTATGGCAGTTGTCCGCAAATCTTCAAGCAGGGCAAGCTCTGGTATCTGGCCATCCAGGACTGCGGCAATTGGCATTACTCCGCTGACAGCCCCTACGGCCCGTGGACCAACCGGGGGCAATACCTCAGCATCATTGTTGAAGCCGCCTCGCGCTTCGCCACCGATGGCAAACGCCAAATCACCTGGGGCTGGCTGTGTGACTGGGTGGCCAAGCCGAACGTGGAAGTCAAGAGCTACGGCGGCCCCATGTGTGTCGGCAGGGAAATGGTTGCCAAGGAAGATGGTGCGCTCGGCGTGCGACCGTTTCCGGAATTGCTGGCCGCCATCCGCCAAAAGGACAACAAGATCGATTTTGCTACTGCTAGAAAACTCTCCGGCGATTGGAAGATCGAGGCCGCACAGCGGACCCTGCAATGCACCAGCGGGAGCGGTGGCGTGGTCCTGTTGGACCTGCCCGCAAAGAACCCTAACTGCTATTTCGAGGCCGAGTTGGAATTCGGCACGCCCGGGACGAGCGCGAACATCGTGATGCGGTCTTCTGACACGGCCGACCGCGGCTACGGCTTCGCACTGGCGCCGGCTGACAAGAAAATCGCGATCCGCGGGTTCAACAACCCTGCCGCAGGCACCGTGCTCAACGACAAGGCATACTCCTTTCCCGGAAAGAGCAAGGTCAGCCTGCAGATCTTCATCTGCGACAACTATATGGAGGCGTTTGTGGACGGCCAGGAATGTTTGAGCGTGCGCGTTGCGGACCGCTCCTGTGACAAGCTGGCCATCGGGATCACCGGTGGACCCGCCACCCTCCGCAAGCCATTCCTCCACTACTTCAACCCCAAGGAAGGAAAGTAAACCCCATGATGAAGCCATTGCTAATCATTCTATCGTTGGCATTATACAGCGCGGCGGCGGAACCGGGCAAGACGCCGGAATCCAGTGCGCCCGCGCCGGAGAAATTCCCCTCCCCCGTGCCGAAACAAACGTTCTCGCAAACCCTAACAGAACAGCAAAAGGAACTCAAGACCAATGAGTTGATGCGCCGCTTCGCCGCCTCGCGCAAGCAACTCTCCGCCGACCGGTATCGTCCTGCCTATCACTTTGTTAGCCCCGAGAGCACACTCAACGATCCCAACGGCCTCAGCTTCTGGCAGGGCCGCTGGCATCTCTTCTATCAGGCATATCCGCCGGAAGACACGCGCCAGCACTGGGGCCACACCGTCAGCGACGACCTGGTCCACTGGCGCGATCTTCCCTATGCGATCTATCCCGGCATCGAGCGCATGTGCTTCTCCGGCGGCACCGTGGTCGAGGACAAGCAGGTGGTGGCCTTCTATCCCGGCATCGATGCCGGGATGATGGTCGCCGTCTCCCGCGATCCGCTCCTTCTCAATTGGGAGAAAATCCCCGGCAACCCGGTCGCCCAGCCCGCCCGCGATTCCTGCATCTGGAAACAGGGCGATACCTACCTCGGCCTCATGGGCAGCAACACCCTCCTTTCCTCCACCGATCTGGCCCATTGGAATACCGCCAATGCCAACTTCCTCTCCGGCCCCTCGTTTCCAATCGACGACGGCAACTGCCCGACCTTCGTTCCCATCGGGGACAAGTATATCCTGCTGCTCTTCAGCCACACCCGCGGCGGCCAGTATCTGCTAGGTGACTACGACCCCCGGCAGTTCAAATTCACTCCTTACGACCACGGCCGATTCAACCACGGCCTTGTCTCTCCCGCCGGCGTCCATGCCCCGTCCGCCTCAACCGATGGCAAGGGCGGCGTGATCAACATTCTCAACATCAACGAGGGCAAGCCCGCCAATGGCTGGGACCATATCTTCTCGCTCGCCCAGCAACTGACCCTCGCCCCCGACAAGCGCCTCCGCATCGAGCCTGTCGCCGCCGTCGCATCCCTGCGCGGCCCGCACCAGAGTGCCGCGCAGACCGTGCTCCCCGCCAACCAGGAGATCGTCCTCGATGCCATCAAGGGCGACACCATGGAACTGGACGTGGAAATCGACCCACAAACCGCATCCTGGGTTCAACTCAATGTGCTCCGCTCCCCCAAAGCCGAAGAATATACCACCATCACTTTCCATAACTACGACCGCAATGTTAACAGGTGGTTCCGTCCCAATAGCATCGTCTGTCTGGACGGCTCGCGCTCCAGCACGCTGCCCGACGTCATCGCCCGCCCCCCGGAAACCGCGAGCATCGAACGCGGCGGCGAACCTATCAGACTGCGGGTATTCATCGACCGCAGCGTCGTCGAAGTCTTTGTCAACGGCAAGCTGTATCTCGCCATGCGGGTCTACCCCGGCCGCCAGGACAGCCTCGGCGTGTCCCTGCGCGCCCAGGGACAGGATGCCGTGCTGAAGAAACTCGACGCCTGGCAGATGCAGTCAATCTGGTAAGAAATTACCACCCATGAAATCCCTAGCCCGCTTATGCCATATCTCCGCTGTCCGCATGTCCAAGAACCTCCCGTTCCTTGCCCGTTCCGCCACCCGATCTTCCAACAGTCTGTACCCCACAAGCTATTTTCTAGCAGTCCAAACCCGAGTGATCAGCATCAGTTTTTCTCGGTGGGCGGTGGGGATTGCGGCCGGTGTTCTGGCACTCAGTCTCATCGCAACGGCCGCGGCCCCGGCGCAGACCTCCGATGCAGCGTCGCCTGAAGACCGGCTATTTGCTGAACTGTTTCTTTATGACGCCCCGCCCCTATTGCTGGCGTAGCGAAATCCTGCTCTCCGGCTGGGAAGTCGACCGCAGTGGAGGCCGCTTCGAGTTCTCTCCCAACTTCGAGTTCTCCACCACTAACACTTTCGACCTCCATATCAACTGGTTCAAGCTGGTTGACACCAACGCCAGTGGCGCCATCACTCTCCGGCATCAGATTGCGCGTCAAACAGAGGGAAAGCTGACGTTGGAATTCCGTTTCATGCTGCCGGGTCGGATGGATGGCGCCTGCTGGCAACTGCGGGATCTGCAGAAGCCGGCGGTGAGCCTCACTACGGCCGATGGGAAACTCTGGTGTGAGTCGGGTGCCGGACACCCGGCGATGTTGCTGCCCATCGAACCGAATCGCGACTATGGGGTAACAGTCACTGCCGACCTCAATGCCAAGAAGGCCGATGTCTTCGTGGACGGTCAGTTAAAGGCAACGGCCGTGCCGTGGCTGAACCCGCTCCAGACGATCGACTCTTTCCTTGTGAAAACCGGCGACGCAGCCACCGGCGAAATGTTTCTGAACCCGGTCAATATTTTCAAGGGTTATGCTGTCAACGAGACCTTCGTAGCCTGCGGCACGGGCGTTCTTCCGTCTGACTGGAAGGCGGAGACGGCTGGCGCGACGGTCGAATCGTTCGAGTGTGGCACGAAGCCCGATATCTTGAGCCTCAAACTTGCGGGCTCTCGTGATAAGCCGGCATCGGTGGTCAAGGCTTTCGAGCCGGTGCCGGGCAAGACGGTATGTGAGTATCGGTTCTTGCTTCCCGAGCGCTGCGATGGCGCGTGCGCCGAACTCGGCTCCGGCAAGAAAGCCGGGCCGCGGATCATCGCCGCGGGCAAGGACATCCTGTTTGACGGCGGCCGTGGTGCGATGCTGCCGTTGGTGCGCGACTACCGCGCGAAGCTCTGGTACATGGTCAAGGTGGTGGCTGATCCGGAAGCGGCGGCAGCCGATGTCTTCGTAAATGGAAAACCGGTGGCCCAACGCGCGGAGTCCGTTTCTTTGGCGACCGCCTTCGACCATCTGCGATTTACCGCGCCGGGCGTGATGTGGATTGACGACGTGCAGGTGTATCCCTGGCAGGACTATCCTGCCGATTACGTGCCGGAGCCCAAGCCGTGCCTGGCCAAGAATGGCCTGCTTCTGGGCATGCAGAGTTGTAATCTCTGGCGTGAAGGCAAGTCGTATGGCGGCTGGGATTATATCTATCCGCACCGCGACAAGCGCAAGCCATGCCTTGGGTGGTACGACGAGGGCAACCCCGAGGTAACCGATTGGGAGATCAAGTGGCAGGTGGAACACGGCATCGCCTTCGAGCAGCACTGTTGGTATCGGCCCAACAACGCCGTCAACCATCCGATCAAGGATGCAGTGCTCGATCAGGGCATCATCAAAGGCCTGTTCAACGCCCGCTATAGCAACCTGAAGAAGTTCACGATTATGTGTACGAACGATGGTGCTTGCGCCACGAATCCGGACGACTTCAAGGACAACATCATTCCATATTGGATCGAGTATTTCTTCAAAGATCCACGCTACCTGAGAGTCGACGGCAAGCCCGTGCTCTCGATCTACAGTGTCGGCAATTGGATGAGCATGTTTGGCGGCCAGGCGCAAGGTGCCGCGGCAATTGCCCTGCTCCGCGAGGAGGTCGCCAAGGCCGGTTTCCCCGGAATCATCATCATGATGGAGGAACGCAGTGGCGAGCCGAATGCCCTGCGTACAATCAAAGCGCTTGGTGCCGACTGCTGCTACTCCTACACTTGGACTACGCAGTATGCAAACGTCGAGCGCGACATCATGACCAAAGCCCGCAACAACGGCGGCGCTGCGGGGCTCCAGGTCATTCCTAGCATCTCCATGGGTTGGGACTGTGAGGCGATTGGTGTCAAGGGTGGCGGCTGGCTTGCGTTTGCTGACTACAAGGCGCTGGCCGAGTGGACGCGCGACGAATATATGCCGTCGCTGCAGGCTGCGTCCCTTGGCCGCCGCATGATCCTGCTGGCCAACTGGAATGAATTTGGCGAGGGTCATTTCATGCTGCCGACGGAAGCGGCCCGTTTTGGTTATCTCGATGCACTGCGCGAGGTCTTCAGCGAGGGGGGCGCCCACGAAGACATCACGCCCACCGAGCGGCAGAAAAAGAGCGCTTCAACGTGCTCTATCCCAAGGACTAATCTGCCCGGCAGGCCGTGAACGGTTACAACATTGCAATGTGGAGCGTTCGGGCGGCACGGCGAAATGCGTCTTCAAGGCGCAGGGCAAACAACCGGAACTGTGGGACCCGGTCTGGGGCACCCACCGGGATCTAACAGACTTTGACCAGGCTGCCGGCGAAACATCGCTCACACTCCGGTTTGCACCCGCGCAGAGCTTCTTCGTCGTTTTCCGCAAGCCGCTGGCCACGCCCGCCGGGCGCCGGTCTAACTACCCGGAACTGAAACCGAGCGCCGGTCTAACAGGAACTTGGGAAGTGAGCTTCGACCCGCAATGGGGCGGACCCGCGAAGGCGACCTTCGAGAAACTGGAAGACTGGACGAAACGTCCCGAAAGCGGCATCCGCTACTATTCCGGCACGGCGACCTATCGCCAGACGTTCGACGCGCCGCCGGGAGCCCCGGCGACGTATTTGGATCTGGATGCCGTCAATCACCTCGCCCGCGTGCGCCTCAACGGCCGCGATCTGGGCGTCGTCTGGTGCGCGCCGTGGGGCGTCGCCCTGCCAGCGGGCCGGCTTCTTGCCAAGGGCAACAAGCTGGAAATCGAAGTCACCAATGTCTGGGCCAATCGTCTGATAGGCGACGAGCAGGAGCCGGCGGATTGCGAGTGGCTGCCTGGGCATCAAGGCAACGGCGGTTTTCTCAAACAATTCCCGGACTGGTTCGTCAAGGGCCAGCCACGCCCCTCGAAGAACCGTTACTGCTTCACCACATGGAACTACTTCACGAAGGATTCGCCGCTCGTGTCGTCAGAGTTGCTCGGTCCCGTGCGGCTGGCGACCGAGGACTGGAACCGCAATTAGATCACTTTTGTCTAACGTAAATAGCATGCACCACGACCTGGAGAGAAAAGCAATTCCCTTGGCAGTCTAGCAGAGAGCATCCACCAAACCATAACGACCATGCAAGCACCCAAGCACCTCCTGATCCTGTCCCACCTCCTGACATCGTTGCCGTTGGCGGGTGGCGATATCTATTTGCCAACCGATTTCGGCGTAGCCCGGACGCCTGAGACCCGATCCCTGACCGCAGAGGAAGAGTCCCAGGCGATGGGACGTGATTGGTTGTTCCAGGCGATGGGCGAGCCGTTGATGCAACGCTCGGCCAAGGAGATTGCCTGGACACGGGAATTGGCGGCTCGACTTAAGAAAATGTCGCCGGCACCAAATCTAAGGAGCCAGTGTGCTGGCGGTGCGGGCGAAGAACAAACCTGTTAACAGTAACAACCCCGCCGGGCTGATTGTGAGCCTGACCATCACCCTGGCCGATGGGAAGCAGGTGCTTGTCACCTCCAACACATCCTGGCGGACCGCAAAGGAAGCCGTGCCCGATTGGCAGCAACCCGGCATGGATGATTCCACATGGGTGCTGGCAATGATCACCGCAGCCTACGGCGATGCACCGTGGGGGAAAATCCCCGGCCTGGTGGGCGATGAGAGTCCCGGCGACGCGCAGTATGCCGGCGAGAACCCGGCGATCAAGGATTGCTATTTCAATGTGCGCAGGGTCAAACGGGAAATCCTCATCAAGGCCCCCGTGATCGACTTCAAGCAACTGCTCTTCATGGACATTCCAATCCAGCATGGAGGCGACATTGTCAACCACGAGGCGATCCACCGGATGAGCATGTGGGCGGCGCCGGGTGGTCGCTTGTTAGTGCTGGACGGGCTGCGGCCTGGCGGGCAGGTGCGGCAACTCGCGCCTGACAAACCCGGAAGTTTCTGGCGGCCGGATCTTTCCTTCGACGGCAAGCGGGTGCTGTTCTGCTACAAACCGCATGACGGAAAAAATACTTTCATTTGTATGAAATGAACCTGGATGGCAGCGGCCTCCGACAACTCACCGACAGCGGCGAATATGATGACATCGACCCGATCTATCTTCCCGATGGACACCTCATGTGCACCACCACCCGCTGCAACAGTTATGTGCGCTGCGGACCGTTTATCAACTCCTACGTCCTGGCACGCTGTGATGCCGGCGGCGGCAATATCTATCTGATCAGCCTCGACAACGAACCGGATTTCGTGCCGTCCCTCATGGCTGATGGCCGGGTGATCTATTCACGCTGGGAATACACCGACAAGGCCTTGTGGCGTGCGCAAAAACTTTGGACCGTCAACCAGGACGGCACGGGTGTCTCGATGTTCTGGGGGAATCAAAGGATTTGGCCCGACCACACCTCGCAACCCCAACAAATTCCCGGCAGCCGCCGGGTCATGTTCTGCGGCGTGGGCCACCACGACTGGTGGAGCGGATCGATCGGCATCATCGATCCCAGCCAAGGCTTCAATTTCCCCGACGGGCTGACCAAGGTGACCCGCGATCTCCAGTGGCCGGAAACCGGCAACGGCCCGGTGGACCCGGGCGAAAAGGAGAACTATCATGCGTCGGGCGGTTTCACCGGCTACAGTGCACCCCTGCCTCTAACGGAAGAGGATTTCCTGGTTTCGGCACGCGGCATGGACGGCCGCTTCCGCTTGTATCTGATGGATGTGTACGGCAACCGGGAACTGATCTATGAGGGAATCCATAACATTCTCAACGCGATCCCGGTCAAGGCGCGCCCCATCCCGCCGGTCCAACCTAACGGAGTGGTCTGGCCCGGCACCGGGCCTGATAGGAAACCCAACAAACCCGGGGTTTTGTTCTCCACCGACGTTTGCCAGGGTGTGCCCGACCTGCCGCGCGGCTCGGTCAAGTATCTGCGGGTGTTCCAACCGGATTACAAGACCTACTCGACCTGGGAAAAGACCTATCATAACTCCGGCCCGCCGGTTTCCATCGTCCGGAAGGAAACCGTGAAACGCATCCTCGGCGAGGTGCCGGTCGAGGCCGATGGCTCTGTCAATTTCAATGTCCCGGCAGGCCAGGCGGTCTATTTCCAACTGCTCGATGAGCAGCACCGCTGCCTGCAAACCATGCGCAGTTTCACCGGTGTGATGCCGGGCGAGGTGCGCGGATGCGTGGGATGTCATGACAGCCAAAGCACGCCGGCACCGGGCACGCCCGTTCCCGCGATCGCCATGAAGCGTCCGCCAAGTGCCATCACCCCGCCGCCCTGGGTCACGGAGAGCATCGGCAACGAGCGCTTCGTCCAGCCCGTGCTCAATCAATACTGCGGCAAGTGCCATCAGGGCGACGGCAAGGCCCGCGAAAAACTCGATCTCACCCTGCGTCCGGGCGTCGGTCCGTCCAATGAACCCAGTCCGTTCAAAGAACCTTATCTCACACTCCTCGGCGCGGCCGGCTGCTGGGGCCTCCCCGCCAAGTCCGGTCCGGGTTACGGCGCCGCCTGTGTCATTCCCGTCGAGACATTACCCAATTGCGCCGTGAATCCGGTCAAAACGAGCACGAGAACCAAAAATATAGAAATGGCAAATATGGCCGAATCAGAAAGAAATATCTGGAAAAGCGTGGCGTCAGGCAGCCTGAAGAGGAGAGGCCAATGTTTGGACCGGTTGCGAACCATCGGCTCGTATTGTTTTTCGCCCTACTGCTTGGCAGCGTTGTTGTGGACGACGAGCGCCCTGACGGGTGCTCCGATTCAACATCGCTTCCTTGTCATGGACTTCTGGAAGGGAAAAGTCACGCATGTCGATGAAAAGAATCCCTCGAATAACACCCTTCTGTTGGCCGAGTTCGATGGAGCCACCGAAATTTCCACGAAGCAGAACGAGTCTGCCACCATTATCCGTCGTTTCCAATTGCCTCGCCCTCGATGCGCCTACATGGCCCTCAAAGCCGCAGATGGAACCTGCTGGCTCGCTGGTGGATATGCTCAGGGGCTTATTCAGTATGGAAAGGATGGCAAACTCTTACGCGAGTTTCAAGCCAAACAACCCGAAGGACTCGTCAATTTGTTTCATGCCGGATTTCAGTTTCTTGGGAATGGTATCATGGTTCGGCCACCTCCGGCCCGGAGACCGGCCTGCCCGGCAAATCGGTTTTCGGCGGCATTCATGCTTGCCGATCCATCCAAAATTGGGAATCAAAGATCAGAAATCCATCTGGATCTGGGCGCGGTCAAAGCAACCGCCCGGGTCAAGCTCAATGGACAGCAGGTTTTCCACCTAACAATATTGCCAAGCGCCATGCTTGGTGTGACCCTAGCCGCCGCCAGGCAGTGTTCCGCGTTTCTTTCACCCTAACCCCCCCATCCCATGGCCGACGAATTCACCGACATCACTTCGCAATCCTGGGGAGGCCGCATCCTCGATTCCATCAAAGGCATCCTGGTCGGCATCATCCTCGTGCCCATCTCCGTCATCCTGCTGTTCTGGAATGAGAATCGCGCCGTGGACACCGCCAGAGGCCTGAAGGAAGGTGCGGCGGCGGTCGTCTCGATCGACGAGGGGACGGTGGTGCCGGCCAATGAGCGGAAGCTCGTCCATCTCAGCGGCGAAGCGACGAGCAGCGAGGTCCTCCGCGACCCCATGTTTGCGGTGTCCGCCACCGCCATCAGGCTGACGCGGACCGTGGAAATGTATCAATGGAAGGAAGAGAAATCCTCCGAGACGCGCAAGAAACTCGGTGGCGGCAGCGAGACCGTGACGAATTCCAAGTATCTCAAGACGTGGTCCGCCAGCCTGATCAATTCGGCCGATTTCAAAGAACCTGAGAACCATAGGAACCCAGCCGCGATGCTGGCGCCGCCCCTTCCCACCGTCGCCTCCGATGTCAAACTGGGGGCCTTCAAGCTGCCGTCGGGAGTGATCGCAAAGATGACAGGCGATGAGCCCTTGGCGGCGACGGAGGCGGACCTCGCCAAGACCGCGCCGGAGCTGCAGGGCAAGCTGAAGCTTGATGCCGGGGCGTTCTACGTCGGCCAAGATCCGACCTCCCCGGCGCTCGGCGATCAGCGGGTTACGTTTAAAGTCCTGAAGCCGGCGGTTTGGAGTGTCATCGCCCGGCAGACCGGCGACACACTGGAACCCTTTGTTCCCCACGTCGGGCCGGCCATCGAGCGTGTGGAATCAGGCACGGTGAGTGCGGACCTCATGTTCCAGCACGCGGCAAGTGAGAACGCCATGCTCACCTGGGGACTGCGCCTCGGTGGCTTCGTGCTGATGGCCCTCGGCCTCGGCCTGATCATCAAACCGCTCAGCGTCCTGGCGGATGTGCTCCCGTTTTTGGGGAACGTCATTGGCGTCGGCGGTGTCATCACCGCAATGCTGCTAGCCTTCGTCGGCTCGCTCGTCGTGATCGCCGTGGCTTGGTTCGCCGTGCGACCGCTGCTCACCATCGGTCTCGGTGCCGTGGCGCTGGTCGGGCTGGTCATGGCCTGGCGCCGCGGCAAGCGACGCCGGGCGATCGCCGCGCTCCAGAGCTGACCCAGGCAGCGCTACAGCGTCTCCGCCCAGTGCAAGACGGCTGCCCCGATCAGGTGAGCCACCTCTTGGTGGGGGAGGCGGGCGGTGTTGACCACGAGATCGTATTGGAGGTTGTCGTCGATGTCCGCCTGAAAGTGATCCTTCAGATACCGCTTGCGGCCGAGGTCTTCCTTGCGGATGAATTCCTGCACGGTCTTGCGATCCAGTTGGCGGTGGGCCATGACCCGTTCCACGCGCTTTTCCAGCGGCGCGATGAGCCGGACATGGAACACGTTTTGCATCTGCCGGGTGATGATGTGAGACGCGCGGCCGACCAAGATGACATTGCCGAGCTGCGCCAAGTGCCGAATCGTCTCGGAGGTCTGGTGCAGCAGGGTTCTGGAGGACGGATGCAGGCCGAGCAATTCCTCCACCGCGTCCTGGATGGCGGAGACGCGGTCCTCCGGCATGAACTTGGCGATCTCCTTGGGGAGCTTGTGTTCTTCCAGGACAATCTCGACGAGGTTCTTGTCGATGACCATCCAGTGGCACTGGGCGGGGTCCCAGGCTTGCAGAAACGCGGCCAGCTCTCCGGCGATGGCCATGGCGCCGGAACCGGTTTGGCGGGAAATGGTTACGGCAGGGCGGAGCTGGGTGTGAGGGAGCCACTGCTTGGGCTGGGGATTCAGTTCACAACTGACGAACGAGAGACACTTGTCTGTGTTGATTCCGGTCTTCATAACAATTCCTTTCCCGCTGAAGGTTCAATTCCCGCCTCCGGGCCGAAAACCCTCAGGGTGACAGAACAGTTCGCCGGGCCAGTCCTGATCGCCCGGACTGGCAGTTCCAACTCAAGAGGGTTTCTCCGTCGGTTCACGCAAGACTTTAGCACATTGCGGCGGACACGCCAAGGATTTCCTTCTGAATTTATGATTTTTGAATGGCGAGAGAAGACTGCCAACGGGCGGGGCGGTGGCAGGGACCGACCTCCGGGCGGTCCGGTTGGCGCAGGTCCGCATGTTTCCAAATTCCCGAATCACCCCACAACCCCGCACCCATTCCGGGTGAATCGATCCGTATCACCACCGCTTTTCCCCGGATTCGAATCCGTCCCCAACCGGATCGCCCGGAGGTCGGTCCCTGCCTGCGCCACCCATAGACCGGACCCTTGCCACCCTGGCCACACCGGTCCGTTTGAAACGTCCGGTTCCGGCGTTCCTGTTTGGCTCTAACGCTACCGCTGTCATGCTTGCGCATCGACGGTCACAGACCGCCGCACAATTCCTGTAGGCTTTGGGAGCGCTGGCGATGGAGGAGTGAAAGTTGGGGGTCACCGCTGATGGAGTGGCGGCCCCATTACACCCGGGAGGGCGTGGGGGCCGCGCCGTGACCGCTATCGCATGTGAGGTCCATGCACCGCGCTTCATCACCGCCCATGCGGGCGGATCGTCGGCGGACCGGGCCGGTCCGCCCTACCGGCTGAATTGCGGTCAGTGACAGGTGCCAACCTGTCATGACAGATTTTTTCTCGGATGCGGATTCGTCGCTTGCATTACGACTCAGGCGCAACAGAATCTTCTTGAACAGGAGCCCCAGAGGGAACGGAGGCTGGGTTCCCAGCCGCTCTTTTCAATTCGATCGCTTCAATAATCAGAGTCATGAAATCAAACCAGGCAACGTCCATTATGAAAAAGAAACAGCTTTCGGTATCAGGCGCGGCGGGATCACTGTCGCTGCTTTTGATGATCGCCTCCACGATGCATGCGGCCGCTGCGGCCGCCGCCGCCGTGGCGTGGAAGCCGGTCCCTAACATCCTGTTGTCGAAGTTCGCGAAGGATGTCGATCCGCAGGCCCCGCTGCCCGAGTATCCACGCCCGCAAATGGAGCGTGCGGCGTGGAAAAACCTGAACGGCCTCTGGGAATATGCGATACTTCCGTTAGAGACGCGGACGTTTGAGTCCCAGGGACAGATCCTCGTCCCCTACCCCGTGGAGTCGGCGCTTTCGGGGGTGAGAAAACAGGTGGGCCCCAAGAACCACCTGTGGTATAAGCGTAACTTCGAGGTTCCGCAGGACTTGAATGGCAAGCGGATTCTGCTGCACTTCGGCGCGGTGGACTGGCGGGCGGAGGTTATGGTCAACGGGCAACCGGTTGGCAAGCATGAGGGCGGGTACACTCCCTTCAGTTTTGACATCACCAGCGCTCTGAAGCAAGACGGGCCGCAGGAGTTGGTGGTCAAGGTCTGGGACCCGACGAACGGGGACAAGACGGAACCCAGGTGGCAGCCACGCGGCAAGCAGATTGCGAAGGAGTTTGATGCCGCCGCCGGCATTGTCTATACCTCCACCACGGGGATCTGGCAGACCGTCTGGCTGGAACCGGTCAATAAGAATCATATCACGGACATCACCGCCGTTGCCGATATCAATGACAAAACCATTGCCTTCACGATCCAGGCCGAAGGCGACAAGTCCGGTGCGGTAACCATCGAGTGCAAGGATCTCGACGCCAGGGCTGCCGGCAAGATCGGCGAACCCATCGTGATGAAGGTGCCCACGGCCGGACTCTGGTCGCCCGACTCGCCCAAACTCTATCCGATCAGCGTCAGCCTCGCCAAGGATGACAGCGTCAAGAGTTATTTCGCGATGCGCAAAATCTCGATCGGCAAGGACGCCAAGGGCATCACCCGCATGCTGCTCAATGACCAGTTCGTCTTCCAACACGGTCCGCTCGACCAGGGCTTTTGGCCGGACGGACTTTACACCGCCCCCACCGACGCCGCTCTCAAGTATGATGTCGAGGTGACCAAGCAAATGGGCTTCAACACCCTGCGCAAGCACGTCAAGGTGGAACCCGCCCGCTTCTACTATCACTGCGACAAGCTCGGCATGCTCGTCTGGCAGGACATGCCTAACGGCGAAGCCAACAAGAATGATGAATCCAAAGCCGACTATGAACGCGAATGGAAGGAAATCATCGCGAATTTCCGCTTTTTCCCCTCGATCATCATGTGGGTGCCGTTCAACGAGGCATGGGGCCAGTTCGACACCGAGCGCATCGCGGCGCTGACCAAACAACTCGATCCGACACGCCTCGTGGACAATGCCAGCGGCTGGGACGACAAGAATTGCGGCGATGTGATCGATGTGCACAAATATCCGGCTCCCGCGGTCGAGATGCGTCCGCCCGAGGAAAAACGCGCCAGCGTTCTGGGGGAATACGGCTCCATCGGATTCCTGGTCAAGGGGCACTCGTGGAACGACAACGCGAATTTCGCGATGGTCGTGGTGAACAGTTTGGATGAGGTCTTCAGGAAATATGACGAGACCAACACCGCCTTGAAACCGCTGATCGAAAACGGACTGTCCGCCGCCATCTGCGCCTGCATTACTGACATCGAATCCGAGAACGACGGGTTCATGACTTATGACCGCGAAATCATGAAGATGCCCGTCGAAAAAATGGCCGCGTCCAACAAGGCGCTGCAACCCTGAACCTGGATCCTTACCGGATGATCAACCCGAACTAACATAAAATGATGAAAACCAGATATCGTGATTTTGGCGTGGGAATGCTTCTTGCGATTGCAGCGACGTCCGTGCAGGCCGTCGAGATGCCGAGCATCTTCGGCACCCACATGGTGATGCAGAGGGCGGCCAAGGCACCGGTGTGGGGGTGGGCGCCGGCGGGTGCGAAGATCACCGTGGAGTTCGGCGGGCAGGTCAAAAAGGCCGCCGCCGATGCGGAAGGCAAATGGAAAATCGTTTTGGATCCGATGCAGGCTAACAGCAATCCGCAGGTCATGTCCATCACGGAGTCGGAGGTGCCCGCCGGGGTGCCTGCCAGAGGCCCGGCAGCGGTGAAACTCGAGGACGTGCTGGTCGGTGACAACTGGCTGTGCTCCGGCCAGTCCAACATGTGCAGAGACATGTACACAGGGTTTGGCGGTCCTCCGGTGAAAACGCCTGACTGGGACAAGGTCGAAGTTCCGGAGATCGCCTTCGCCGTCAAGCAACTTGGGGAGGTGGGGAATTTCCCCACTCTCAGGTTCTACCGTGTTACGGCCGACGCCTGGAGTGAGCAGCCGCAGGGCAACTGCACCGGCGCGTGGGTGGTCCTAACCCCCGATTCCGCGCGCCAGCTCAGCGCGGTCGCCTATTACTTCGGACGCCGGCTCAATCAGGAACTCAAGATTCCCATCGGCTGCGTGCAATCGGCGCGCGGCAACACCCGGATCGAGCCATGGACCAGCGCCTCGGGCTTCCGCATGGTTCCCGAACTCGCGGACTTCTCGAAAGGAATCGACATGTTCATTCCCTCAACTGAGATAGGTCGCAAGACCCAGCAGGAGTCGATCCAGAAGGTTGCCGATTGGCTGACCTCGGCCAAGGCCGCCGCGGCAGCCGGCAAATCGCTGCCGCGTGTGCCGGACCTGCCGTGGCCTGGCAACTCCGACGGCACGCCGTGCGCCCTCTATAACGGCATGATCGCCCCGCTGATTCCCTTCGGCATCAAGGGTGCGATCTGGTATCAGGGCGAACTCAACGGCGGCTACCCGTGGGACGGCAGTTTGGATAGAGCCGAGGGCATGAGCTACTTCGGCAAGATGCAGGCGCTGATTGCCGGCTGGCGCAAGGATTTCGGCATCGGTGATTTCCCGTTCTACTATGTGCAACTGCCTAACTACCACAAACCCAACCCGAATCCGGAAGGCGGCGAAGGATGGTCCAAGTTGCGTGAAGCCCAGCGAAAAGCGCTGGAGATTCCCAATACCGGTATGGCGGTGACCATTGACATTGGCAGTGTTCCGGGCTATGACGACATCCATCCGCGTAACAAGTTCGACGTGGGCGAGCGCCTGGCCTTGTGGGCCCTGGCCAAGGACTACGGCAAGATTAACCTGGTTTATTGCGGGCCGCTCTTCAAGGCGATCAAGGTCGAGGACAACAAGATCCGCATCGCGTTTGACAGCACCGGCAGCGGCCTCATGGCCGGCAAGAAGGAGAACGTCAAACCGACGGTGAAGGATAATGCCAAATTGAAGGGCTTTGCGATTGCCGGCGAGGACAAGAAATGGGCCTGGGCGGATGCCGTGATCGACGGCAAGTTTGTGGTGGTTTCCAGTCCGCAGGTTCCCAAGCCGGTGGCGGTGCGCTATGCATATTCCATGAACCCCGAGGGTTGCAATTTGTATAACAACGAGGGCCTGCCCGCAGCGCCGTTCCGCACGGATGAATGGTAGGCCGGATTGGCAACGGTGATGTTGAAATGAAAAACACCATGAAACCATTGCCAACCATCATTGGGTTGGGATTGTGTGGCTCGGTAGTGGAACATGAAGGAGTGAGCTACAATTTCTACTGTGCCAATGACGGTGGCAATGCGGACGGCAGCGACCGCACCGGCAAACCGAATTGGCGGCAGTCGATGAATCTAGCCACTTCCAAGGACGGCATCCATTTCGAGAAGTATTCCGCAGGCAACCCGCTGATCGAGCCGACGCCGGGCAAGTATTACAACTGGCACGAGAAGGTCGCGCCGTTCCCGCATCATGCGCGCGACATGGTGGACTGCCGCGACATGCTCGTTCTCAAAGACCCTAACTGTTACGGCCAGGAGGGGAACAAACTGTCCTGGCCGGTCAAGCTCGTGCCCCGGACGGACCAGGGACTCGTGCCGAAATACTGGGCCGGGTGTGACATGATCTTTGTCGCAAAGCCCGTCACCCTCCAGCAGGTCGAGCTGGCGGCTGCGGACCAACCGGCACGACACTCGTTAGCCAAGGAACTGCCTGAGGGTTTTGGCGCCTATATGATGCAGGCGAAGATCCAGGCCGACAAGCCGGGCGGATTCGCGCTGTCGGCCCAAGGCAAGGCGGTCTTCACCAATGTCGATTTCCGTCCCGGGGCGGATGAAGCCATGAGCAAACAACCGCCTGTGAACCAATAAGCCGGCAGGATTTCAGTAACAACCAAGGAGTACATATGATGACCAAAAGCAAAGCCGTGTATATATTGTTAGCAGTGCTGGGGACATGGTGTCCCCGCGCCGCCTGTGCCGCTGATGCGCCCGCCACCCCACCGCCGGCAACACAGGATGGATATGTCTATTCCTCGTTCACCGGCGACGGCGAAGATGGCCTCCATCTTCTCACCAGTCTCGATGGCAAGACGTGGCGGACCGTCAAGAACTATGCCAGCATCTTCCAGCAAACCGAAGGGCTGATGCGTGACCCGTCCATCTGCCGCGGCGGCGATGGCAAATACCATCTGGTCTGGACCACCGGCTGGTGGAACGACACCATCGGAATTTCCCATTCCAGCAACCTGATAGACTGGACACCGGCGCGCTTCCTCTATATCTGGGCGGATTATCGCGGGCCGGGCGACGAGGAGTGCGCTGGGGAGCGCTGGCCGAAGGAGCTTTCCCAGCCGGCTCCGCGCAATCCGAAAGTGCGCAATTGTTGGGCACCGGAGATCTTCTACGACGGCCAGACCAAGGAATATGTCATTTTCTGGGCAACCACCATCGACGATGCAAAGGTGTTCCCCAAGACCTGGGATGCGGGGCGCTGGGAACGCATGAATCAGCGCATCTACTCTATCACCACGAAGGATTTCAATCCCATGACCCGCATGAATGATCAATTCATCGCGCCCACCTGGGTGCGCCATGGAACGGCATTCAGGGTCCCTATTTCAACGGTTGAGGCTCTCAATGAGATCAAATGATGATGTTAACTCATGACAACATGAAGAAGACATGCGCACGGGCACTGGCGGTCTGTGGCTTGCTTGATTGGGCGACCGGGGGCCTGGCTGCGGAGCCCCCGGCGGATGCGGTTGGAAGCCCGGACGCGTCCCAACAGCATCCGTTCTATCCGGGAATCCGGCCGCCGCCCCAACCATCGCCATTCATCAAGCTGCCCATCGGCGCGATCACGCCGCAGGGCTGGCTGAGACGGCAGATGGAATTGGATGCCAGCGGCATGTGCGGGAACCTATCCCCGGCGGCGTATTCGAATGGAGAGTTAACGCATAGTGGCGGGCGGCCGCCGCAGGAAAATCCGGAATCGAACGAGGACCCTGACGACAATCTATAAACGTGCGAATGAACATGAGAACAGCGAGACAGCACACTGGCTTTCCCGGGAGCCCTCTTCCCAAAAACAAATCCATGAAAACAATTGCCCTTCCCGTCGCCGCATGGTCGGTGCTCGCAATCTGGCTTGGTTGCGCCAACATCCTTGACGCGACGCCGACTCGTTTGCCATCCGGCCCCGCAGGCCCCGGCCGCTTCGGCGCCTACTTCACCAAGCTCAAGTTTACCCCGGAGTGGGACGCGCCCTGGCGCATCGGTTCGAGGTCCGATGTGGTGGTGCGCTTCGACCACACGGCGGCACGCTTGGTGTTCTGGCACGGTGCCAACTATGTGCCATGCTGGGTGAACGAGGATGGCGTTTGGTATAGCGACGGTGCGGTGCTGCGGCCTGGTGCCGGACCCCATCAGGATCGCTTGTGCCGGTTCGCTTTTGCCAGTGTCATCGAGAGCAATGACGCCAGGGCGGTGATGCGTTGGCGGTATGCGCCTGTCGATGACAAAGGCGAGTTGATCCATGCCGATCCGGTGACGCGTTGGAACGACTGGGTCGATGAGTTCTATACCATCTATCCGGATGCGACCGGTGTGCGCAGCGTGACCTTGCACAGCTCCGAGTGGACCCCGCCTTGTTGGGTGCAACAAAGCATCCTGATCCGCCAGCCCGGTGAGCCAGCGCAGGCGCTTGGTTTGGCCCCCGCAAGCCATGCGCTGACCGGCGGCCAATTGCAAACCATCCCTATCACGGGAGGCACGTTTTTCCACGCCGTGGAGGCGCCCGCGGATCACGCGGACTTGCCTGCGGCATGGGGTGCTTGGCCGGCACGCGGTACCGCCGAGCCCGCGGGGCACCAGTTCATCGGTGCATTGCGGTGGCAGCCGTCCGCGGAGGATCTCTCTAGCAAAACATGGCGCATGCTGATAGGTGTGGGAACCGGCAAGGAAGCCGGTATCAAGCAGGTCGCGCTGTCCTGGCTCGCGCCCCCGCCCCTGCAAATCGCGGGTGACGGTTGCACCAGTGCGGGCTATCAACCGGATGAAAAGGCCTATCGTCTCCATATCAAGCGGCCGGGCACACCGGTACCTGTGAAGCTGACCCTTGCCGGCACCGCGTCCTCCCCGGTCGTCAATCCTGCCTTTGTGATCACCGGCTGGGGCAAATCCGCCGTCCGCCTCAGCATCAACGGCAAACCCGTGCCGCGCGGATCTGATTTCCGTTACGGTTTCCGCAAAGCCGCCACTGCGGCGGACCTGATCGTTTGGACCCGCGTTGACACCACAACACCCGCGACCATCGAACTGCAACCCGCCCCCCATGAAAACAAATAACATGAATACGCTCCCGACGACCCTGGTGGCCGCCTTGTTGACGGTCATTTGTGCTGCCAACTCCGGCGCGGCACCGGTGGCGGTTTGGCATTTCGAACCGGAGCCGGGCGGCCGCTCCACCGATTCTGTTAGTAAAGCGCCGGATACGTTGCACGGGCCCGCACGATACCATGCGCAGGGTGTGCGCGGGCAATGCCTCAAACTCGATGGCTTCGCCAACCGGGTCGAGCGGGCCGCCGACAAAGCGCCGCGCCTCAGTGGCGCGTTCTCGATCGAAGCCTGGGTCGCGCTCCAGGAATATCCATGGAATTGGACCGGCATCGTGGACCGGCAGGAAGGCAAGCAGGCCGGCTTCTTCTTCGGCTTGGACTATCAGGGCGCATTGGGCATGAGCGTGGCCGCCGGCGACAAATGGATAGAATGCCTCAACTCGGCGAAAGACTATAACTCGATTTTTCACACCGACGGATGGGAGGCGGGCGCACTCCACGCGATGGTGCGCAGCGACCGCCGCGTGCAGGTTTCCTTCAACGGCCTCGGCGACATCGAATCGGAACAACGCCTGCCAAGTGGCGAATGGTGCCATGTGGCCATCGTGCTCAGCAACGCGGGGAAATTCGCCCGGCTCTATGTGAACGGCAAGTTGGGGGGCGCACAGGTGCTGCGCCAACCGGTGAAGCTGGCGCTCAAGGCAGGTCAGATCGGGGGCTGGAACGGCGGCGGCCGCAACTTCGACGGCTGCCTCGATGATTTCAGGATCTATGGCAGGGCGCTGAATGAAACCGACTTGGCGCAAGTTGCTGCCGGCGCGGGCCCGACCGGCCCGCTGGCCTGGTGGAAATTCGACGAGCCAGCCGGAGCAGTGGCCAAAGACACCGCCGGTGCCCATGATGGCGAGATCCAAGGCGGTGCCTTGGTGGCGGGCAAACTGGGCACCGCGCTCGAGCTGAACGGCACCGACGGCTGCGTGCGCATCGGCAATCTCGGTGCGCTCGATGAAGTGACACTAACCGTGTGGGCCCGCCCACTGATTCCCGACAAGATGCTGCCCCTGCATGTTTGGAACCAGGTGGTGGGCACCTATGACCCCGCCACCGGAATCGCCTTGTATCTCAATGGCGAAATGGTCGGCTCCAAGGCCGCCACCGGTCCGGTCAAGGAACCCACCGCCACCAGCTTGCTGATCGGCGGCAGCCACGAACAACTCGCCCCCGTTCTAACAGAACGCGGGCCGAGCATGATGGGCTCCCCGATGCTGCTGAGCGGTCTGTTGGACGAGGTTGGCATCCACGACACGGCGCTCACCCCGGAAGAGGTGCAACGGGCTTTCAAGTCCGTCCGCCCGCCCGTCGCCAAGCCGCTGGACGATGAACTGATGCCGACCGGCCCGCTCGGCAAGGGCGAATTCGGGGCGAGCATGGAGGACCTGAAGTACGGCGAATCATGGGACGGCAACTACCGCATGCGCGGCCCGGGCGACGTGGTGGTCAAGTTCGATGAATTTCCGTTCAACTATGTGTTCTGGCACGGCTGGAGCTACGGGCAGTGCATGGTCTCCGAGAACGGCTTGCTGATGGCCGACCAAAGCGTCGAGCGTGCCAACGAGAACGGCTGCACCGAACACATGTCCGACAAGCAGAACCGCTACTGCCACATTTCCATCGTCGAGAACAACGACGCACGGGTTGTGCTCCATTGGCGATACAATCCATGCGACATTTTCTACCAGGAAACCAACGTGGACCCCAAGACCGGCTGGGGGGACTGGGTGGACGAGTATTTCCATATCTATCCGGATGGCGTGATGTTGCGCGAGCAGAAATTCTGGACCACGGGAGAGGTGGAACGCAAATCCGTTGGAGGTTTCGGTGGTTGGCCATCCAATCAGGAGACGATCTTCTTCAACCAACCCGGGAAAGGACCATTGGATACCGTTGACATCGCAGCCCTAACCGTTGCCAACGACGCCGGCGAGAGCCGCACCTTCGCCTGGCAGCCGGAATTTCCGTGGGGTATCGGCCGTGAGCCGGCCAAACCGACGATCCAAATGGTGAACTTCAAGGCAACATTCCGTCCCTACATGTTGCGGCGGCCCGGCGCGACCATCACCGCCTTCCCGCCCTCAGGTTACATCGACCGCAACTTCCCGTATTGGAACCACTGGCCGGTAAGCCAACTGCCCAACGACGGGCGCAAAGGCACCCGCACCGATCGCCCCGCACACACCTCGCTGGCATGGTTTTGCGAACCGCCGGTGCGGACGGATGGCATCCTGTTCACCTGGATCTACATGTATGGCCTCACGGCAGGCCAGGCAACCGACCTCGTGCCGCTCTCGAAGTCATGGAACTCTCCGGCGGAACTGACCCTAACAGGCGAGGGCTTTGCAAGCAGCGGGTATGATCTGTGCCAGCGGGCCTATCTGCTGGCGGCAAGCTCCCCCGGCAAACCCGGGAAACTCGAGTTGACCCTCGCCGGCAGCGCCAACTCGCCGGTCCTGAATCCGGCCATCGTCGTCCGCGGTTGGGGCGACAGCCTGCCCGTGGTGACCGTGAACGGCAAACCCGTGCCGCGCGGGAGCAACTGTCGCGTGGGCTTCAACCACGAACTCGAAGGCACCGATCTGGTGCTTTGGCTCAAGCATGAGGCGACCTCACCCGTTGCGATCACTCTAACGAAAAAGTGAAAGACCGCAACCTAACATCACAAACGAGATATGCATCACTCAACTCTGATTCGATTCGGCGCCGGCTGCGCCATGGTTGCCCTGGCACGGGCGGAAGTGAAACCGGCCCCGCTGTTTGGCGACGGCATGGTCTTGCAACGCGAACTGCCGGTGCCCGTCTGGGGCACGGCCGACAAGGGTGAAAAGGTCACCGTCACATTCTGCGGGCAAACGGTTTCCGCCGTTGCGGATGAGCAGGGCAAATGGTGCCTCAAGCTGGCCAGCCTCAAGCCGGGCGGGCCGTTTCCAATGACCCTCGGCGGCAACAACACCATCAACTACAAGCAGGTGTTTGTCGGCGATGTCTGGTTGTGCGGCAGCCAGTCGAACATGGACATGATCGTCGGCGCCTGCGACCGCGCCGACGATGCCAACTCCTCGACCACGCCGAACCTGCACCTCAGTCATGGCGGCGGCTGGGGCCTCGCGGACAAGGGCAACAACGGCGGCTTCAGCGGCACCGGTTATTGGTTCGGACGCCATCTCGCCGAGGCAATGCCCGACATGCACCTCGGCTTGATCAAGTGCGCCGTGGGCGGCTCCACCGCCGAATTGTGGAGCCCCGGCGGAGAACTTTACAAGATGCGTCTGACACCGCTGATGCCGTATGCCCTCAAGGGAGTCGTTTGGTATCAGGGTGAGGCGAACACTGATCGGCCATATCTATATTCGCAGGCGATGGAGGTCTTGATCGCCGCTTGGCGCAAGGGTTTCGACAACCCGGCGCTGCCATTCGTCTATATGCAACTCCCGCGCATCGGTGGCGAGCCCGCGCCTGATTCCAAACTCAATCCGGGCGACGGCTGGGCGCTGACCCGCGAGGCGCAACAGTTCAACCTCGCCATCCCTAACACTGCGATGGCGATCTACTCCGATTGCAGCGATGGCGACCTCCATCCGAGGAACAAACCCGCCGCCGGCAAACGGCTGGCGCTGGCGGCGCTGGCGAAAGTCTATGGGCGCAAACCCGCCGAGGACTACCTGAGCCCGGTGCTCAAGCAAGCGGTGCTTCTGGATCGCAAGCTCACCCTTTCCTTCGACCACGCGGCGCAAGGCCTCCAGATCAAGGATCCGGCGGCGGACGGCTCGATCAAGCAGTTCATCGTGGTGTCCGAGGACGGCACGCAAAAGCCCGCGAAGGCCCGCATCGACGGCGACAGGATCCACGTGGACCTGAGCGATGAAAAGGGACTTCCCGATGTTTACTATAGCTTCAGCAATTACCCGCTGGGCAATTTATATAACACCGCGGGGTTGCCGGTTTCGCCGTTCCGGTTGGCCCGGCCGAAAGTCGTGGTGGACGATTGCATCGGCAACACGATCACACTCAGTCAGGACGTGCCCTTCGGCGCCAATGCGCTCAAGCCCGAGTCCTACCGCATCGCCGGCTATGTGATCAAGCAAGTGGAGCATGTCGGCGGCAGTTCCCGGGTCCGTCTAACAGGAGACCAGCCGTGGAAGACCGGCGACACGATCACGCTCGAAATGCCCGGCTTCAGGCAATGGGATGGCAAAACAGGCTTCCCACCCCTCAGCTTCGTCGCCACCCCCGGCCACGTCGCCGCAGGCGGCTATTTCCAGGAGATGCTTGTGGGCGAGATCCACATGGACGTCAAACCGGACCTGGTTTTCAAAGACAACCTGGTGGACGGGAGCAAACTCGATTACCCCAGTTCCAAAACCTGGAGACTGGTCGCAGCCGAGGCCATCATCAATTTGTCCGAAGTCCCGAATCCGCCGCTCAACGCGCTGGCTTGCGCCCATGTGTATGTTTACTCCAGCGCCGAGAAGACGGTCAACTTGTGGTACGGCAGTGACGATGGGGCGCGGGTCTATGTGAACCGGGAACCGATCAGCACGAGCGAAGGCGTGCGGCCCTGCATTCCGGACATGGTGAAGGTGAAGGAGGTGAAACTGCGCAAGGGCTGGAACTCGGTGCTCTTCGAGGTCAGCCAGTTCGCTGGCAACTGGTCCGTCATGGCACGCATCGTCGATGACAACGGCGGCCCCATTCAAGGCATCGGCTACCAGGCCGAGAAACCGCCAGGGTTCCGCTGAGCGAACCACAAGCTAACAAATGAACACATCCACCATGAGAACCCTAGCACGATTGTTGCTGGGTGGGTTGGGTGTTTCCGCAGCGTCGGCGGACAACGGCCCTACGGTTGCGGCGACGCCTGCCGCGGCATCGGACCACGAGGTGAACGCCGCGTATTTTACGGGCAGCCGTTTGCCGTCCTGCCTAACAAGTACCTGCGCCTGCCCACCGGGGTTGTCAGGCCACAGGGATGGCTGCGCCGTCAACTGCGGCTTCAAGCTGATGGCTTGACCAGTTGGCCATGGAGTGCCTTTGAATGCGCGTCGGTAGAGGCCAATCCGCCCTATCACCAGGAGGGCGTGATCGTGCTGGCCCTCATGCTTAGCGATGAGCGCTTGATGAAACTCGCGCGCGGTTATGTGGAGCGGCGTCTAACAGGACAGTCCTCCGAGGTGGTGGATTCCCCAGCGCCTCGATCATGCGTTTCATGATGGAATATTATCGCCGTGCCGTCTTCGAGGGGCTGCGGCGATTGGATCAATACTATGGCCAGATCGGCGGACGTTATGCGGCCCACGAGGCTTTGCCTCCGGACATCAACACCGGGCGCGACCCCAGACACGGCAGCGAACTGTGCCAAACCGTCGAGTGCGGCTATAACATGGGCCGCCTGTTTGAATGGTTTGGCGAACCGTCGTGCATGGACCGCTTGGAGTCGCAGGCATTCAACACCTGGCCGGGCGAAATGACCCCCGACCTGTGGACCCACCAATACGACACCCAGGCCAACCAGGCAGTGGTCAGCGTCGCCAATCGCGGCTGGGACAACACGGCCTGGGCCAACTCGGCAGTGGGGTTGGGAATGCATTGTAGCGGCGGTCTGTGACCGTCGCTGGTTGCCCGGTGCGTGGATCGCGCGGGATCGCAGCAGAATGCAATTTGTGCTATTTCGCGGTCACGCATTGTTAGATTGTGGTTTCCGTTCCAATGGATCATTCAACATCCCACCTCCGCCGCCCGGCGCAAATGCGGTCACTGACATGTGCAAGCCTGTCATGACAGGTATTTTGGGGAAACGGATTTTTCCCCTTGCGATCCGGGCGTGGTCGGGGAATTTCGATCGATCGCAATTCCCTGGCGTTACCTCCGGTCGCGTTCCAACCAACCTCTAACATGAAAAAACCGCCTCTGCAATCCCGCTTTCGTTGATCCGTCCCGGGTCATGATCTGATAGAAACAAACACACACAACAATCAAACACAACTAACAAATGAAAACAAACCTGCACACAGCTCCGGCACCCGGGAGACCCTGGGTTCCTTCATCCGCTCGCGCGGCGATCTTGTTATCCGCCGTGCTGGCATTCGCTCCGTCCGCGTGGGCGGGGATCGTCAAGACCGAAAACCTCACCGACCCGAGCCATCCCATTTACACGTGGACGGTGGACAACAACGAGACCGGGACCGACACCTGGACCGTGCCGGCGGGAGTCACTTCCGTGCAGGTGGTGGTGGTGGGCGGCGGCGGCGGTGGCTCCATGGACGGCGATCCTGGTGGCGGTGCCGGCGGATTGCTCTACTACGGGCCTGAGACTCCAGCCAATGGACACCGGGAAGGAACCGGTTTTGCGGTGACCCCGGGACAAGTGCTTACGGTGCAGGTCGGTGGCGGCGGTCGGGGTTTGACTCTCGCCGACTACTTTGCTTGGAGCACAGAGACCGGGCATTCCCTCGTGGATCACCCCGAATTGCATGGCGTCGATTCTATATTCGGCTCACTGACGGCTACCGGTGGTGGTGCCGGCCGACGCGGCGACTCGGTCACCCCGGCTACGGCCTCGGGTGGCTCGGGTGGCGGTGATCGTGCGGATCCACCCGCCGGGACCGCGGTATCGGATCAAGGCTTTGTCGGTGGGAATAACAGCGGCGGCGGCGGCGGCGCCGGCGGAGCGGGTAACCCTTCCGGTCGTAACGGGGGAGTGGGTCTGCAATACTCCATTTCCGGCACTGCCTCATGGTACGCCGGTGGCGGCGGCGGCGGATCCTGGGGCGGCATGGGTAATTGGGGAGCGGGAGGCTCGGGTGTCGGTGGCAACGGCGGAAACGGCGGTGGCGCGACCGGTGGCCATGGTGTGGACGGCACCGGCAGCGGTGGCGGCGGCGGCGGCGGCCGAGGCGGTGACGGCTCCGGCGGCCGCGGCGGCTCCGGCGTCGTGATTATAAGCTACACCGTAGCGAGCGCGACCCCTCCCACACACTTGGTCTATACGTTCGTGCCGGGCACCGGCGTGGCGGGAATTCCCTTCAGTGTGACTGTGGAGGCGCGGGATGCCGGAGGGGCTGCGGCACTCGTGACGAGCGACACCACGGTCAGCTTGGGCGTCGCGTCGGGCACCGGATCGCTGGGGGGGGCGACTTCGGACATTATTGCCAATGGCACCTCCAGCGTCACCATCTCGGGCGTGACATACAGTGCGGCGGACACGATGACCTTGACGGCCACTCCGACCAGCGGGATGACGGGGTTGACGCCGGTCACGAGCGGCGACATCGTGTTCGCGTTGCAGCCGACCAAGCTGGTGTATACAAGCGTGCCGGCGACCACCGGGTTCGTGGGAACACCTTTCAGCGTGACCGTGCAGGCACAGGATGCCCTCGGTAATCCGCAACCGGTGATTGGCAACACCACGATCACCCTGAGCGTAGGGTCGGGTGCCGGATCTCTGGGCGGGGGAACGACCATAGGCACCATTCTCAACAACACGAACAGCATCACCATCCCGGGCGTGATTTACGATACCGCGGACACGATGACCCTGACCGCCACCGCGAGCGGCGGGACAACGACCTTGGCGCCTGTCACGAGTGACCCCCTCGTGTTCACAACGCCGACCAAACTAGTGTATTCGAGCGTGCCGACCAGCGGAATGGCGGGAGTGCCCTTCAGCGTGACGGTGGAGGCACAGGATGCCCTCGGCATGCCCGCACCCGTGACGAGCGACACGGAGGTCACCTTGAGTGTAGGGTCGGGCGCCGGATCGCTGACCGGTGGCACGACTGCGGGCACCATTCCAAAAGGCTCTAACGGTGTCACGATGGCAAACGTGGTTTATGACAAGGCGGACACGATGACCTTGACGGCCACCGCGACCACCGGGATGACGGGTTTGACGCCCGTCACGAGCGATCCCATCGTGTTCTCGTCCGCGATCATGAAGAGCGTAACCGGCACTGCGGAAAATCCCATCATCACGTGGACCTCCGGCAACCAGAAGACCGTGAGCGACACTTGGACCGTGCCGGCCGGAGTCACCTCGGTGAAAGTGCTGGTGGTGGGTGGCGGCGGCGGGGGCTCCATGGACGGCGATCCTGGTGGCGGCGCCGGCGGATTGATCTACTACGGTGATGAGACTCCGGCCGCTGGAACAAGTCATGCCGTGACGCCGGGACAAGTGCTTACGGTGCAAGTCGGTGGTGGCGGCCGGGGTTTGACCTTGGCCGACTACTTTGCTTGGAGTAATGACTCGAATCCTGCCCAGGCGGAGTTGCAGGGTGCCGATTCACAATTTGGCTCACTGACGGCTACTGGTGGCGGTGCCGGCAGACGCGACGACCGCGTCAACCCGGCTACGGCCTCGGGTGGCTCGGGTGGCGGTGATCGTGCGGATCCACCCGCCGGGACCGCGGTATCGGGTCAAGGCTTTGTCGGTGGGAATAACAGCGGCGGCGGCGGCGGCGCCGGCGGACCGGGTAACCCTTCCGGTCGTAACGGAGGAGTGGGTCTGCAATACTCGATTTCCGGCACTGCCGCCTGGTACGCCGGTGGCGGCGGGGGCGGACAACAAGGCAGCGGCGGCGCTAATTGGGGAGCGGGAGGCTCGGGTGTCGGTGGCGACGGCGGACATAATAACGGTGGTGACAAGACCGGGCACAATGGTGTGGACGGCACGGGCAGCGGCGGCGGCGGCGGCGGCGGGAGGGGCGGTGACGGCTCAGGCGGCCACGGCGGCTCCGGCATCGTGATCGTGACCTACAGCACGGTCCCGTCGACGACCTACGAGGCCTGGGCGTCCACCCACGGCATTCCCGGCGAACCCGCCGGCGGTGACTCCGATGGCGACGGCATGACCAACTTCCAGGAATACGCCTTCGGTCTCGATCCCACCAAGGGCTCGTCGGTCAGTCCGATCAAAGTGCTGCTCGACAAGGCCGCAGGCACGTTCAGCTACACGCGGACTGCCGGCACCGCTCTCGCCTACACGGTGTGGACTTCGACGGACCTGCAGACTTGGGATGGCCCGGTCGCCGCGACCCAGCCCCCCGGCACTCCGGATGGCAACGGTGTTGAGACGGTGGACGTCCAGCTCACTGGTTACACGCCACCATCCGGCGGCACACTCTTCGTGCGCGTCAAAGCGGAGTGAAGAGATAGAGGATCGTGGATAGAAGATAGTGGATAGAAGATAGTGGATAGAAGATAGTAGATAGAAGAAGATCCTCCGCAATCCACGATCCACGATCCACGAAAGGTTTCCGGAGTTAATGGTTTTCCTCCGGATGAAAGCGGGGCCGCCCTTCGTCGCTTCAGCGAAGAAAGGCAGCCCCCATTTCACCCGGCAGGGCGCGGCGGCCCGCCGTGCCGTGACCGCAATCTCATGTCTGGTCCATGCACCGCGCTTCATCACCGCCCGGACGGGCGGATCCGTCGGCGGACCGAGCCGGTCCGCCCTACCGGCGGAATTGCGGTCAGTGACAGGTGCCATGCTGTCATGACAGGTTTTTTCCGGCATGAGGATTCGCCGCTTGCATCATGACTCGGGTACCACAGAATTTTCTTGAACAGGAGGCCCCAGAGGGAACGTGGGCTGGGTTCCGGGTCGCTCTCTTCATTCCAATCGCTTCAATAATCAGGGTCATGAAATCAAACAACGCAATGACAGGCATGAATGGCGCAATGATAGGGAGCCACGACATTATCGTGACGCCAATGCAACGGCGTCATGAGTGTCGCCTCTCGTTTGTGCCAGGTGGGGCGGTCATGATTGCCGCGGGCATCGCGTTCATGCTGGCATCGGGCGTGAAGGCTGCCGATGACAACACGCGCACGTTCAAGGCGGACAAGCGCTACCTTTTGTTTCCGTGCACCAACGGCAGAGTCGGTCAGAACCAGGTGTTCATCAACGTGGACGGCAAACCCTTCATGTCGGCGTTTGACGCGCTGATTGCCGCCGCCAATCCGGACCACTGGCGCTGGCTGGACCTGAAACTGATGCAGGGCAGCACGCTGACGGTGAAGATCGAGGGCCCCAATGCGGCGGGCATCGAACTGGTGAAGATGAGCGACACCCTCCCGGGCAAGGTGCCGGTCTATCAGGAACCCGGGCGCCCCAAGGTCCACTTCTCGCCGATCCGCGGGTGGCTCAACGACCCGTCGGGCATGATTTGGTTTGAAGGCACGTGGCACCTCGGCTACGCCAACACCCGCTTCAACAACGTGATGGCGGGCCCTAACAACGCATGGGGTCATGCCACCAGCAAGGACCTGTTGCACTGGGAGGAACAGCCGCTGTTTCTGACGCCCGTGCGCGGCGAATGTTCGTTCTGGACGGGCGGGGCCGCGGTGGACGAGCCCAACACCAGCGGGCTCGGAAAGCCGGGCAAACCGGCGCTGGTCTTTTCCGCCAACAACGGCAGCGACGCGCCCAATGCCTTCACCCAGTGCACGTTTGTGAGCACGGACGGCGGCATGTCCGCGCTGCGCAATCCGGAGATGATGTACAAGCCGCTGCCCAAGGAGGACGCGCGGCGCGGCGGCGGCACGCGCGATCCGATGATCCTTTGGTACGCACCGGAAAAGAAATGGGTGATGGTGGTGTTCAACCAACCCGCGGGTGGCAAACCCGGTTTCTACTTCTTCGAGTCCAGGGATCTCAGGAATTGGACGGAGACCGGCGTGCTCGATGACATGTTTGAGTGCCCGAACCTGTTCCAACTCCCGGTGGACGGCAAGAAGGACGACATGCGCTGGGTGACGTGGGGGTCGAGCACCGAGTATCTGATAGGAAAGTTCGACGGCAAGGTTTTCGTGCCTGAAGGCGGCAAGTTGCGCGCGCACTATGGGGCGCAGAGTGCTTCGCAGGTGTTTGCCAACGCGCCGGGCGGACGGATCGTGCAGGTCGGCTGGGCCCACGTCTGCGATTACGACACCGAGTTCAGCCAGATGGCCACTTTCCCGCTGGAACTCAGCCTGCACACCACGCCGGATGGTGTTAGATTGTATGCGGACTTTGTTTCCGAACTCGCCCATCTGCGCAATCCGGGCAGCCGGCAGAAAGATGTCACGCTCAAGGCCGGTGCCCCGCTGCAGGTGGGCGACGTTTCGCAACCGGCGGAGATTGTGGCCGCGTTCGAGCCCGGCAGCGCAACCAAGGTGAGTTTCTCGGGCGCGGAACTCAACATCACCTGGAACGCCGGCAGCCGGGAAATCGAAGTCAATGGCGAGAAGGCCAGGCTGACACCGAAGAACGACCGTGTGGAATTGCACATCCTGCTGGACATCCCGTCGGTCGAGACCGTCACCAACGGCGGGGAGGCTTATCTCATCAAGGGCCGCGACCATCGGAGACTCGGCGAGAAATCCCCCATGGAGATCCGCGCCGAGGGCGGCGACGTGAAATTCAGCCGCCTGGAAATCTATCCGCTCAAGTCGATTCACACAGACAACTAACGAAACACGCAATCAACTGGAAACCATGCTACGAACACTAACCAAAGTATTACTGTTAGCAGCCACGCTTGCGGCATCTCCCCTCGGCCCGTGCCCGGCGCAGGATGCCAAACCCGCGCCGCAAGGATTTGAATGCGGGAAGATCGACAAGCCCTACGTCCATCTGCCCATCAAGAACGACGCGCCGGAGGTCAAACTGCGGATCAAGATCGACGGCGAACAACAGAATGCCCTGATCACCCTCCGGCTCGCCCAGGGCAAGCCGGACTGGAATGGTTACATCTCGGTGGAACAATGGATGGGTAAAAAACTGACCATTTTCCCGGAGGAGCCGCTGGCCGGGTCGGGCTGGATCGAGAACTTGAAGATGTCCGACCGGTTTCCCGACGAGGACCGCGTCTATCAGGAAAAATACCGGCCGCAGTTTCACGTCGCCGCCCGGCGTGGCTATCTCAACGACGTGAACGGCCCGTTCTATCTGAACGGCATGTATCACCTTCCTTTCCAACATGCCCCCTGGCGCTTGGCGGACAGCGGGGAAGTCTCCGAAAAGTACTTTGGCCATGTCATCAGCAAGGACCTGGTTCACTGGAAGGAAATCGGCCCGGTGCGGTTCTTCACACCCCAGGGTTGTACCTGGTCCGGGTCCAGCGCGATTGACTGGTACAACACAGCCGGCCTGGTCAGGAATCCGGTCAAGGACAAGGACGGACGGCTCGAAAATCCGGCGGTGGTCGCCTTCGGCAATCATGGCGGGCCCAAGCTCGAGGATTTTGTCGTGGGATTTACCTATTCGTTGGATGCCGGTTACACCTGGACGAATTACCCCGGCAACCCGGTGATTCCGGCCCACTCGATGTTCAACCGCGATCCGCACATTCTCTGGTATGATGACCAAGCCGATCCCGCGAAGAGCCATTGGGCGCTCGTGCTCTATCTGGCAGGAGAAGACTATCTGTTCTACACTTCCAAAGACCTGGTTCACTGGGAGAAGACCAGTGAACTGCACGGTGCCGGCGGCACTGAATGTCCCGACATGTTCCAAATGCCGCTAGACGGCGACCAGAACAAATTGAAATGGATCTTCTGGTGCGGCAATGGCAACTACACCGTTGGCTCTTTCGATGGCAGGACCTTCACCAAGGAATGCGGAGCCTTCCAAACCAGCTATCATGAAAAGCCCGGCAGGGATTATGCCTCCCAGTCGTTTGTGGGCATCCCGGCCGAAGACGGCCGGCAAATCAATGTGGCGTGGCTGGCCGGCGGCGAATTTCCCGGCATGCCCTTCAAGGGGCAGCTCAGCATCCCCCGCGTTCTCACCCTGAAAACCACGCCGGACGGCCCGCGCCTGTTCATCGAACCGGTCAAGGAAATCGCCAACCTCCGCACCAGCGTCACCGCGCAAATGACCGCGCCCCTCGACGGAACGGAGCGGCTCCTCAAGGAAGACCAACCGATCGGCGAACTGGTGGACATCGAGGTGGTCTTCTCTATCAAAAAAGACGCCCTAACAGCCGAAGGCGGGAACACGCTCGGCCTGGAGGTCAACGGCCAGAAAATCACCTGTGATCTCACCAACAGGAAGATGGCCGTCAACGATTCGGAGGCGCCGCTTAACGTCGTGGACGGCAAGGTCAAATTGCGCGTCATCGTCGACCGCATGTCGATAGAAGTCTTCGCCAACGACGGCGCGGTGCAGATGAGCCGCACCTTCGTCCCGCCGGACAACCCGCTGTACTCTATCAAGGCGTTCGGCAAAAAGGGCCTCGCCGACGTCGAACTGAAAGCGTGGCAGATGCAGTCCATCTGGAAGAAGTAGGCGGCGCGCGTGAATACCGACAGTTGCACCAGAGGAGGAGAAGCAGGCCGTGAAATCATTGCTAACAGCCATTGCTTTGGGAATCTGCATTGCCGGATCCGATATGGCGTGCGCCGCCGATGACGGCACGCGCACGTTCACGGCGGACAAGCGCTATCTGGTCTTTCCTTGCGCGCGGGGACGCACCGGCCAGAGCAAGGTGTCCATCGACGTGGATGGCAAGCCTCACATGTCCGTGAGCATCACGCTGATCACTGCCTCCAACCCTGACCACTGGAGATTTCTTGACCTGAAACTGATGCAGGGCAAGACACTGTCGGTGAAGATCGAAGGCCCGGATGCGGCTGCGATCAATTTGGTGAAGACCAGCGACACCATCCCGGGCAAGGTTCCGCTCTATCAGGAGCCGGGCCGGCCGCAGGTCCACTTTTCTTCTCTGCGCGGCGCGTTGAACGATCCCTCCGGCATGATCTACTATGAGAGGAAATGGCATCTGTACTTTGCCCTCAAACGTTTTTACAACGACAACGGGGGCCCCAGCAGTTCCTGGGGCCACGCGACCAGCACCGACCTGCTGCACTGGGAGGAACAACCGATTTTCCTGCCGGCAGTGGAGGGGAAATATGACTTCTGGACCGGCGGGGCGGCGGTGGATGTGGAAAACACCACGGGCCTGGGCAAGCCGGGGAAACCCGCGATCGTTTATTCCGCCAACAATGGTACCTACGGGCCGAATGCTTTCACCCAGAACATCTTTGTGAGCACCGATGGCGGGATGACCGCGCAGTGGAATCCGGAAATGATGTACAAGCCGCTTCCCAAGGAAGATGCCCGCCGTGGCGGCGGCACGCGCGATCCAATGATCATTTGGTACGCCCCGGAGAAGAAGTGGGTGATGGTGGTATTCAACCAGCCCCCGGGCGGCAGGAACGGCTTCTACTTCTTCGAGTCCAGGGACCTGAAGAATTGGACGGAAACGAGCGTGCTTGAGGACATGTATGAATGCCCGAATCTGTTCCAACTCCCGGTGGACGACAACAAGGACGACATGCGTTGGGTGACATGGGGCTCTCCAACAGAATATCTGATAGGAAAGTTCAACGGCAAGACTTTCATGCCTGACGACAACCGCCGGCTGCGCGCGCACTTCGGGCAGTGCAGCGCCTCGCAGGTATTTGCCAACGCGCCAGGCGGGCGGATCGTGCAGATTGAATGGGCCCACTGCGGCGGTTTGGACGGGGAGTTCCTCTTTATGGCGGCATTTCCCCTGGACCTCAGTCTGCGGACGACGCCCGTGGGCATGCGCCTGTTTGCGGACTTCATTCCCGAACTTGCGAAACTGCGCCAGACAGGCAGCCAGCAGAAAGACCTCGTGGTCAAGGCCGGCACCCCGCTCAAGGTGGGCGACGTCTCGCAACCGGTCGAGATCATCGCCGAGTTCGCCCCCGGCAGCGCCTCGCAGGTCACCTTCACCGGACCGGAACTCAACATCCATTGGAACGCCAAAAGCCAGGAACTCAAGGTCACGGAAGCGGGAAGGCCGGAGGGGGAAACTTATGGCTATGCGCCCGACGGCAAGGTGGCCAGGTTGGTTCCGAAGGACGGCCGCATCACCGTGCACATTCTGCTGGACATCCCGTCGGTAGAGGTCGTCACCAGCACCGGGGATTATATCATCAAGGCCCGTGACTATCGGAAACTTGGCGCGAATTCCCCCATGGAGATCGGCGCCGAGGGCGGCGACGTGAAATTCAGCCGCGTGGATGTCTATCCGCTCAAGTCGATTCACACCGACAAATATTGAAACAAGCAATCAACTGGAAACCATGCAACGAACACTACCCGATGTATTATTGTTAGCAGCCGCGGCCGCCGCGTTGCCATTCAGCCTGTGTCCGGCGCAAGCCGCCGAACCGGCCGGAAACCATCATGATGCTAACAAAATCCCGCTGGTACAGGCTCCGCTGCCGGCCAGTGCGATCAGTGCCCCCGGGGGGTTCGTCGGCACCCGCTGGCGGGCCAACATCAGCGGTTCGCTGAAGGGTTTTGATATCGACGGCCATGTGCGGATGGTCGAGGAACGGAAGATGCGCGACTGGTTCTATATCGGCGAACAACCGGGCAAATGGCTGGAATCCTCGATCCTCGCGAGCACCATCAGCGGCGACCCGGAGTACGCCGCCAAGACGCGCAAGATTTTGGCTAGACTCATCGCCGCCCAGGAACCCGGCGGCTACCTGGGCATCACCGATCCGGCGGTACGCACGGATAAGCAGCCGCTGCGCGGCATGGATCCCTACGAGCAGTATTTCACCTTCCACGGCCTGCTCACCGCGTGGGAGGTCCTGGGCGACAAGGCGGCACTGGATGCGGCGGCGAAACTGGGTGACTACTACGTCAACCACATCGGACCCGGCAAGGCGGAGTTCTGGCCCAGTCCTGTTAGACCGCCGGAAAACCGCAACACCATCATCTGCGGCCAATACATCTGGCCACCGAGCGGAGCGCCCAAGACCCCGCAAATGTACGAACGCTCGGAGATCGCCGGCCACACCGCCCACTATGGCTGGGAAGGCACGCTGGCGATCGACCCCATCCTCCGCCTCTATCAGGCCACAGGCGACCAACGCTATCTCGACTGGGCCACCTGGGTGGTCTCGCGCATCGACACCTGGAGCGGCTGGGACTCGTTCTCGCGTCTTGATGATGTGGCCGACGGCAAGATCGGCGTCCATCAACTCCAGCCCTATGTGCATTCCCATACCTTCCACATGAATTTCCTCGGTTTCCTGCGCCTCTATCAGATAACCGGCGATCGTTCCTACCTGCGCAAGGTCGAGGGTGCCTGGCGGGACATCACCTTCCGCCAGCTCTACATCACCGGCGGCGTGAGTGTGGGTGAGCATTACGAGGCGGGCTACAAACGGCTGCTGGAAGGCGACGTCGTGGAAACCTGCGCCAACATGTCGTGGATGGAACTGAACCAGTACCTGCTGGAAATCACCGGCGATCCGAAATACGCCGAGGTGATGGAACGCCTGCTCATCAACCATGTCTTCGCCGCCCAGACCGTGGATGGCGACTGCTACCGTTATCATACTCCGCCTAACGGTGAGAAGCCGGTCCATTTCTTTCATGGCCCCGACTGCTGCAGCGCCAGCGGTCCCCGCCTAACAGCCAAACTGCCGGGCTTCCTCTATGCGCAGGCCAAGGACACGGCCATCGTCAATCAGTATGTGCCATCGTCCGCCACCATTGATCTCGGCGGCAACCGCAGCGTGACCCTGAAAGTGGACACCCGCTATCCCGAGGAAGAGACAGTCAACGTGCGCGTCACGCCGGAGAACCCCGGCAAGTTCACCCTGCGTCTGAGGATGCCGGCATGGTGCGAAAAACCGGCGGTGTCGATCAACGGAGCCGCGGTTTCCAACGTGAACCCGGGGACCTACCTCGACCTGTCGCGCGAATGGAAATCTGACGACGTGGTGGAACTTCGTTTCCCCATGAACGTCGCGTGGGTGGAGCACGATCATCTGGAACCCGGACAGGCACGCTGGGCGCTCACCCGCGGACCGGTGGTCTATGCTGTGGACAGCCTGTGGTGGGACCCGAAGGACGGCACCGCGCCGCCCAAGGTTGCCGAGGTACTGACACTTGCCGCCGGACAACACAGCCGCATCAAACCCGCGCCTGTTCCCGCCGGTTTGTTAGGACCTGCCTATCGCGCCGAGCTAACCACCCGCGACGGTGCGTTGGTGGAACCGTTGCTGGTTCCTTTCGCCAACGTCGGTGTCTGGTACAAGGATCCGGACAAGAAGCCCGATCGCAACAGCACCGCGTATTCCTACGCGGTATGGCTGCGCGCCGCCGGGTCCGCGACTCCTGATAAATAACAGAACCGGAAACCAATGATGCAACACCCACTCGACAAAGTGCTCCTCATCGCAACTGCGGCACTCATTCCCTGCGGCATCTGCCCGGCGCAAGAGGCCAAACCCGCCCCAGCCCCGCAGGCCTGCATCACCGTGGATCCGGGCAAGCCCGGAGTGATGGTCAGCCCCACGCTCTACGGCATCTTCTTCGAGGAGATCAACCGCGCCGGGGACGGCGGCTTGTATGCGGAACTGCTCCAAAACCGCTCGTTCGAGGATGCCCCGGATGACCCGCGCGGGTGGACGCTGCTCAAGGAAGGCAACGCCGATGCCAGGATCGCCCTGGACAAATCCCAACCGCTCAACCCGAACAACCCCACCAGCCTGCGCCTGGAGGTCTTGAACCCTAACAACGGACGCGCCGGCATCTGCAACGAGGGCTTCAAGGGCCGTCCGCTGGATTACGCCAATTTGCTCGCCGCCTATTACGAGGCGGTGAAGAAAGCCACCGCCGGGCTCTATGTGGAGGCTGGCAAGGATTACCAAGTGAGCTTCTACGCGCGGTGCGGCGAGGGGTTCAAAGGACCTCTAACCGTCTCTATCGAGAAACAGGACGGCACGGTCCTGGCCAGTTGTGGGTTCACGGACATCGGCGGCCAGTGGCAGAAGCATGAAGCCACGCTGGCCGTCAGCGGCACTGACCTCAACGCGTGCTTGGTGGTCTCGACCAGACAGCCGGGCACGATCTGGCTGGATATGGTTTCACTTTTTCCGAAGGAAACCTATCAGGACCGCGCCAACGGGTTCAGGCCGGATCTGGTGCGGATGCTGCAGGCGATGCATCCGTCGTTCTTGCGGTTTCCCGGCGGGTGTTTCGTGGAGGGGGATTCCCTGGAGGAAGCATTCCGCTGGAAGCGCACCATCGGCGATGTGGCCGTTAGACCTGGGCACTGGTGCCGGTGGGGCTACCGGTCCACGGATGGCCTGGGTTTCCACGAGTATCTGTTGTTATGCGAGGATCTGGTAGCTGCGCCGCTGTTTGTGATCAACGTGGGACTGGCGCATCGGGGGGTGGTGCCCATGGAGCAGATCCAGGAATGGGTCCAGGATGCCCTGGATGCCATCGAATACGCCAACGGCCCGACCGACTCGAAGTGGGGCGCGCTGCGCGCCCAAGCCGGGCACCCGGCGCCGTTTCATCTGAAAACCATCGAGCTTGGCAACGAAAATGGCGAGGATCGCGAAGGCGGTTTCGGCGGAACCAGCGCCCAATATCAGGAACGCTACGCCGCGTTTCACACGGCCATCAAGGCCAGGTATCCGGACATCACCCTCATCGCTAACAACCGGAAAGTCTCACCGGTCGATATTGTCGACGACCACTGCTACGTTCACAATCCGGATCTCCTGCTCCAGCGGGTGGGCCAATACGACGGGTATAGTCGCAATGACCCCAAAGTCTACGTTGGCGAGTACGCCGTGATTGAGAACTGCGGGCTCGGAAACCTGAAAGCGGCGCTGGCCGAGGCCGCGTATGCGATCGGCCTGGAACGCAATTCCGACGCGGTGGTGATGGCATGCTATGCGCCGCTGTTCTGCCGCAAGGGCTGGGACTTATGGAACCCGAATGCGATCGTCTTCGATGCCAGGCGCGTCTATGGCACGCCCTCATATCACGTTCAAGCTCTGTTCGCCGCCCATCGCCCCGACCAGTTGCTGGCAAGCGCCGTGGACAAGCCCGGCGTTTACGTGCTGGGCGGCAAGGACGAGAAGACCGGCCAGATCGTCCTCAAGGCGGTCAACACGGGCGACACTCCGTTAGAAACCACCATCCGCATCCAGAGTGCCGCGAAACTCAACCCCAAAGCCCGTGTCATCACCCTTGCCAGCGACAAGGCGACCGACGAGAACACGCTGGACGAACCGGCCAAGGTTGCCCCGGTGGAATCGGTTTGCGAGGTGGTGGCTCCGGAATTCCAGTACTGCCTCAAGCCCTGTTCGTTGACGATCTTCCGTATCGACATTGCCAAATGATCACCAAGAAACGTAGAGGAGATTGCACCATGAACCCCACCCATCACCAAGCTCCGCTGCTCGTTGCGGCCGCAACCCTCATCATGTTCTGTCCATTTCGTCCCGCCGGACAACCCGCAATACGCTATCAAGGTGTTCGGCAAGAAAGGTCTCGCCGATGTCGTACTCAAGGCACCTCAACTGCGGTCCATCTGGAAACAGTAGCAGGGGCTAGCGGGAATATGAACTGAATCGATACGTGAACATGAACATGAAAAAACATCCGATCCTCACCGGCCTTCTGGCCGCAACCCTCGTGACCGCCAACGCGACAGCCGCGGACCAACCCGGCCCCGCGGCCGGTTCCAACGGCGCGGCACGCATGTCCCGGTACAACGTGGTCTGGACCAGCCCGTCCAAAGACGCCACCGGCGTGATGCCCATCGGCAATGGCGACCTTGCCGCGGGCGTCTATGCCATCGTGGATGGCGACTTGTATCTGCTGTTAGCCAAGAACGACGCGTTCAACTCCAACGGCGACATCTACAAAACCGGAAGGGTGCGGGTCTCGCTCGATCCCAACCCGTTCCAGGCGGGCAAGCCGTTCCGGCAGACCCTCGACCTGCCCACCGGCGCGATTCAAATCGAGGCCGACGGCGTGGCATTGCGCATCTGGGCGGATGCCAACCGGCCGGTCTATCACATCGAGATCCACTCGCCGCGCGAGCTTGCGGTCACGGCCCGGCCGGACCCATGGGAGCGCCTGGACAAGACCGCAGACGTGTGTGTGGAGCGCGGCAACAACCTGTTGTGGTATTTCCCGGTGGGTGACCGCAGCGTCTATCCGGATGAGATGAAACCTTATGCGGTGGACCAGATGGTGGCGAAGTTTCCCGATCCTTATCGCTTCAATACCTTCGGCAATCTGTTGGAATGCCCAGCGTTGAAACCCGCCAACGGCACACTTGCGGGGAAAGGAACCGCCTTTGACATCCGCATCCACGGGTGCGCCATGCAGACACCCGACGCGTCGAAATGGATAGAGACCATCGGGCAACAGGCGTCACGGCCGGTGGATGCACAGCAGGATTGGAAAAATCACTGCGCGTGGTGGACGGCATTCTGGGACCGCAGTTGGATCGTCACCTCAGACAACACGGTGCCAACGGCAGAGCGCGAGCGCTTCAACGGCGAACCCTCGCCCGCCGGCACCCGCGACGAAAAGGACGGCGCGGCGGTGGTCGCCCAGAACTACAATGTTTTCCGTTTCCTGATGGCCTGCCAGAGTCGCGGACGGGTGCAGACGAAGTTCAACGGCGGGATTCTCACCCAACAGTTACGCGTGCCTTCCGAAAACCCGGGCCTCGGATCACCCCGGCTCGGCGCGAAGAAACAAGCGGACGGCACTTATCTCACAAACGAGGACGACCGCAATTGGGGCCGCCGCTTTACCTATCAGAACCAGCGTCTGCTTTACTGGCCGTTGTTAGCCAGCGGCGACTTCGACCTGATGCAACCCTTTTTCGCTTTCTTCACGGACCTGCTGCCGATGCGCAAAGCCATCAACAAGGCCTGGTTCGGCCACGATGGCGCCTATTTCCGCGAGAACATCTCGCCCACCGGCAGCGAGTTGGATTGTGATCGGGGCACCCACCCACCCAAGACCAAACCCGGCGAAAAATACGAGGGCTGGTTTCACGATTACTACTTCACCGCCGGCCTCGAAACCCTGGTGATGATGACCGACTATGCCAACTTCACCGGCGACGCCGCGTTTCGCGACCGTGTGATGGTCCCCTTCGCGCGCGAAATCCTGGTGTTCTTCGACCAGCACTATCCGCGCGGCGCGGATGGCAAGATCCGCCTCGACCCGGCACAGGTGCTAGAAACCTTTTGGATCGCGGTCAACCCGGCGCCGGATGTCTCCGGCCTGCGCTTCGCCCTCGATCAATTGCTCGCCATGAAGGCCGGTACCGCAGATGACCAGGCGAACTGGCGCCGATTCCGCGGCGAGATCCCGGAGGTCGCGCTGCGCGAAATCGATGGACGCAAGGCGATCGCGCCGGCCGAGAAATGGGAGTCGCAGCACAACTCGGAAAACGGCGAACTCTATCCGGTGTTTCCGTTCCGCTGTTTCGGCGTGGCACTCGGCACGGGGGACATCGTCGATTGGACGATGCAACATCGCTCGTGCAAGGACGCCTACGACGGCGGTTGCTGGACCCAGGACCAAATCCACTGGGCCTATGCCGGCAAGGCCAAACCGGCCGGCGACGGCCTGGTGCACCGGTTCCGCATCGCATCCAATATGTGCCGCTTCCCGCTCTACGGCCGAGAAACCCCGGATTCCTGCCCGGACTTCGACCACTTCGGCTCCGGCACCACCGCACTGCAACGCATGCTCGTGCAGGAAGCCGGTGACAAGATTTTCCTGTTGCCGGCCTGGCCTGCCGCTTGGGATGTGGATTTCAAGCTCCATCTATCGGGGAAAGCCACCCTCACCGGAACCGTCAAGGACGGCAAACTGCTAGCCTGGGACATCCAACCCTCGGCCCGCAGGAATAACGTCGTGGTTTGTCCACCACAGAGTGAGAAAGAAGGAAAATAGCAGAAAGATAATACAATGCGGTTCTTGACACATGGCACAGCGGCAGCGGGTGTGGTTCTGATAATGACACTGGCAACCGGATTGGTCCTGGCGGCCGAGCAGGTGGAGTCCGACATTCCCATCGCCAAAGGACCGTTTCAGCCCACGTGGGACTCGCTGCAAAAGCACCAGACACCCGCGTGGTATGAAGACGCCAAGTTCGGCATCTATGCCCATTGGGGCGGCTACTGCGTGCCCGCCTTCGGCAACGAATGGTATCCCCGCGGCATCTATATCAAGGGCTCCGCGGAATATAAACACCACCTGAGCACCTATGGTGATCCGTCGAAGTTCGGCTACAAGGACTTCATCCCCATGTTCAAGGCGGAAAAATTCGACGCCGATGCATGGGCTGAGTTGTACGCCCGCGCCGGCGCCAAGTTCGCCGGGCCGGTGGCCGAGCATCACGACGGATTCTCGATGTGGGCCAGCAAGGTGAACCGTTGGAACGCCAAGGATATGGGGCCGCACCGCGACGTCGTGGGCGAACTGCTGGCGGCGATCCACAAGCAGGGGCTGAAGTCGATGGTGTCGTTCCACCATCACTATTACATGCCCAGCGATTTTGGCCCCACCGGCTACTATCAGGTGCTGGCAGGCTCCGACGTTGCCGATCCCCAGTATGCCGATCTCTATCAAAAGCGTCCCTTTGAGCAGGAACACAAGGTCTGGCTGCGCAAGATCATGGAAGTGGTTGACTCCTATCAACCCGACCTCGTTTGGATGGAAATGTGGTCTGACAAGCTGCCCGAGGTGTACCGACGCGAGGCGCTGGCCCACTATTTCAATCGTGCCGCAGAGCGCAACAAGGAAGTCGTCTTCACGCACAAGGGGGAATTCGGACCGCTGCCGGTGCTGGACCTCGAACGCCGCCGGAAAGACGCGGCGTCGCCGGAAATCTGGCAGACGGACGATTCGATTGCCGGCGGCACCTGGTGTTATGTGCAAGGTTTTCAGATGAAGCCGGTCGTGGAACTGATTCACGAGTTGATCGACATAGTCAGCAAAAATAAAACTTTGTTATTGAACGTCTGCCCGATGGCCGATGGCTCCTTCCCCGACGATCAGAAGCAATTGCTTTACGCCATCGGCGATTGGCTCAAGGTCAACGGCGAGGCAATCTATGCCACCCAGGCACGCGCGGGTGATCTGTGGAAGGAAGGCAACTTCCTCCGCTTCACGAAAAGCAAAGACGACAAGTATGTCTATGCCATCAGTTTGAGATGGCCCGGCGAGAACCTGCGTATCAAGACGGTTCAGCCGCGCGATGGCAGCGAAATCCGCATGCTGGGATTCACCGAACCGCTGCCATGGAAGTGGAACGCCAGCGAGAAGGTGCTCTCCATCCAGATCCCCAAGGCGCTCCAGGACAAGGACAAGCGGCCCTGTCGCCATGCCTATGCGTTGAAAATCGAGCAGGTTGCTCGCGTGGTCGAGAGCGGGGCTGCTGGGAAGAACGCGGCACCGCGAAACCTGGCCAAGGCCGCCCAGGTCTTTACCTCTGCGGCGGGGCATAAAACCCTCACGGCTCCTAACAACAGCTTCACGCCGCCGCATTCCAACGACACCGACCACGGCACCTGTAACAACTCTCCGCAGCAAGGCATGCAGTGGGTCGAGTATAGATGGAGTCGGCCGATCAACACGGACAGCATCGAGGTCTATTGGCACGATGACAACCGCGGCATACGGCTGCCCAAGGCGTGCCGGCTGCAATATTGGGATGGTAACACTTACCTGCCCGTCAAGCACGCGAACGGGCTCGAGATGGAGGAACATGTGTTCATCAATGAGGCGACCTTCGAGCCTGTCCAAACGACCAGACTCCGCCTCGAATTCGGTTCTGACAGCAACTCGACCGGCATCCTTGTCTGGCGCGTGTCAGATGCCGGAGGCTCGCCTGCATTCCCGCCGACGGTCGCGGCGGGCGGAGAACGGACGGTGATCACGGGCGGCAAGACCTTGTTGAAAGGGAGCATCCGCGACGACGACGAGAGTGGTTCTCCGGTGGTGACTTGGAGCAAGCTGACCGGTCCGGGCGAGGCGCAATTTGCCGACGCGCATGCCCTCTCGACGACTGCCGTGCTGTCGGCCGAGGGGTCCTATGAGTTGAAGCTTTCCGCAAGCAGCGGCGGGCTGGAGGGGTCGGGCGTGGTGCATGTTGACGTGCTGCCGATGCCGCCGAAGACGCATTTGCAGCAGGTTGCGATGCAGCCCTACAAAGTCGACGGCCCGCTTTGGAATGGCCGCATCAAGGCGCTGATCACGCAGTGGATTCCGCATTGCTACAACAAGTTGTCCGATACGAATCTGCCAGAGGGTGGGATTCAGAACTTTGTCGAGGCGGCGAAAAAATTGGCCGGTCAGCCGGCGAAGGATCACAGCGGTTGGTTCTTTTCTAACGCCTACGTCCACAACACGGTCGAGGCGATGTGCTGGGCCCTGATGGTCGATGCGCAGGGCGACAAGGATATCCTCGTTGCGCAAGCCGCGATCCGCGAGAAGCTGGCCGACTGGATTCCCAAAATCCTCGCCGCCCAGGAACCCAACGGCTACCTGCAAACATTCTATACCATCAAGGGCCTGAAACCATGGACCAATCGGGGCGACCATGAGGGCTATGTCGCCGGATATTTCATCGAGTCGGCCATCGCCCACTATGAGGCGACCAAGCGGACCGACGAGCGCATGATTCGCGCCGCACGCAAACTGGCCGATTGCTGGTGCGAGCACATTGGCCCCGCCCCGAAGATGAGCTGGTTCGATGGCCATCAGGAAATGGAACTGGCCTTGCAGAGGTTGGCCGAATTTGTGGACAAGACGGAAGGCCCCGGCGCGGGCGACAAGTATCTTCAACTCTCGAAGTTTCTCCTCGACTGCCGTGGCGGCGGCGGCCCCTACGATCAGGCGCACCTGCCGGTCACCCAGCAGTATGAAGCGGTGGGGCATGCTGTTAGAGCGGCGTATTCCTACGCGGCCATGGCGGGTATTGCCATGGAAACCCACGATATCGATTATCTCAGTGCCGTGCAGTCGATCTGGCATAACCTGATCGACACGAAGTACTATGTCACCGGTGGCATTGGTAGCGGCGAGACTGATGAAGGCTTCGGGGCGAACTACTCGCTGCCGAACAACGGCTATTGCGAATCGTGTTCGAGCTGCGGCTTGGTATTCCTCCAGCACACTCTCGATCTGACCTGGCACGACGCCCGTTATGCCGACCTCCTCGAGGAAACCCTCTACAACGCACTGCTCGGTTCCGTCGACTTGGAAGGAAAGAACTTCACCTATACCAACGCTCTCGATGACGGTGGCAAGCGCTACTTGTGGCACGGCTGCCCGTGCTGTGTCGGCAACATCCCGCGAACGCTGCTGATGCTGCCCGCGTGGACGTATGCCAAGGGGCATGACAGCCTTTACGTGAACCTGTTCATCGGCAGCACGATGACCATCGACGATGTGGCGGAAACGCGCGTCGAGATGGTCCAAGAGACGGATTATCCGTGGAACGGCAAGGTCTCGATCACGGTCAACCCGGCCGCCGAGAAGCATTTCTCTATCAAGGTCCGCGTGCCTAACCGGTCGGTGAGCAAGCTCTACACGCTGACCCCCAACTGCCCGGGATTGCTGTCACTGGCCGTCAATGGTCAGGCTGTCGATCTCAAGGCCGCGGCCCAAGCAGTCGAGCAGGGATACACGACCATCGACCGGACGTGGAAGGCAGGTGACCGTATCGAGTTCGAGTTGCCCATGCCCATCCAGCGCGCGAAGGCCGATGAACGTGTCGTGACAGATCGCGGACGCGTGGCGTTGCGCTGCGGGCCGATCATCTACTGCATTGAGAGCGAAGACCAGCAGGACTTCGAAAAGGCTGCATTGACGGACGACTCAGCGCTTGCGACCGCGTGGAAGCCGGAACTGCTTGGCGGCGTCACGGTGATCGAAGGCGCGTTCAGCGGCGGCGCCAAGATGACGGCCATTCCATACTACGCCCGCAATAACCGCGGCGGACGTTCAATCGTGTGGATCAAGTCGGCGGGCGCGGCAAAGTGATCAGGCGGAAAACGAGGAAGAAACAATAACAATAAGAAGGCATGAATAAGTTGAAAATCTGTGTGGTTGGACGCATCGCCGGACTGATGGCGCTCGTGCTTGGGGTTGCGGTCAAGGTCGAAGCGGCCGTGCCGTTCCCAGCGGCACTGGATGCGGCGGCCGTGGCCGAGGATCGGTTAGACGACGTCGGCAGCCGGGCTCTGGTCATCGGCAATGGCGATTTGAACGCCTTGCTCTATTCCCAAGGCGCTTCGTTGCGGCTGCGGATCAGCAAGAACGACGTCTGGGACGCCCGGGTGGACACGTCAGAGGACCCGCCGATGGCCCGCTTCGAGGTTTCAAAACACACCTGGGTGGGCGGCGCATCGAATGTGGTCAGTTGGTGGAACAGGCCCTATCCGCAGCCGCGGGTTTGCGCCAACCTGATCCTCGGCAATGATGCTTCGACAGCCGTTGCTCCGCAGCAGGTGCGTGCCAGACTCGATCTGCGCCGGGCGGTCGCAGAGGTTTCATTGCCGGATCAGACGAAGCCGCCGATTCAGGTCCGCACACTTGCCGCGCGCAATGTGTTTCTCATCCACGGTGATCTAACCGCCAAGCTCGCGCCGCAGCCAGCCGCTTTCCTCCCGGCGGCGGAGACCGGCACCAGTGACGGCGTGACATGGCTGCGGCAGCGGATGCCGGCCGATGAGGATTATCCGGGTATGGAAATCGTCACCGCGCTGGGCACGCGCGACGGGGTGAAAGCCGTCGCGGTCGTGACGTCCTGGGAGTCGAAGGATGTTCTATCAGACGCGCTCAAGTTGGTGCGACAAACGCTCGCTGCGGACGCGGAGGTGCTGGTGAAAGAGCATGATGCGGTATGGCAGCAATATTGGTCGGCCAGCGGCGTCCAACTGGGAGACCGCGATTTCCAGGACTGGTGGTATCGCATGGTTTATTACATGCGCTGTTTTTCCAAGCCGGGAGTCGTGCCGGTTGGGCTGTTCGCCGGCTTGGCCAGCGACGAAACGCCATGGCACAGCAGTTACAAGATCAACTATAACATCTGGCAGACCTTTTGGGCTCCCTTGGCGGTGAATCATCCCGACCTCGTCGAACCGTGGGTTCGTTACCTGAAGCACTCGCTGGCCCGGGCCCGTTGGTTCGCCAAGGTGAGCTATGATTGCGAAGGCGCGTGCTACCACAGCGATCTCTTCCCATTCGAGCCCGACCCGGCCCGCTGCAAGGCGAAGAACAACCGGCAGTGTGCCTATGTGCCCTGGGGCTATACCTTGGGAATGTCGGGCATGGCGGTCCAGAACCTGTGGCTGTGCCATCTGTACCGGCCCGACCGCAAGTATCTGGAGGAGGAAATCTATCCGGTGCTGCGCGACGTCGCGCTCTTCTATGCCTCGTTCATGGAAAAGTGCCAGCGCGACGGTGACGGCAAGGTCCTGTTAGGCCCCAGTTTCAGCCCGGAGCACGGCAATTTCGGCACCGACAACAATCCTTACGACATCTCTTTCATCGGCTATACCTTCGACGCGGCGATCCAGGCGGCAACGACGCTTGGCTGCGACGACGAAATAGCTGTTAGGTGGCGGAGGATGCGCGGGTTGCTGCCGGCTTGTCCCACCGCGCCGGGGCCCGGGGAGCAACCGGTTGTCGTGGATTGGAAAGGATGCAAGTTCGGCGAGGTTCCGGAGCACAACATCACGGTGCCCGTGGTGCCGGTCTTTCCGGGCGATCAGGTGACCTGGTTCTCGCCGCAGTCGGAAAAGGATCTCTATCGGAGGACGATCGGAGTGACACGGCACAACGGCAACAACTCGAATGTTATGCTCAATGTGGCCCGCGCGCGACTTTCCATGCCCGAGGCCATCACCGAGACCCGCCAGTGGTTCAAGGGAAAGGCCACTCCTAACGGCATGTTCGCCTGGCAAGGGCATGGCAACTACCTGAGCGAGAGTTCAGCCGTGGCTGCCCTGGTGTCCGAGTTTCTCGTCCAAAGCGTGGGCAATGTGATCCGCGTGTTCCCCTGCTGGCCCAAGGAGATCCCCGCCGGGTTCGCGGACCTGCGGGCGCAGGGCGGCTTTCTGGTATCAGCGCAACAGGCGGATGGCAAAATCGTGACACTGGCAATTTTTTCAACGGTCGGCGGACGATTGCGGTTGCTCGCACCCTGGCCGGCGGCCACGGTGGATCGCGACGGCAATGCCATGCAAGTAACGCCCGGGACCGATGGCATCGTCGAACTGGATACCAAGCCCGGCGAACGATTGTCATTTCACAAATCCCACTCCAATCACCAAGACACACCATCAACTCCAAAATAAACAGATATATGAATGCGAAAACGATAGGACGAATCCTCACCATGACAATCCCCACCCTGGCCCTTGCGGTGCGCGTCATGGCTGCGGCCCCCGCACCCGGCCAATGGACCGAACAACAAGCCGCTGAGTGGTATGACCAGCAGCCGTGGCTCTTTGGGTTCAATTTTGTACCCAGCACGGCGGTCAACGACACGGAGATGTGGCAAAACGAAACGTTTGATCCGGCCACCATTGACCGCGAACTCGCATGGGCGGAAGGGCTCGGCTACAATTCGTGCCGGGTATTCGTGCAATACATCGTTTGGAAAGCGGACCCCGCCGGCCTCAAGAAACGTTTCACCCAACTGTTGGAGATCGCGGACAAGCACCAGCTCCGCGTCATGCCCGTGCTGTTTGATGATTGCGCGTTCGATGCGAACCGTGACCCTTATCTTGGCAAGCAGGACGATCCCATCCCCGGCACGTCGAACGCCCGCTGGGTGCCCAGTCCCGGCCTGAAGCTTGTGACCGACCAATCCGCCTGGCCGGACCTTGAGAAATATGTCAAGGACATGGTCGGCGCGTTCAAGGATGACAAGCGCATCGTGCTCTGGGATTTGTATAACGAACCCGGCAACTCGGGCATGGCTAACAAGAGCCTGCCGCTCGTGGAGGCAACGTTCGCATGGGCGCGCCAAATGAAGCCCGCGCAACCGCTGACCATCGGCGTGTGGGGCGGACCGAAGGAAATCAGCGAGCGGCAGATCGATCTATCAGACATCCTCAGCTTCCATTTTTATGGTGACAACAAGGGCATGAAAGCCCGCATCGACGATTTCAAGACCCACCAGCGGCCGGTCCTCTGCACCGAATGGATGGCCCGCACGATGGGTGCCAAATATGAAACCGAGCTGCCGCTGTTCAAGGAGGCGAAAGTGGGTTGCTATAACTGGGGCATGGTCAACGGGCGCACCCAGTGCCAGTATCCGTGGGGGTCTCCCAAGGACGCACCCGAGCCGCCGGTGTGGTTCCACGACCTGCTGCGCCGGGATGGCTCGCCGAAGAACCCGGACGAAGTCACCTTCATCCGCAACTTCACCCGTGCCCCGGGCGTCAACCGGCTCAAACCGCTGTTTGATTTCCCGGTGCGCGACACCAGTGTGTGCGTCGGCCCGGAGGCCTATTATCTAACCGGCACCACCGGCGCGCCGAAGTGGTGGACCAACAACGATGGCATTGAAATCTGGAAATCCACAGACCTCAAGACGTGGGAAAAGGTCGGGCTGGTGTGGTCGTTTGCCAAGAACATGATGCCCTGGCAGAAGCCGTGGGGTGGCGGCAGCCAGGCGGTCTGGGCGCCGGAAATGCACTATCTCAAAGGTAATTTCTGGATTTCCTACACCGCCTGTGGCAGCAGCTTGTTGAAGAGCACCACCGGCAAGCCCGAAGGCCCCTATCAGGATGTGAGGAAAGACACCCCGCTCTGCGGCGAGATCGACGCCTCGCTCTATCAGGACGATGACGGCAAGGTCTATTACGTCTGGCAAAACGGCAAGATCTCCCTCATGAATGATGACATGACGGCCCTCGTGGGGGAAACCAAACTGCTAGTGCCCGCCAACGCGCCGCAGGTGGGCTTCGAGGGGGCGTTCATCTTCAAGGAAAATGGCCGCTACTACTTGTCCTGCGCGGATGTCACCGACGGCAGGTACCACTGCTACGTGGCAAGCTCCAAGAACCTCATGGGACCCTACGGCAACCGCTACCTCGCCATCCCCCACGGCGGCCACAACATGTTCTTCAAGGACAAGGAAGGCAAGTGGTGGAGCACGTTCTTCGGCTGGCAGGGCGACCCGCCATTCGCCGAAAGACCGGCCATCCTGCGCATCGAGTTCGGCCTCGACGGCGAGCCCAGACCCATGCCGAATCGCGATTGAGAACCAAGCTGACATCATCACCCTGCGTTACACCTCCCTGCCACCACCCATTCTATCATGCAATTCCTACCCATGAAAACGCTGATGGCGCATGCCCTGAAGCACCGCTACGCCGTTCCCTCCTTCTGTGCCTGGAACGCCGAGTCCATGGAAACCATTCTGCAAGTCTGCCAGCGCCTCAAGTCGCCGGTGATCCTGATGGCCGGCCCCGGCGAATTCGAGTTGTTAGGACCCGCGTCCAACGCCGCCGTGGCCCGCGCCCTGCTGGCGAAATACAAGGTCAAGGCGGCCCTCCACCTCGACCACGGGGACTCGCCGGCGCTGGTGAAGGAATGCGTGAAGGCGGGGTTCACCTCGGTGATGCTGGACTATTCCACCCGCAGCTTTGAGGAAAACACCACCGCGTTGAAGAAAGTGTGCCGGATGTTCCAACCCAAGGGAATCACCGTGGAAGGCGAAATCGGCGCGGTGGGCCAGTGCGACAGCACCACGGTGGAGGGATCCAGGGATTGCCGTTTGACCGATCCGGACGAGGCCGCGGAATATGCTAGAATCACTGGCGTGGACTGCCTGGCAGTATCCATCGGCAATGCCCATGGCACCTATGTCAAACTGCCTCAATTCGACTTTGACCGGCTGGCCACGATCTACCAGAAGGTGAAAATCCCGCTGGTCCTGCACGGCGGCACGGGCACCTCGGACGCTGATTTGCAGCGGGCCATTGCGCTGGGCATCGCCAAGGTCAATGTGGCCACCGCGCTCATCACCGCCTACCGCGAGAGCCTGCTCAACCAGTGGAACGCCAAGCAAAACCTGTGGGTCCCTATCGCCCAGGGGGCGGCGATCAAGGAAATGGCCAGGGCCGTCGAGGAATGGGTGCTGCGCCTCAATGCCAACGGCAAAGCATGACAACTTATCAGCAATGAATATGATGAAGACATGGATGATTGAATTATGGGTTTCATGCATGGTTGTGCCATGCATGACCTTGGCGGGCGCAACTGCGAACGTGACCGTGTCCCCGTTGTGGAACGACCACATGGTGCTGCAGCGGGGCAAACCGATCCCCGTTTATGGATCCGCCGCAGCGGGGGAGAAAGTCACCGTGACGTTCAACGACCAGACACGTTCGACCACCGCCGATTCACTGGGCAACTGGCTGGTGTCGTTGCCGGCGATGGATGCCTGCGCGACCGGCAAGAACCTGACCATCACCGCTAACAACACGATCCGCATCACCGATGTCGTCATCGGTGACATCTGGCTGTGCAGCGGGCAGTCCAACATGCAATCCAATTTGGGGCGCAAGACGGACATGGACAACGCCAACTTCCCCGGCATCCGGCAATTCTGGGTGCCGTGGGTGTCGGCTGGTGAGCCTATCAGGACAATGGGTGGCTCATGGAAGGTGTGCAGCCCCGGCGACGCGCCGGCGTTTGCGGCGGTCCCGTTTTATTTCGCCAGGAAGATCTATCAGGACCAGAACGCGGCCATTCCCATCGGTCTCTTCGTGACGCCGCTGGGCGGCAACACGATTGATCCATTCCTGGCTCCCGAGGGCCTCACGGACATCCCGGTGCTGCATCCGCTGTATGACATGCCCTACATGCCCGGCGGTCCGTTCCATCTGTTCTTTGGCATGGACTATCCGTTGGTTCCATCCTATGTCAAGGGCCTGATCTGGTATCAGGGAGAGAACAGCGAGACCAACGTCCAGTCACCCGACAGCTATTTCCTCAAGGAAAAGGCGCTGGCGCAGGGATGGAAGAGGGCGTTCGGACTGGACGACTTCCCGTTCTACGTCGTTCTGTTAGCCAACTTTGAGAAACCGCCCGCCAATGCCACGCCGGACACCAACGGCTGGGCTGACACGCGCATCCAACAGGCGAACGTGCTGGGCATCCCCCACGGCGGCATCGCTTCGGCAACCGATATTGGTGATGCCGGAGATATCCATCCGCAGGACAAGATGGATGTCGGTGAACGACTGGCCTTGTGGGCGCTCAGGAACGATTACGGCCGCACTGCGATCGTGCCCAGCGGCCCGGTCCTGAGGGATGTCACGGTTGCTGGCAGCAAAGCCGTCTGCGCATTCGATTATGTGGGTGCGGGCCTGATGGTGGGATCCAAGACCTTGTTCGAGCCCACCCAGGAAGCCGTCGGTGGCAAGCTCGGCAGGTTCTCAATCGCCGGTGCCGACGGCGTCTGGCACGACGCCGACGCCACGATCCAAGGCAACACGGTGGAACTGGCATCCCCGTCGGTGGCCACACCGGTCAAGGTTGCCTATGCGTGTTGGATGAACCCGGCGGGGGCCAATCTCTACAACAAGGACGGCCTGCCGGCGGTTCCGTTCCTGGTGGACCCGATCTCGGCCAAGTACACCATCACGGCATCAGCCGGCACCGGTGGCTCTATCAGTCCAGCCAAGGCGACCACCTACCTCAAGCGCAAGACCGCTCTCTACACCATCACACCGGATGCCGGCCAATCCATTCAGGATGTGAAGGTGGACGGGGTTTCCGTGGGTTCGGGCACATACCACACATTCGATCCGATCTATGCGGATCACACCATCAGCGCGACTTTCGGCACCACCATTCCTCAATACAAGATCCGCGCATCCGGGGGGCCGGGCGGCACCATCAGCCCCACCGGTGACCGGACTGTGAAGCAAGCCGGTTCCATCACGTTTGCCATCACACCCAACACCGGTTGGCATGCGTCGATCCTGGTGGATGGCTTCCCCATGAGCGCACGGACCAGTTTCACCTTCACTGATGTCAGGACCGATCATACGATCGCTGTCACGTTCACACCGGGCGGCTCCAAGCCCGAACCGGACAAATAACAATCTAACATAAACTCCCATTCCAATGATCATGAAACATCATCCGCTCATCATCCGTCTGTTGGCTCTTGCCAGCATCGTCGCTCCGGTCGCCGTGCTTTCGTTAGCCGGATGCAAACCGTCCAAACCGTCCGCTGCGGCATCCGGCGGCGGCAAGCTCTTCGGCGTCTCGTTCCAGACCTTGAACAACCCGTTCTTCATCGATTTGAACGAGGGCTTGAAGAAGGTGATCGAGGCCAGGGGCGACCGGCTCGTCACGCTTGATGCGCAGCTCAATTCATTGAAACAAAAGAACGATGTGGCCGACTTGCTCCAGCAGGATCCGGCCGCCATTTTCCTCAACCCGGTGAACTGGGAGGGAATCAAGGGAACGCTCATTGAGGCGAAGCGCAGGAATGTGCCGGTCATCGTCGTGGACGCACCGGTGAGCGATCCGGACCTGGTGCTTTGCCAGGTCGCGAGCGACAACGTCGAGGCCGGCAGGCTGGCCTGTGAGGCTCTGGCCAAGGTGAATCCGAAGGCAAAGGTGGTGATCCTCGGCTATTCGGTGAACAAAGCGTGCATCGACCGCGTCGCGGGCTTCAAGAGCGAAGCCGCCAAGCATGCCGAGGTGCGCATCCTGGATACCCAGGACGTGAAAGGAACCACCGAGGCCGCGCGCCCGGTGATGCGGGATATGTTAGGCCGCTTCCCGGAGATGGACGCGGTTTTCCCGATCAACGACCCCGGCGCGTTGGGCTGCATCTCGGCCATCGAATCGGCTGGCAGGCTGGGCAAAGTGACGGTGGTGACAGTGGATGGATCGCGCGAAGGCGCGGCGGCCATCCTGGCCGGCAAACTGCACTCGACCTCGGCGCAGTTTCCGGGAGAGATCGGTCGCCTCGCGGCAGAGAATGCCTACGAGCATTTAGCCGGAAGACCCGTGGTCAAGGACATCGTCGTGCAGGTGAAACTCATTACCAAAGACAACGCGGCATCCATCCTCGAGGCGAAATGAATCAGGCTCTCGACTGTGTGTGTTGTGGTTCGTGCGTGGCGGATATCCTGGTCCGCCCGGTACCCTTGGCTGCGGCGATCGGCGCCGGCATGATGCTCAAGACCGATCCGCTCCGTTTGACAACCGGCGGAATCGCCTGCAACTCGAGCATTGCCATGACGCGGTTGGGCCTGAAGACGGCGGTGCTCGCCTATGTCGGGAATGACGAATGGGGGGAGATGATTCACCGCCGCATGGAGCGTGAAGGCATCTATAGCCCACGGTTGCTGCGCCATCCAAGCGTCGATACGAGTACCAGCGTCGTGCTCATCGATCCGGCGGGCGAACGGACCTTCGCCCATTATGCGGGAGCGTCGTGCCTGTTAGATAAAGCCGTCATGCTCGCCAATCTCGATCTCTTCGCCCGCAGCCGGATGATGCTGTTGGGGTATTACTCGCAGTTGCCGGCACTCGAGGAGGATCTTCCCGAGGTGCTCGCGGCCATCCGGGCGACCGGTTGCCGCACGGCATTGGATGCGGGGGGCAGCGGCGGTTTCATGCAACCGCTTGATCGCATCCTCCCGCATCTGGATGTCTATGTGCCAAGCCGGATCGAAGCCGTCCACCAGACCGGCCAGACCGATCCCCGCGCCATTATCGACACGTTCCGCGGCTGCGGGGCGCCGGGGATAGTGGGGGTGAAACTGGATTCCGAGGGTGCGCTGCTCAGTCCTGCGGCCGGAGTGTATGTCGAGGTGCCGTGCGTTCCGCCGCCAGGTCAGATCATCGACACGACCGGCGCCGGGGACGCATTCTTTGCCGGACTGCTCACCGGTTTGCTGCGCGGGTTGGGCGTGGCGGACGCCGGGTGCCTCGGGGCGGCGACGGCCTCTTGTAGCATTACCGGCCTGGGCGCGGTCGAGGGGATCCACCCGGATCGCGTGATACGTGTTGGCGGACCCCATGCACCTGTCCAAGGGGAGGCCCTGATGACGACCCCTCGTGAACGCGTGCCAGCAGCGGGGACGCCAGGACCTGTGATTCAACCCAGCACCCTCGTGACCAAATGACCCCAGGCCCGGAGTTGGCAAAGGGTTTTGTTAGATCCGCGCGGCATCCGCAAGCGCTGCGGCGGCGTGGTCGCGCCGGATGGCGTGGACTTCGACCTGCGTGCCGGGGAGATCCACGCCCTGACAACTCTACTCCGCCATGCCACTGCACTTGTCACGCCATGAACCCAACAGTGACCAACCATGGCCTAACATCTCCGGCCGGATGCCGCTCCCGGCACCTCCCGGAAGGTGCCAAGTCATGTTCCGGGATTCATGGCCAATGCCTTGTCAATTCAAGGTCCAGCTCAGGAAGTGTGTGGTTGATGGCCTTGGCGTTGGCGGTGATGGCGATGCGGCCGGGGAGACAACCGGTGCCAGTTTGCGCCACTGGCTGACCGAAGGGGATGGGCGTGATGACCGTCGCGTTGGGCGAGCCGCTGCGCTCCATGGTGAAGCTGGCTTCGAGGAGACCATAACCCGGTCACCGCCTCGATGGTGCCCTTGAATGAAATGAGCTTGTGTCTCTGACGGCAATCTCCATCCTCAGAGCGAGCTTGCTTGTCTTTCCTGCTGAATGGGAGGAAATCGGACTTGCTGCCAGACCATTGCTTGCCAACCCACAGGAGGGCGAGGCCCAACAAATCACCCGCCGCAACACACCAGCCCGCAATTCGCCCACCCTGCTATCAGGCCCATGCTCCCTGCCCCGACAGTCCCCTTTGCCCCCGGAATGCGCGTCCTATGCCGGGACGCCGAGTGGATGGTGACCAAAGTGGACCCCGCCGACCCTGAGAATCGGCATTTCGCGGTGGCATGCACCGGAGCGGACGACCTCGTGCGCGGATTCGACGCTGTTTTTCTCACCCAGTTGGACGTAATCCAACCCGTGGACCCGCGGGATACCGAACTGGAGGCCGACGTTTCCCCCGGTTTTCAAAAGGCCAAGCTTTTTCTGGAGGCCCAGTTGCGCCAGATGCCCATGACGGATATGCACCCCGCCCCGGAGGGCATGGGGGCGTTTGAGCCCATGCGCTACCAGATCGAGGTGGTGGAAAAAGCCCTGCGCCAGATGCGTCCGCGCTTGCTGCTGGCAGACGCCGTAGGTCTGGGAAAAACGATTGAAGTCGGCATGATCGTCTCGGAGTTGATTGCCCGGGGCCGTGGCAACCGGATTTTGGTCATGACCAAAAAGTCGATGCTCAGCCAGTTCCAGTCCGAGCTGTGGAACCGGTTTGCAATCCCGCTGGTGCGTCTGGACTCGACCGGCATTGCGAAGCTGCGGCTGAAGATCCCCGCGTCAAAAAACCCGTTCGAGGTCTTCCACCGGGTGATCATGAGCATCGACACGTTGAAGGATGTCGGCAGATACCGCCCGTTCCTGGAAAAAACCCGCTGGGACATCGTGATTATTGACGAAGCCCATAACGTCGCCGGTGCCTCCTCCGCCGACCGTGTTCTGAGTTACCGTCTGGCCAAGCTGATGTCGCGCTCCACCGACAGCATGCTGCTGGCCACAGCCACCCCGCACAACGGCAAGCGCGAGACTTTTGGCCGCCTGATCTCACTGCTGGACCCCTCCGCCATTCCCGATCCGAAGCTCCGGGAATACGACGCGAAGGACATCGCCCCCTTCGTGCTGATGCGCTTCAAGGAAGATGTGCGACAGGAGGCCGGGGATAACTTTTCCGAACGGAAGGTCATCCCGCTGGCCAGCCCCTCTCCGCCGAATGGGCCGCCGTGCTTCAACTCGCGGCGGGTTCCCTGTTGATGGTGGCGCGCCAGATGGCCGAACGGGCTTTGCCGGTCCCGGTGGTCGAGTTCTACCACGACGAACTGACTGACGATGCCTGTGCCGAATTGGCGTGGGAGGAGCATCGTATCGCCGTGCTCGTCGGCGATCAAGCGACCTTTGCGACCCAATGGCAGAATCTTGGTTGGAAGGTGGCGACACCTGATGACTTGAGCGCCAAAAGCATTGATTGGTTTTCTTCCCTCTTCGATAAACACGCTAACAACTGACACCTATGGCCAGACTGATGATTCACCGGAACCTCCTGAAGGATCTTGGCTCCTTGCCTGCCTCGACCCGTAAAAAAGTGTCCGAGATGGTGGACAAGTTTCAACGGGATAGCAAAACCCCGGCCCTGCATTTAGAGCACTACAATGAAGCTGTGGATGGCAAGGTCCGCAGCGCACGGGTGGATGATGCATACCGCGCCATCGTGATCGCTCCGACCCAGGGGGATACCTATCTGTTGATGCATGTGGATCATCACGACAAGGCTTACCGGTGGTGCAAGAACAAGCGCTTCGAGATCCACCAGGCGACAGGGGTGCTCCAAGTGTTCGACGTGGAGGAAGTTAATGCCGCTGCCGAGGACGCAAAACCGATATTTCAACCGGTTTCCAGCTACCCACTCCAACAGCTTTCGGACGATGAGATTTTCCATGCAGGTGTTCCGTCGCCTTTGATCCCTGCGGTCAGGGTGATTCAGTCCGACGAGGCCTTGTCGGCTCTAAAGGAGTATCTTCCAACAGATGCCTATCAGGTTCTGCTGTTTGTGGCCTGCGGAATGTCGGTGGACGAAGCATTGAGCGAGGCACTGGGTATCACGGACGATCAGAAAAAGAAGGTGGCCGATGCCGGCGATTTCACGAACCTCGAAGAGCAAAGCAATCTGGACCTCGTATTCGTCGATGGTCAGGATGAGTTGAAGCGGATCATGGCATCGTCCTTTGATGCATGGCGGATTTTCCTACACCCCTACCAACGCAAAATCGTCGAGTGGGATGTAACGGGGCCGATGAAAATCAACGGAGCGGCCGGTACCGGAAAAACCGTGGTCATGATGCACCGGGCGGTGCATCTCGCCAGTCGCTTGGCCGACCCCAACGCCAGGGTTCTGGTGACCACTTACACCACCAATCTCTCAGTCACCATCAAGGATCTCATTCAGCGTCTTTGCACGCAGAAGTGTCCCGAGGCCACCAACAAGATCGAGGTGACAAATCTCCATGCCTTGGCCAGGACCATTTGCACCCGGGGTGGATGGCGCGGCAAGGTGGCTGGAAAACAGGCAATGGATGAAATCTGGCAGGATCTGTTGGACGGCAGTATCGCAGCCTCGCCAACATTTACATCTGACTTCATCCGGGAAGAATACGAGGAAGTCGTAGATCCCATGGGGATCACCACGGAGGACGAATACCTGACTTCAGTCCGCAGTGGACGCCCGAGGCTGTCCCGCCAGCAACGCAAGGCTGCTTGGCCTACTTTCGCCGCATTTCAGCGCGAACTCAAGAAGCGCAACCTCCTGACCTTCGACGGGCTGATTCATGAAGCCAGACTGGCATTGGAAAAAGGCGACTTCCCCCACTACGAACATGTGTTAGTCGATGAAATTCAAGACTTCGGCGTGGAGGCCCTGCGTTTAATTCGCATGCTCAGCCCCTCGGTAGCAGGAGCTGCCAACCCACTCACCGTGGTGGGAGATGGCCACCAACGGATTTACAAGAGTAACATCCCGCTAAGTCGGGCTGGCATAGAAGTGCGCGGCAGATCAAGAAGGCTCAAGATCAACTACCGGACCACCGAGCAAATCCGGACCTGTGCCCAGAAGATGCTGGAGGGGGTGGAAGTGGACAACCTCGATGGTGAGGGAGCCACCACCATTGGCGACCAATCACTCGTCCAAGGGCCTCTGCCGACCTTCCATAGTTGCGCGGGTCTGGACGAAGAAGCCGCTGCCGTCGTGAAATGGGTTCATGGGCTGTTGGCTGAGAACTATGCAACTCACGAAATTTGCATTGCGCCAGGCAAACCCTCCATCCGTTCGGCACTCGCCGCCTCCAACATCCCGACACTGGAACTTCAACCAAACGCCAGCGACCCGGAAAGTTCGGAAGCAGGAGTGCGGCTGGGGACTCTCTATCGAATCAAGGGCTTGGAGTTCAAATCTGTAGCACTATGCCTGAATGGAGAATCCGCACCATCGACCCAGCAAAATCCGCTGGCCGCAAAACGCCGACAATGCCTGCACTACGTGGCCGCCACCCGGGCCAGGGAGAGGCTGCTGATTACATCGTAAATGTTCGCGTGCTGGCGGGACGACAAACGCGAGATCACCGTGTTGCTCGGCGCGGCTCAAATCGACCTGGAGTACCGGCCGCCGCAGGTGAATCTGCTAGGCCGTGCCATGGAGCTGAGTGAACCGAAGCAAAGCGGTCAAATCACTTGGCGGAACTCACGAACTCACAAGACAAAAATGAGAAACAACTTCTTTTCCCGCTGCACGCTCCCATCATGTGGCTGCGGAATGGTGGGGTGGGCGGCAGCCGCGTGCGCTCCCGCCGCGCGGATGAAGGTGCCGGACACCCTGCGGCGCACCATCAGGCCCTGCTCGCCAAGATCGCGCAAGGCCCGGCCGATGGTGGGGCGCCAAACCCCGAGGCGCTCCACGAGCTTGGCCTAGCCCGGCAGGCGACCCGCTGCCTGGTGCTTGCTCGCCACGATTTCGGCGGCGAGCTGGCGTGAAATGTCGCGGTGTTTGGGTGATCGGCTCATCGGAATTCCAGTCAGTGACAGGTGCCATTCTGTCATGACAGGTTTTTTCTTGAAAATGATTTTTTCTCTTGTGTTCGAGGGGGTAATGCCTGTTGCTATGCAGGCCATAGGCGAGCCCCGGTGTCGTTCATGCCAACCGCTAACATCCAAGCCACACCACCCCGCTGCCGGCCACCCGTCCCGCTCATGATCTGATAGAATCAATAACATCCAACCAATGAATATCGAAATATGAGAACAACCCCTGACTTCAGTCCATCCCGTCGCCTGCCCTCGCGGCTGTTGCGGGACCTCCTGCGGCCTGCTCTCGCGGTCCGCTCAGCGCTGTCATTCCTCATGCAAAAGAGCATGATGGGAGCATCACTTCTGTTCGTCCTGGCCGGCATCGGTCTGTTTGTCAATCCCGCCTCGGCAGGCCTTGCGGTGGTGGACCAAGCCGCTACGGCGTTTTGCTACGACTTCACCAGCCTTGGCACCACTCAAACGAGGGATGAATCCATCACCGTCTCCCCGGGAGTCAGCACGCTGGTCGTGATGCTAGGCTGGCGCAACAACGACGGCGCCGGGGGGGGCTAACGGTTGGATCTTCACCTATAACGGCATGCCACTAACTCGATCCGTGAACGTCTCGAGCACCACCGGCACCCAGGTCGGTGCGGCGATCTACTATCTACATGACCCGACGCCGGGAACCTTGACTTTAGAAGGAATCTTCACCCCGAATAGCCTCAATCGAAATATGGCGGTGGTCAGTTATCTGACTCTGAGCGGCGTGGACACGACGGCAGAAGTCGTTACGGGATCGACCAACACCCCGAACTCGGGAACGCCAATGACCCAGTCGGTGACGCTGACTGTTCCAGCCGATGGCTCGATCGCGGTGGCGAATTGGGGTATTCGCAACGCGAATAATAGTGAGGCTCCCCAAACCTGCACGTTTGCTGCGAGCCCCGGTGGTTTGCCGGGCTCCCAAGTCACCTACGGAGTGATGCCGCTGCCCTATGTGGGGGGGGCCGACGACGGCCCATATCTCCATAGCGCGGCCGGCTATGTTCCGAACCTTCCTGCGGGCTCGGACACCATCAGTGTCTCCGGTAACTCAACCGACAATAGAAATGGGCTGGCGGTCGCCGTTTTCAGCCCCCTGCCATCAGGGCCTGTCTATGTCGCGGCCAAGCCCGCGACTGATATCAGCTATACCACGGCCAGGTTGAACGGCAACCTCCTCGTGACCGCCGATCCGCCTACGACCCAGCTGGAGTTCCACTATGGCACCGTGGACATGGGCGAGACGGCCGTGGGCTGGGACCACAGTGTCACCCTCGCGGTGCCAAATGACGTGGGCGCTTTTGCCACTGCGGTCTCAAGTCTGGCGAGTGGGAGCACCTACTATTACCGTATTCATGGGACCAATAGCGGCGGGGAAGTTTGGTCCGGGGTGGTCTCGTTCACCACGACGCCTTCGATTACAGTCGCGGCCTCGCCGGCGACGGACGTGACTGATTCCGGGGCGACCCTCAATGGCGACCTGACGACGACCAGCGATCCGGCCTCGACCCAGGTGGAGTTCTACTATGGCATCGAGGACATGGGCGAGACGACCGTGGGCTGGGACCACAGTGTCACCCTCACGGCTCCTAACAGCGTGGGCGCCTTTTCCACTACGGTCTCAGGTTTGACTGCCGGGACACCCTATTATTACCGCACTCACGGGACCAATAGCGGCGGGGAAAGTTGGTCCTTCGGGGTGGTCTCGTTCACCACGGCACCTGCCATTGCAGTCGCGGCCTCGCCGGCGACGGACGTGATAGATACCATGGCGACCCTCAATGGCAACCTGACGACGACCAACGACCCGGCCTCGACCCAGGTGGAGTTCTACTATGGCACCGTGGACATGGGCGAGACGACCGTGGGCTGGGACCACAGTGTCACCCTCACGGCTCCTAACAGCGTGGGGGCCTTTTCCACTACGGTCTCAGGTTTGACGGGTTCGACACCCTACTATTACCGCATTCACGGGACCAATAGCGGCGGGGAAAGTTGGTCCTTCGAGGTGGTCTCGTTCACCACGCTTGCGCCCGTTGCGTTGTGGACCGGCGCGGACGGCGGGTTCTGGAACGACGCGGCCAACTGGAATGACGTGACTCCCGGTGCCGGTTCGCCGCTGTTTTATTCCGCCCCTGGCATGTCCGGCTCCAGCGTCAATGACCTCGCGGGGGCCTCGTTCGCGAGCCTCGAGTTCCTCAGCGGCGCGAATCCGTTCACGTTGTCCGGCAATCCCATCACCCTCACCGGCAACCCCAGCGGCAACATGATCGTGAACAGCTCGGGCAACACCCAGACCATCGATTTGGGCATCGCCCTGGGCGGCAATGTCAAGATCGATGCCGCCGCCGGGAATGTCCTCGTCAATGGCAACATCTCGGGCCCGAATTCGCTGACCAAGATTGGGGCCGACACGTGGACCGCCACCGGCCAGATGGGCACCAGCGGCACCCCGAACGGGCAGGTGCTCCTCAAGCAGGGCACGACCGTCCTCGATGGCAGCGGGCAACTCTACACCAACTCCGATTTCTACGTCGGCCAGGCCAGTGGCGACAACGCGGTGCTCACGCTCAAGGGCAATGCGATACTTGACACCTCGAACACGGGGATGGGCAGCGACAGAATCCACATCGGTATCAATGGCAGCACTGGTGTGCTCAACGTGGCGGACTCGGCCGTCGTCAACTCCGGATTTGACCGGTACACGCAGATCGGGGCCAACGGCACGATCAACGCGTCCGGGAATGCAAACCTCGCCTTGCACCGGGTCCATCCGGGTGGTGGTGTGGTAAACATCACGGACAACGCCACCTTCACCGCGGGCGGGGACTTTACTCCTGGCGGCGGTACGGTCTTTAACATCTCCGGCGGCCAATTGAATGCCACGGGGTTTGCTTCGTTTGCCACCACGACGTTCAACATTTCTGGCGGCCTTGCCTATCTGACCGGTAGTAGTGGCTTTAACGGCGGCATCTTTGACGGCGTCGGTATCGGCGGCTCGCCCACGTTCAATCTGACCGGGGGGACGTTGCAATGGGTCACCAGTAACCCCTTTGTTATCAAGGACAGCTCCCAAGGCGGTGGCTTTCCTATTTTCTTCAACGTCGGCGGCACGGGCATCTTGAAGACCCCTTCGTACGGCTACAAGGGCACAGGCCCATATCCGCAGGTCACCTTCAACCTCAACGGCGGCACCTGGCAGCCTCTCGCGAATGCCATGCCCGCTAACGTCGCCCTCAACGTGCAGGCCGGCGGCGCGAAGATCGACACCAGCTCGAGTGGCCTGACGATTGCGTCGGGCCTGGCGCACGATGCCGCCCTGGGCACCACGCCGGACGGTGGCCTGACCAAGAGCGGAGCGGGCACGCTGACCCTCACGGTGGCGGGCACCTACACGGGAGATACGACGGTGAATGGAGGCACGCTTGCCCTCGACACGGCCTTCCTTGAGGACACGGCGGACGTGAAGCTGGTTACCGGGGCCATCTTGAATCTCAACACCGGCGCCACCGATATTATCGACGAATTGTTCATCGACGGAATGGGTCAAGCCGCCGGCGAATGGGGAGCGATCGGTTCGGGTGCCGCGCATGAGAGCGTGCTCATCACCGGCAACGGAAGGCTCAATGTCACTACCGGCTCCGTGGCGACTCCATACACCACGTGGGCCCAGACCCACATCACCGCCATCGAGCCACTGGCCGATGCCACCCCGGCCGGTGATCCGGACCGCGACGGTGCCAGCAACCTCGCCGAGTTCGCCTTCAACGGCAACCCGCTCAGCGGATCTAACAATGGCCAGGTCCATGTGCTGACCGCGGATGGAAGTGTCGATCCCGACGCCACCAAGGAACTGATCCTCACCTGCGCGGTGCGCAAGACCGCCCCCGCGTTCACCGCCGGCGCTCCCGCCACCGCCACGGTGGACGGCATCACCTACTCGATCCAAGGCAGCCTCAATCTGGCAGGCTTTACGACGGGAGTGACTCCGGTGGCGCCGATTACCGCCGGCCTGCCGGCGCTCACCGATCCCGCGAACTACGCATACCGCAGCTTCAGCCTGGATGGCTCCAACGGCCTCGCCGGCAAAGGATTCCTGCGTGCCAAAGTCACCCTGCCCTGAAACGGTTGAACAGCCATGAAACCCATCATGTTTGACGTGGTGCGGTTCAAAGGACTATTCAGATTGCGCCGAAAGCTTAACCATCTTGGTGGCTGCCTCGTAAATCACTGCGCAGTTTACGCTGTTGACCGCGAGTGTTTCCGGCGGCTTGACCGCGCGCAGATAGGCGTTGATGGTCGGCTGGCCCTGGAGCAGCACGGTCAGCCCCGCCGCAGTGCGATCCGCCACCAGGAATACTTTCGAGAGCGAATCCAGAACCACCTTGTCCTCGCGCCGCAGGTAGCTGCCCTGCGCCATGAAATAACGTGAGGCGGCGTCGGGATCGGTCATGTCGCTGCTGTCCGGAAAGGTGATGGCCGTGAGATAGGCGTCCGTCTCCCAGCCCTTCACGTTGAGGTTGGCGTTGCGATGCATGATGCTGCCATCCGCCCGCAGATTCAAATACACGTCGGTGGTCGTGCCGCGCTGCCGCACGCGTACGCCGATGTAATCCGGCCCTTCCAACCGTTCCAGTTGCGGCAGGCTCGCCTGATTCGTCTCGTTCACCAACAACACGGCGGTGAGGAACTTCGTGCGACGCGATTGCTCCGGAGCAGCGAACGCATAGTAAGTCACCTTAGTGTCCGGATCGCGATCTTTGAGCCCGGTCTTCTCCACCAGCCGCATTTTCTCGGGAAAGTCCGCCGGATACCCCACGTCGGAGAAGGGTGCCGGAAACAGCGGCCGCACCAGCACTTTGGCCTCGCCTTTGGCCACCTCCAGATCCTGTCCACTTTGTTTCGCCGTGCCGTCCACATGCAGCAACCACTCGAACTGCCCCGCCTCAAACGTCTTCAGATCATCAATGATCAGAATCACATCGCCCAGCCAGAGGAACTGGCGGTAGTTGCGGATGAACCGTTGCGAGGTCGGCCCCGTGGCGTCAGCGAGCACGTATTTCAACTCGCCCGCGTCCATCAGGTGCGACACGGTGCCCGGGAACTTCGAGCCGAAATAGGTGTCCTCCGGGTTCTGCGCCGCACCATTGAAGAGCACCACGTTGTGGGCCTGGCTCTGCCGGTAGTAAGCGTCGTATTCAGGCCGGCCATAAGTGCATTTGCCGGACTCGATCAGTAAATTCTCACCGCGATGGAACAGGATGAAGGAACCCGCATCGGCATGCGAGTGATTCCAGGTGTAGCCCGATTTCACGCCCAGCAGCGTTGCATTCTTCTCCCACGACGACCGCAGGGTCGCCCAGCCAATGTCTCCATAAAGCGCGGACGGAGGCAGATCCGGCGCGGTCGGCCGCGCCGCGAGTTCCGGCTCGGCCGGGCCGGACACGAGACCGACGGGCGTGGCGCGGTCAACGCCTGCGCGGTCGTTTGCGGCGCGGGTTTCGTTCAAATACCAGAGGTAGCGCGGCTTCCGGTAGCCGTTCGCCCACAGCAGGGTCACCGGACCAATCCCGTCGGCATTCCTCCCCCCGTCACCGAAGTTCAGGTTCAGCATATTGCCCGAATTCAGGTAGGAGACATTGATGAAATAGTCGCCTAACTTGTCCAGCATCGGAATCTCCGGTGCTGCCGGCGTGGCCACCGCATTGTTCCATGCCAGCCGGAAATACAGGTACTGGGATACGGCGAACGACGCGTAGTTCACGTCCTCGTTAAATGCCCCGCCGGTGTCAAACGATGGCGGCTTGTTGTCAAGCAGGCTGCCCCCGAAGTCGAGCCACTCGACGGAGCCATCGGAGATGCGCTTCAGCCAATCCTTCGCACGCGGCTCTTCGTCCATCACGGCCAAGGCTGCCATGCCCGCGCCGAACACGCAGGCGCTCCACCAGTTGTGGCCCATCGAGTCCAGTGCGTGGATGCGTTGCCCGCCCAGAACCCAATCATTCAGCGTGGGGAGGATACCTTGATCCACAATTCGTTTTGCGATGGTTTTGCGCTCCTCCGGGGTCAGAGCATCGTAAATGGAATCGAACGCCACCGCGCTTTCGAAGCAACTGTGCCCCGTCCCCAATCCGGCATGCCACGGCGGATCGCGCCGCATCAGCATGGAGTCGCTCCATTGCAGACCGCCCATGGCGCCCCGCACCCGTTCGGCAAAACGCTGCTCCCCGGTCATGCGATAGGCAAGACTGAGTTCTTGGATGGATTTCGGATCAGCCAGAATTGTCGTCCACGCCTTCGCGGTGGTCGGCTCGGTCTTGATCCGCTCCTTTAGTTTCGCGATCAGCTCCGGGGTGAAGAACAGGCGCGGATGCTGGCCGCAGGCTTTGATTTCCTGTGCGTTCAACGGTGAGACTGCCCAAGCGAGAAAGGTGCTGATGAGGACGAAGAATGGACGATTCAATAATTGATTGATTGATTTGCTTGTTGTCGCTCGGCGGTTCATCGCCGAACCAAAGATACGCAGGCGGAGTGGTCTCATGTTTCTCATGCCTAGCTTACGGTGCGGTTACAAAAAGGGAGGTTACGGGCGCAAGCTTGAGATGCAGGCGAGTGACCGCCTGGCCGTGCTCCTGGACGGGCGTGACTTTGGCGGGAGTCTTCTCGCCGGTGTGCGGGTTCCAAAATTGCGGCGTCAGGTTGCCACGCAACCGGACCACCGTGTCCACCGCGTCATCGCTGGAGTTGGCGAAGAAATATATTTCGCGGCCATCTTTCTGTTTGTGGAGATAGGAAAGCGTGCCATCGCCGCTGCTGACGCGCAGACTCGCATCAAACGCCACGTCCGCCACCGGCAACGCATCATCCAGCATGGCTTGCAGCGTGGCGACCGTGGGCTGCGGTGCAAAATACGCCTTGCCGCCATTTCCGTTGGAGCGCGTCCGGAACGGGGTCGCCGCATATTCCGTTTCGGGTAGTTCCACCCCGGGCTTCTTTCGGTCTGGTGCAGCGGGCTGTTGGGACGGCGGCACATAGGCCGGAACCGAACCAAACATTTCGGCGATGGCAGCCCGCACGTCGGCATCGTGGCCGAACTCGGCGGATTGTTCCGGCAGCCGGGAGGTCGCGATCACTTTGCCACCGTGGTCATAGAAATCCTTGATCTCTTTCACGCTCGCCCACGCGATCACTTTGCCCCCGGGAATAATGAGCACTTGATACTCCTGCCAGTTCGTCGCGTTGTTCAGCCGCAGGCTCGCGCCTTGACGAGTGCATTGCGCGGCAAGCGCGTCAGGATGCAGAAAGGTGAAATCGCGGCGCACGTGGCTGGTGAGCCGATCGCTCAAGCGCTGATAGTCGCATTCGGGCGGAACATTGAAGCCCCAATTTTTTTCAGGCAGGTTGAAATTGTAATACGCCTCCATGGCGGCGATGGGATAGAGCATGGCGATGTCCACCACCGGCCGGCCCGCTTGCAGCATCAGACTGCATCGCGCGCTCCAGTCGCTGTAGCCGGGCAAGGCGGGCAGCAGCTTCGCGCTCAAGTGCGAGATGAGCGGCGGCGGTTTCACATGCGCGGGGTCCAGCCACATGCCGTGCGGAATCACCCGACTGACGCCGCGGGCGAACAACTCCAAACCCGTTCGATAGAGCATCACCGAATCGAAATCCTTCTCCGCGTAAGCGCCGCATGCTTCCACCGCGACCAGCGGCCGGTCATATATCGTTGCCGCCGAGCTGACGAGTTTGAAACCCGGACGCCCGTGGCCGTGATAAAATATGGCGTCCATCAGTGGAATATCCACGTGCCGGTAAAATTTTAGTGCGTCGCCGTGGATGTCCACCGGGCCGGGATCGTAATTACCCGGCGGATGGCCCTGGCTCTGAATGCCATGCGCCCGGCACCATCCGCCCACTCTAGCAGGATAACCTTCCGCCAGCAATTCCGCGCGGAAGCCAAACAAGGCCGCGCGCGCCGCCTCCGTGTCCGGACCGATGTCCTGCCAGAGCGCCGGATAGAGCGGCGCGGGACTGATGCCATATTTTTTCTGGAACTTCTCATTGAACGCAGTCGTCCACGGCCGAACTTTCCCGTGGAAACCAACGTCATCAAAAAAATCCCGGTGGATCGTCGAACCGAAATGTTCAGGGAAACGCTTGAAGTACTCGCCGTAGGTGAGCGCAATGCACTTGTCCACCGCTTCGGGGTTCAAGAAATCCACGAGCTTGTGCCCAGCCGGCACACAGGTGAATAGCATGACCTTCCAAGCGCCCGCCGGTGCCTGCCACGTCAGATGACTGGCGCTGACATGGGTGGTGAGGTCAATGCGCTGCCAGGTCTGCGGATTCATCGCCACCGCACCCATGAACGAGCCGGCCGGCAGCTCCCGCGAGTAGTTCGCCGGGCCTTGAACTTCCTCCTCCACCATGTCAAGACGCTTCAAGGTGTCGTCAGGAAAAAGCTCCATCATCCTGCCGCCGGCGGAACCGCTGGGAAAACCCTCGTCATCATAGAGAATGACTTCCATCCCCAGCTCGCGCGCCGTGTTCAGGATGTCGCCATAGCGGGCAAAGTAGTCATCGGTCAAGTACTTTGGCGCCGTGATGCCATACCGTCCATCCAATGGGAGCGGAGCCACGCCACCGAAGCCACTCTGGTCCCGCGCGCCTTGCAATTGCGATCGAATCTCCGCCGGGGTCAAGGTGCCATTGAGCCACCACAACGGCATCGGCCGCACCGCAGCGGGCGGATGCTGGAAGCTGGTTTCCAAGGATTCCTCGGGCGCGGCATTCGCCATCAAGACGAGGCTTAACTGGGACAAGCAGACGAACAATCGTGTCTTCATGGTAAGTACTACTTCAACGGCTTCCGCCCCACCCCTTCAAAGGTAATGGTGACCGGCTTGATCAAGCCTTGGTCATCGAACTCCATGCGCTCGATGCAAGTGACGCGGTGGTTGGCCTCGCGATCACCGAGCGGACGGCGATGATAGACGATAAACCATTGATCCCCAGCCGGTGATTTGATCACCGAGTGATGACCGGCTCCGGTGGCGACCTTGGGATCCTGCTGGAGCACCTTGCCAATCCGTTTGAAGGGCCCCAGCGGTGAATCGGCGATCGCATAGGCCACCGAATAGTCAGGGCCGCCCCAGCCGCCTTCGCTCCACATGAAATAATACTTGCCTCCCTTGGGGAAAATGACCGGTCCTTCGACATATCCTTCGGGCGTGATTTCCTTGAAAGTCGTGCCATCTGGAAACGGTTCGAAGCCTTTGAAGTCGGCCCGCAGTCTTGCGATGTTGCAGTGCCTCCAGCCGCCGTAGATCATGTAATACTGGCCATCACGTTCCTTGAAAACATACTGGTCGATAGGTTGCGCGCCATGGTGGAACTTGTCCAGCAAGGGCTTGCCGAGATAGTCCTTGAATGGGCCGCCGGGTTGATCGGCGACGGCCACGCCGATGCCGCCCGCCTGGTGGTCGTTCTGGATGTCGTTCGCGCTGAAGAACAGGAAATACTTTCCATCCTTCTCGATGGCCGCCGGTGCCCACATCGCCCGGCGCGCCCAGTTGATGGACTTGTTGTCGAGAATGCGTTCGTGTTTTTTCCACGTGACCAGATCCTGCGAGGAAAACCCGTCGAAGTGGAGTTGTTCGTCGTAGCCGGCGGAGAAGGTCGGATAGATCCAGTATTCATTGCCGAAGATGACGGCCTCGGGATCCGCATACCAACCGGGAAAAACCGGGTTTCCCGCGTCTTTCGGTGTTTCGGCCGGTGCGGAGGATGCGGAGGAGGCAAGCGCGATGGCGAGGAGAATGAGTTTAGGATTCATGTCTTTGTGGTTGGGCGAAGGATTGCTAGCGGACTATCGGAGATTGATCAACACCGGAGCGTTGCTTCCGGGATTGTTTTTGGGGTGAAGACCGCCTTGCTATTGAGGAGTTTTCCAGCCATCGCGCAGCCCGATGGGTTTGCGGTTGGTGAAATCGTCATATAGCGGGTAGGCGGTCTGCGTCGCGCCGTTGTCAAATGCGGCCAAAGTCAAGGCGCAGACGCGGATGTGCGGATTATCCGGCAACGTCAGGGTGTTGGCACCCGGGGGAAGATCAAGCTGGTATTTGAAGAGGTAGCTGTATGAGTAGATGGCGTCCGTACCGTCCGCCAGGTGGCGATGGGAGCAATACCACGCCAGCGGATCGCGTTTGATGAAACCCGCGTCAATACGCTCCAGATCCTTGAGATTGCCATCCTTGAAAACGCGATTGTCCCACGAGCCGAGGTAGCCGGTCCAATTCTGGATATGCCGGGTCACCGGCCGCCCATCGACGGCGAACGTGCCCTCGGTGTCGCCACCCACCGCCGCGGCCAAGAGATATAGCTGGTCGAACCTCCCCGCCGGCAACGATATCACCTGCCCTTCGCAAGCCACGGCGTTCCGCAGTCCCGTTTCCCGCGGCCCGAGGTGAAAGGTCACACCTTCGGCAACCACCGTGTCGCCGATCATTTCGGCGGGAATCGTCGAGCCAGTGTCATCAAAGTTGCCGCCTGGCTTTTCGTTTCTGAAACCAAAAGCGTCCAAATTGAATGGCAACTCTACCGGCGTTGAGACCGGCGGCGTCAAACTCGCCGGAGACTTCAGAGTCAATGCCAGTGAACGGAGTTGGTAGGGCTTGAAGTCCAGCGCGAGCGTGCCAAGCGGAACTGCCAACGGATGCAAGGACTTTTCCAGACCGCTGACTTCGACGGCATTGCTGACGCTGGCCGCGACATCAAGTTTCACCGACTTCTGCCCCGTTCCCTTCAATTCCTGAAGCCGGACTATGACTTGGTCGCCCTCCTCCGCCAGTTTGATTGCGCGGACCCCGATGTCATCGGAATTCAGCCCGAGCAGGCTGAAACTGCGACCGAGTTCGCCATCGTGCGGCACCGTGCGGAACGCGAGCAACGGCTGATCAAGCCGCGCCGCCTGCCAATCCGACCCACCAGCACGCCAATCGCCGTCATGACCGTAGATGCCATAGACGAATTCATGCCGTCCCCAGTCCTGCCAGTGCTGCGCGTTGTAACCACCGGGCCGGTTCTTCATCCCGGGGGTGTAGAGCAGCGTCAACCGGAGCCGATCATCGGACGGTTTGTCGCTCCCGTATTTTGCGGATGATAGAATGCTTACGCCGTAGCAACCCGAGGTATCGGTCAGATCCAACCATTGGTGACTGGGTACTTCAAATTTCGCGGGTTCGTTGTTGGCACGCTGGATTTTTCCCAGATCCCAGTTATAGGTTGCCAGCGGATTTGAAACCGTCAGCGGAAAGGCAGCCTTGAGCGAACACCCCTTGCTCTGCCAGTCCACCTCGGTGGCTACCTCGACCCGGTCGCCCGCACTCCCCGCGGACAAACGGATGATTTGGGTGAAAACGGAACCCTCGGCTTCGCGTCTGACGGCGACGGCCACGCGCACCGGGCCGCTTTCGACAATGCGGAACTGAGCTGGCCCATCCACATAACCGCGCGGCGCTTTGGTTTGATCCACATAGCTCATGTTCCACGCCGGCCATTCGTTCGGATTCTGTGAGACGAATTCCAACCGAGCCGGGGACGAAAGCAACTCCCGCCGGACCGCCTTGTCATAGATGCCGGCTATGTCGCCCGCGTCATCCAAGGTCACCCGGTAACGATCGTTCTCCAGCGAACGATCACTCACGCGGAGTAAAGATTTCGGGTCCGCCGGCGTGGCGGATGCTTTCACGGAAAAAACCGCAAGGCCGACTGGCGGCGCCTGGGCCAGGAAGAGGAAATGACATTGATTCCCGTCCGTCGAAAGCACCTGGGTCGGGACTGGCGTGCCCTGGCCGTCGAACACCTGCACGGTCGGCGGCGGCGTGGAGAACTCCAGTGTCGCCGCGACGACATCCCGCCGCGCAATGGAAAGCGGATTATAGACGACGAGCGGCGTGCCGTCCGTGCGGGTGTCCATCCCGCGAGCCACGGCACCCACGGAACTTTGGAGAACTTCGGCAAAGCTGTTCAGGGCGATGATTTCGTCGTTCCAAGTGTATTCGTAGATCTTCGGGTCGCACGTGCCGGCGAGCATGTCGTGCTGCTCTGACCGGAGCACCAATTCCCACGCGCCGGTCAGTTTTTCGCGCGGATAGGGCACCGCACCCAGCAGGTGGGCGGCCACCGCCGCCCTTTCGGCGGCATCGGCCAACAATTCGTTCTGGTGATTCCAGTGTTTCATGTAGGCTTGCGAGGTAATGCTGCCTGCGGAGTGTTCGCGCAGCAGAAGATCCCCCTGGTATTTGGGCAGCCGCGTCTTCTGCGCGTCAGTGATGTCATTGAACATCTGGTCGGCCCGGGCGCAAATCACCCGCACCGGGCCGGTGGAGGTCATGCTCTTCTCAATCCATTTCACGGATTCTTCCGGCGGCGCGCCACCTTTGTCGCCAGTGCCGAAGTAGGTATAGTCGGCGAAGACGCCGGAGCGGGCGCCGTTCTGCTCGATGCGTTTCAGCCAGTCGGGGCTGGAGCTGCGATCCTCCTTGATGACTGTGCCATAGCCTTCCGGCTTGAGCGCGGCGATGATCGAATTGCCATCCGGGCCAATCCACTCGCCGACATTGAACGGAATGGGAACCGCTGAATACCCCCCCAGTTTGCCGGTGGAAAACCCGCGCAGTCCGCAGTGCGCCAAGATGGAGGGGAGTGAGGCGGGAAAGCCGAAGCAATCGGGCAGCATATATTCGCTGCTTTCCGTGCCAAACTCCTTTTTGAAATATTCGTGGCCGAGCAAAAGCTGGCGAATGACCGATTCGCACGCGGGAACGTTCATGTCGTTTTCCTCCCACGACGAGCCACTGGGGAACCAGCGCCCGGCGCCCACCCACTTGCGGATGAGGGCGAAATCATCCGGGTGATATTCCTTGATCAACTGGTAGCGGCCCGCGCCGGTAAAGTTAGTGATGAAATTCGGATACTTCTCTAACAACGCAACATTCTTGTGCACGGTCGCGGGCAGGAATTCGCGAATGACCTGCGGGTAGGACCAATGCCATTGGGTGTCCAGATGAGGGTAGCCGACCTCGTAAAGCACCCGCTCCCGCGACAAATCCGGCGGTGGGTTGGTTTCGGAAGCGCTGGCGCTGGTCATCACCGCGATTAGCAGAATGGCGTAGTTGGCTGATTTCATGCGGTTTTGAACTCCAAGTGCATTATTGAACTATAACTGACCGCCAAGCGGCTCTCACTTCGCCTTCTTTGCATAGTAGTCTGCCCGTCCTTTGACCATGGAGTCCCACACGCCCTCTTTCCAGGTCAGTACGCGCTTTCGCTCCGGGTCGGTGGCTGCCCGCTTCTCGGCCTCCGCGATCAGTAGCCCCAGAGCGGTCATGCGGGGCTCTGTCCCAAGAAATTCCCATGCGATTCGTTCGTCCTGATGGTATTGGGCGTCCACCGTGCGAACTTCTACCGGGTAATTCTCGGGATTGGAGTAGGTCGATTCGATGAGGCTATAGAACCTCGCCATGGGCTCGGCGGCCGCTCCGAAGTAGTTGGTGAAAAATTCGTTGAGCAGTTCATCGACGTTTCGTGTCGGATCGTCGTAGAGTTTCAGTGTCAGATAGTAGTCCACCTGCTCGCCGATACCGCACAGAAACACCCCGCGCACATGGTCGGCGTGGTACATTTTGATCTCCTCGGCCAACATGTGCGCGCTGAATCCCGGAAAACAGCGCCATTTCCCGTCCAAGGTCCACATCTCGGGGAAATTATAGTAGTTCCAGACGTAGATCGGCCGGTCCTGCGCCACCCATTTTTCGTAGAAGGCATGCTCGTGCGCCTTGATCCGCGGCGCCCAGTAGTTGCGGGTCTGCAGGCATGGCGCCACGGCTACATTCAGCTCCAAGGTGAAGTCTTCGGGAGCGAAGGAATACACGTCATAGGCCAGCGTCGAGAGATACTTGCCCGGATGGGTTTTTGCGACTTCCCTGGCGACCGCGTTCACGAAACCGAACCAGTAATGCGTTGCGGTTCCGTTGCCGAAAAACCTGCCCTTCCGGTTATTCCGGTCTCGCTGCAGCAGGGCCAGACACCGTTCGCACATGCACGAGCGATTATTGTCGGAGGGGATGAGCGCGAAGTAGTCGCCAAGGGCCACCTGGTATCCCTTGAGCACTTTGCCATCAAAGAAATCCCGTGCGTCTTGCGCCACCTGAGCCACCAGGTCCGGGTTCGAGAAACACAATTGACGCTCGTTGGGACCACCAGTCCTTCCCTGTGCGAAGAAGTCGGGGCGCTCCTTTTCGAACAACTCGGGGTGATCCGGGTTCTTGCGCAGGAATCGGTCTTGGAAGCTCCTGAACGAGTGATTCCCCGCCCACTTCTCTCCCCCCACGCGCAGGCGGCGCCAATAGAGGTTGCGTTGGTCGGGCGTGGGATTGTTCCACTGCGCTTTCACCATGGGGTAGCCGTCCCCAATGCCGTCACGATACGCAAAGGCGGGCGCTCGTCTCACCTCGTCGCCCTGCACTGCGAGTGTCGGCTTGCTGGGAATTACGATGTTCAACTCGGTAGGGCCGTACCAGCGCACACCGCAACAGCGCTCCAGAAAATCGTAGGCGGCATAGCACGTGCCCTGTTCGTCGAAGATGCCTGGCAATTCGATGCGATCCTTACCGCTGCGATCGCCGGTTGCTGCCGAGTAATCAATCACTTGGCGCCACCCGGCAAGCGTTGTTTCCCAATTCGTTCCCCGGCCCGCTTCGGCACGGTTCTCCGGCGTGTCACGCCAGTCGCGCCCCAGCAACACGATCCCTTGGGGGATAAATCGAATCAGATATTCCTGCGGCTTCAGGTCGGCCACATGCAGCCCAAGATCTCGCGTCGCGGTGCTTTCACCGACGTATAGACACGGCCCGACGACCTTTTCGCCGTCCGACACGATCGGCAGGACGGCCCCGCTGATTCTGGCGATATGATACCGGAGTTCATACGATGCCAGGCGTGCCGACGGTGTAGGGTTCTTGGCAGTCACGATGGTCGCGCGTGGCTGCCCATCCACTGCCAGCGTATGTTCGACCGCCATCGCGGTAGCTCCCGCGCCAAGCGCTCCCAACAAAACCATCATCCTGAGCATGCCCGCGCTCATGGTCACTGTTCTAGTGACTGACTCTAAACGTGAGGTTTGTCGCCCGAAAAACAATGTGGCTAAACAAACCAACAAGCGCTTGTGCCTCGTGGTTACCTTGTTCGCAATTTTCATGGCTTCATTTTGTTATTTTGTTAGTTGCGACGCGCCGTGGCAAAGATGCGGCCGACGTCTCCAGCTCCCTTGATTCTTGCTGTGGCCAGCGGTTGATTCAGCAACCACAGCGCGTCCATGCCGCCGTAGCGGAGAATGCCGGGGACCAACATGGGGTCGTCCAAGCGGTCCACGGTGTTGAAGTCAAAGTCTTGCGAATCAAGCGCCGCTTGCTTGATTCGGTCGCCGAGCATAAAGCGGGCGATCAAACCGACGGGGCCGACCTCTCGGCCGATGGCCACCAGCCCTAAATGGCCTGCCTTTCGTTTCCCCTGCTCCTGCCGGAGGAATTCCACAAGCGACATCACGTCATGCACGCGATTCACCACCAGCGGCGGGTTGTAGCCAAAGGTGAAGCACGCCGCAGACATGTGTGCTCGCACCATCCGGACGGATTTGATGGCCAAGCCGCTGCCGGACCCAACAAACTCGCCTTGTCCAAAGAGGTCCACGGAAGCCACCGCATAACCCTTTCGTAAGAGAGCGTCGACGCCGGCGATAGGCTGGCCGTCGCTGCCGAACAGAGCGTCCTTGCCGGTGTCGGTCAGCCAGATCACCACCTCTCGGTTCCAGCCCTGTTGCGGGTGGATGAACAGCGCGGGCAACTGCTCGCGGTGAGTGGTCACCGTGAGCGTGCCGGTCGTCACGAGGCAGTTGCCGATGCTGGCCTGGTTGACCTGATCCCATTTGACCGGACCTACTGCGGCGGGCAGGCGGCCAACCATCGTCGTTACCCCCTCGGCGATCACGCGCTGGCGCTCCGCCGAACTCATCCCGTCAAACGCCGCCTTCGTCGTCTGCGCCCATGCGGCCGTGAGCATGCGCTCGTGCGAGTCACCGACGCCGTTGCCGGCCGGCTTCGGGTGCTCCGCCGTCCACACCGTGGCTTCATTCTCGCTCAACGGCGAAAAGTCGCGCTCGGTGATTGGCCCGGGCAGGCCCAGGCGGAGATGCTGGTTCATTAAGTCATACATGTATTGCCGATTGGCAGCGTTGTAGTTGTGGTTAAACTCAAGGCGAAAGTGTGCCTCGTAGTTTTCAGGGTGTCCCAGCAGGACATAAAGCCGTCGGACCTCCGCATCGCCATCGGTTGCAAATGATTTCGTATGGTCGTTCGCGCTGCATATCCCGAGCGGACGCGGCGCGGTGGCGGCAGCGAGGTCCACATTGCCCTGGTTGATGCGCAAGTAGGGTGCGCTCTCGCAGGGGCAACCGCCCTGCGATACTTCCGCCGAAACCATGCATACGGGGAACGAAGCAACGATGCGTTCATCAATCGCTGTGATCATGAGCGTTTGCGTCGCGCCGCTGGATGCGCCAGTGATCCCAACGCGCTTGGAATCCACCTCCGGAAGCGAGCACATGAAATCCAGTGCCCGGATCGAGTTCCACGTCTGCAGGCCAAGGATCGTCTGGCCCTGAAGTTCGGCCTGCGGCGAGAAAAGCAAATATCCCGGCTGGCCCGGATCCTTGGGGCGTGGTCCAGACGCATGGCCAATCTGCACGCTGTCGCAGAAGCCCTCCATGTCATAGACGAAGGCAACGCACCCCATGCGTGCGAGTTGTACGCAGCGAGCCTGAATCTTATTGCCATCGTCCATGCCGCCAAAGCCAAAGCGGCCATTTCGCCAATGCCCGTAGGGACTGAGCACCGCCGCACGCGAGCCCTGGGCCGGCGATTTGGGCCGATAGAGCGACCCGGTGACATAATGCCCCGGGAACGATTCGAAGATGACGCGCTCTACGGTGTAATCATCCCGTTCGACCTTCCCATATACAATGGCGTTGAGCGGCGACCGCACCGGCAGCGGATGCAGGCCGGCGGCCAGCAGGACCCGGGTGCGGATTTCCTCCCGGCGGGACGGCCAAGCCCTGATGTCAGTCACCGGCTGCATCGGGAACTCGCTTGCCGTGGAGCGCAGGTTTCCGAGTCGGCGGTCGTCAGGGCGCTGGCCCACGGGCAGGGCTGGCGGCACGGCTGCGGAAGCGACGATGGCCAGTGCCAGGAGTAAGGGCACAGGCAACCACCGGCCTCCCGCAGGGAGTTGATTTGGAAAGTACCGCGGCATTTTCATGGATTCAAAGGATCATTTACCCGGAACCTCTCCAGTGGGTGCGACCGCGACGTGATCAAACATCACCGTCGTGGTTATTCCTGCCAGCCGCGAGCAAACCAGCAGCCCGGCTAGCACCTTTGTTGGCAATGAGACCTTCGCGATGCCCGCAGGCGTCCATGATATTCCATCCAGGGAAACTGAGCCGGTAAAGGAGTCACCCGAACGCTCGAGTTTCAACCAGAGGAAGCCGGTCAACCGACCATGGGTCACCGCGGGCTCCGGCAGCTTGTTCCCGACGTGCTGGACCGTTGTATCGGCGGCGGCGGAATCGCGGGTAGTCAGGCTGACCTGCCAAGCCCGTTTCTCGTCGGTTAGTCCAGGCTCGAAGCCGACTAGCAACGAAACATGCGCCGCCTCCGGCTTGCAGCCGTCACGCCACATCAGGCCGAACTTGGAGAACTGCGAACTGGTCTGCGGAACAAATCGGGCCATGATGAAACCGTCGCCCTCCAGCGCATGTGAAGCGAAATGCCCCTGATCGCTGGCTCCGCCAAATTCCGTGCCGGCTCCTTCAATGGTGAACCGGGTGCCGTCATAGCCGACGCTCCCTGTGACCGCAACAGGTCCGATATCCTGGTGCTCCCAACCTTCCGGCAGACCGGCGGAAATCGAACTCGGATGCGAATCCGCACTGTCACCTGCCGCGTTCGATGCGGAGACGACATAGCGGTAAACCTTGCCGGCTTCGGTCGCCGTATCGGTGTAACTCGTCGCCGCGATATTGGTGGCGATCATCTGATAACCTGCCGCTCCAGCGGCACGCTTCACGGTGTAGTGCTTAGCGTCCACTGCTGCGATCCAGGTGAGCTTGATTGCTGTTCCCAATCCCCTGCCGATCATTCCACCAGGCGGCACCGGAACCGGCGGGACTTTGGCTTCGCCTCCTGAGGCAACTTGCGTGAAGAGCAACGTGCCGAATCCGACGTGATCCGCGCTCGGAGTCCCGGCTCCTTCAGGACGGATCTTCTCCGCGGCGCGTTGCGTGAATGGCGCGGGCATTCCCACTCGCTTCGAGTAATGATTATAGATCTGTTCGAACACCGCACGGAGCCTGCCGCGCCCCTGTTCGGCTATCCTTGAATGATGATATTTTCCCGTCCTATCCAGTGTCTCGACGAACGGCACCGTTTCACCGAGGTTATATTTGGCGGTGTACTCAAACCCCTTCAGCAGCAAACTCTCGGCATAGCCATAGAGGTCGAGGCCCTGATGCCATGCGATCTCACAACAATCACCGAGATGTGCCAACCCGAGTTGCGCGTGGCCTTGGTCGCGTCCGCTTTCCTGGCATTGGCCGGTCTCATTGATAATGTAATGCGTGAGCCGGCCGTCGCCGTGACCGTTGACATAGTAACGTAACGCACGCTCCAGCATCGGGCGGTCATTGCAGTAAACAGCAATTGTCATCATCGTCTTCAATGCCGCCGTGTCCCAGTTGCCGTTGGCAAACGGCGCGAAATCCTGAATGACCGGATAAATGACTTCGCGGAAATGCCGTTCACTCTGGACCATGTCCGCCTCCCGCCAACCCGCACCGGTGTGACGCATAATCTCCGCCGCGTTGACCATCTTGAACGGGCCGAGTCCCGCCATCAAGATGGCGTCCACTCCGCTGATCACCTGCAGCCTCCCGGACCACGCGCGGATGATTTCCTGCGACTTGTCGGCATACGCTTGGTCACCGGTGATGCCCCACATGATGGCGCACTGATACGCGGCGTTCGCATCGGAGTCGTAATCCGCGAAATGAATGTTAGGGCTGCGTGCGACTTCGGCGTACGGGCCTTTCATTCGATACGTCGCCTGCGATGCCGGGGAGGAGCGAAACTTCTCGTAGCCGCCGAAAATCGGTTCCTGTCTCGCCGCCACGGCGGATTTCATCCGTTCAAGATCACGCAGACCGTGAAGCAGCCCAGGATGAACAAATTGTCCGGCGGCATGACCGATGTCGGAACCTCGGTCCCCCACCCCGCTCGCCGCGACGTTGAGTTTTCCGTTGGGTGACTCCGCCGCGCAGGCAACCGAGTCATCCCAGAATTCCGGAGTGGCGAATCCAGATCCTAACAGGGCGGCGGCTTTCAGGAAGTCGCGGCGGCTCTGGTGCTGCCGGAGCGCCGGAGCACCGGAGTGTGAACTGTGGGTGTTATTCGATTGTTCAGTAACCACAGCCCGTAAGCTGCCTTCGTGCCAACTGATCCGGAAGCAGAAAGTAACTTACGCTGTTAATCCGGGCTTGATGGCGGTCAGGATGAAGCCTCGAATGGCATTTCACCCCCAGTTTAACAGTGAAAGTCAGATTGTTCTTCCCTGGATCGAAAATTTGGGCTGAACTGAGCCCGTAGCACAGCACACCAAGTCAGCAACACCACCACCGCCATGAGAACAACCCGCAACCGGACACTCTTCGCCGCTCTCATCTTCACGGCCGCCGCCGCCGCCGGTGCCTCCGCCGCCATCACCATCACCGACGACTTCACCGACGGCAACGACGTCGGCTGGACCCGACTCTCTCCCCTCAGCCCCTACGGTGCCGGTGGGCAATACACCTTCCGCAACCCCGATCCTGGTTCCAGCACCCTCGGATATGAAATCAAAGCCCCAGCATCACCGAATCCTGGCGTGCTCGGCCCCGGCCGCGCCGGCAGCGTCCGCCTCGACGCAACCTACACCACCTTCTACATGCAGGCCGACCTCACTGACTGGGACGAAAGTAGAACCAGCATGGTCATGGGCCTCCTTGCCCGCTCCAGCGATTTCGGCCTCGGCACCACCGACGGCTACCTCCTCAACCTCGATGCCGACGGCGACTTTTACCTCAGCAGAAACACGAATGAAACACTGACCCTCCTCATCGCTGACAATAGCTTCAACCTGGACGCCAACGCCAACTACCGCCTCACCTTTAGTGGCAACGGCTCCGCGCTCGCGGCCCAACTTTTCAACCTCAACGATCTCGTCAATCCGATTTCCACCATCAACGCGGTTGATGCCACCTACGCCAGCGGCAACAACGGCCTCATCGTCTATGACGGCTCCGCTCTCGGCAACCAGACCGCCACCGCAGTCTTTGACAACTACCTCAGCGCCGACCAGATCCCTGAGCCCGCGACGCTCGCCATTTTCGGTCTCGGTGCCGGGCTGCTTGCCATCCGCCGCCGCCGCGTGGCCTGAGTTCTCAATCCGGTCAATCGTCTTGGCCTTGTTACGCTCTACTGCGGATTCCACGCCGACTTCATTTCGTGCGCCGTGAACGACTCGATGGTGAGCGAGCCACCTTGGGCGGTCAGGGAGACCTTGCCCAAGGGCTTGCCCATGTCGCGGCGGGCGCTGGTCTTGTAGCAAGCACCTCCGCCGCCAACCACTTCAACCATCGGACGATCCACCAGGACGCGGAACGTGACTTTGTCATCCTTCAGCTTCAGCGGCATTTCATCGAGCTTTTGGGTGGCGAAGTGATACGTCACCGCGTTGTCGCCGAAGCGCAGGATGGCTTGCGACGCGGTGCCCTTCTTCACGGTGGCCACGATGTCGAAGAGTTGGTCCGCAACCTCGAACTCGACCGTCGGCGCCTCGGTCGTGAGTTCCTTGTTCGCCGCCGTCTTGGGGTTCGGCTTGCGCAGTTGCTCAAGTTCCTTGATCGGCGTGGCGAACATGCGGATGCCGTCGTCAGTGGTATGCAGCGTCAAGCTCGTGGGTACGGTGAAGGTCTGGTTGAACGGCATGGCAGGCATGTCGATGCGCGCCCAGCCGATCTGCACCACGCGTCCGTCAGGGCTGCCGCTGAAGCACTGCGATGCGTAGTAGGCACCCCAGTGGACTTGGTGCTTGCCTTCGTGTTCGGGCGTGAACTTCTTACCATCGAAACTCCCGAACGCGTAACGGGCGTCGGCGGCGAAGATCACCCACTTCTTTTTCGCCAGGTCGCCGTCCACCGGCAGTTCGAAGATCTCCGCGCATTCAAAGAAGCCGGGAAGGCTGCTGGTATATTCCCACGTCTTGAGGTCCTTGCTGATGTAGATGGAGATGTTCTGGCCGTAAGGGGCACGCTCGTCGTAAAGAGCGATGACCCAGTGCTGGCCCGGCGCATACCACATCAGTTTCGGATCGCGGCCCCCGTGCTTGATGACGGGATTGCCTTCGTAATAGGTCCACGACTTGCCATGATCGGTCGAGTAGGCGATGGACTCGCCGCAGCCGGTGTCGGTGAAGGCGATGACCATCGTCTTCTCGTTGCCTTTCTGCCAGCCGGCGGTGTTAAGCAGATCAACATTCCCACTGCCCGAAAAGCACGAGGCGTCGGCCATGGACGGGTGGCGGTTCGAGACGCTCCCGCCGAAGGGCCGCAACGCGTGGACCTGCTCGGTCCAGTGAACCATGTCAGGACTGGTGGCATGACCCCAATACATGTTGGCCCAGTTCCGTCCGCCTGGATTGCTCTGCCAAAAGAAGTGGTATTCGCCATCGTAGTAACACATCCCGTTCGGGTCATTGTTCCAGCCGCGTATCTGGCTGAAATGGAATTGGGGGCGCAGCGCCTCGTCGTAAAGCGGTTGGAGGTGACGAATCTCGTTGGCGGATTCGATCATGGCGCAAATCTCCACCGCCGCGCCCGCCGTGATCTGCGCGGTCTTGCCGAGGTATTCCGACATGTCGAGCCAGCCCCACCAATCAACGGCGTCCGTGCTGGCAGGAAAATCGCACTCGATATTGTGAACCAGTTGGTCGCCGACGTTGATCGTCATTCGACCGCGCTGCCCGTTGTTCGAAACGGGGAAGAGAAGATACTTGCCGGTGATGGCCAACTCTCGGGCGTTCTTCAATTGCGGAGTCTGCCCGCCACGCTGGGGCGGCCCGGCAACCTTCTTCGCCGGCGTGTCGCTCTGCGCGATGTGGTCAACGTTGATGTGGCCCCAGCCGCCTGACGCCTCATCAACAATCTGGAGCACGGCCTTCCTGCCTTTGTATTTCTTCACGTCCCAGTTTTCCCAGTTGAGGAACTCGCTGCCGCCCGGTTCGGTGTTGGGGCCGGTGGCGGAGATGACGACCTCGCCATTGACGAGCAGGTTCATGCACGTCTTGCCCTTGTGGCCGCCGCCGCCGATGAGGAACGTGAGGAAGTCCCGCTCGATGGTGATCTCCGGCGAGGTGAGCGTGCCCGTCGTGCCATCGCCCTTGAAGAACGAGTTGACGAGGCCCTTGCCCTTGAAGCCGGCCACGTTCATCTGTCCCGACAACGTGCCACGCGCCGGGCCGGGACCAAAGGCCTCGCCCGTCACTTTCCAGTTGCCGTAGTTCGTGCCTTCGAAGTCGGCGATGAGGATGTCGTCCGCAGCACGCAAGGTGGGCGCGACCAGGGTGGCGAGGCAAAGGAGGGTGGTTGTTAGCTGTGTTTTCATGTTCATGGTTTCTCTATAGGCACGGGTTGTCAGTTGAGGAGGTCTTGGTTTCATCGGTCTGAATGATCTGTAATTCAGTAGTTTCACGGGCTCACCAGGAGTTTACGGGGCTGATGTCCCACGCGTCAAGTGATTTCACCTTCACGCTGCCGCCGCGGGTGATAAGCGCGACGCCGAGACTGTCGGCTCGCGACGGGTAGATGCGTTGGGTGATGCACTGCCGCCCGTTGGCATAGACCTCCAGCACCGAGCGGTCAAGAAACACCCGCAGCCGCAGCGGCTCGCCCGGCAGCAACTCAAACGGCGCGGCCTGCTCCTTCACCACGCTTGTTCCCCAATCGGACGTCAGGTGATAGCGTGGCCGCTGCGGATCGTTCCAGAGGCGCTGGCGTAACTCGCGCGTGCCGCGAATCTGGTCAGCCAGCGTCAACCCCTCGCGGCCGATCTTCTCCTCAATCTGTTTCGCCTTCGCTTCGCGTGCGGATTTCGTGAGCTCTTCGCCACCACTGGGCGCGACGGCGACTGCCTGAGCGGGAACCTTGGGCGCGTCCGCTCCCGAGAGTGCCGAGGGCAGAATCATTGCCGAGAGAAGGGCGTGAAGAAGGTGATAGACAGGTGATTTCATATCTTTTACTTGCAGAGTTGACGGGGATGAAAGACTTGCTATTCGATGCCGAGACGCTTTTGCATTTGCTCCAACGGCACGCCTTTGGTTTCGGGCACCATGGTTTTCACCCATACGAGTTGCAGGACCATCATCCCGCAGAAGATGCAAAACACGTAACCGGGCGCGAATGCGGTCATCATCAGCGGGAAGAACGTCGTCAGCAGCGCGGCGAAGACCCAATGCGTGGCGCTGCCCAGCGCCTGCCCCTCCGCGCGATGGCGATTGGGGAAGATCTCCGAGATGAACACCCAGATGACCGCGCCCTGGCCGACCGCGTGCGACGCGATGAAGGCAAAGATGCAGATGAGCACCGTCAACCCGCCAGAGCCAGCGGCCTTGGATGCCTGCTGCAAGGCAGCGTCCGCGGTGGTCTTCACTGAGTTCAGGTTCGCGGCTGCGGGAAATTCCACAGGCTGAGTGCCAGAGGCGGCGACCGCGGTGGCCGCGATGAGACTCCTCTTCTTCTTTTCCAATTCCCCCGTCAGCGCGGCGACGCGGGCGGGATTCGCCTTGCTGAGACTGTCCACGGCGGCCTTGACGTCCACGGCGGCGGACGCGGCTTTGAACTGCGGAGCCCAGGTGAAGAACGCCATCGCGCACAGTCCCAGCGAGAGGATGTAACCAACAGAGCCGATGAAGAGCAGGGTGCGCCGTCCCAGCCGGTCAATCAGCCACAAGCCGACAAAGGTGAAAACCAGATTGGTGAACCCAATTCCCACCGATTGAGCCAGGGCATTTTCACTGCCCGTTAGGCCGAAAATGCGCGGCGCGAAATAGAGGATGGCGTTGATGCCGGAAAGCTGATTGAAGAAAGCGATGAGAAAGGCCAGCAGCATCGGAATGCGCAGCTTCCACGTCCAGAAATGCGAGGAGACCACGCGTTCCGAGGAAGCGGCGAGGATTTCATCCGCATGGGCTTCGAGTTGGGCCGGAGTGGCTGCGGGTTCGATGAGCTTGAGCACCTTCAAGCCTTCGGCACGGTCGCCTTTGCGTCCGATCAGCCAGCGCGGGCTTTCGGGCAGGGCAAAGCACATCACGGTGTAGAGGAGCGACGGAAACGCCGCCACGCCCAGCATCCAGCGCCAGGCATTCTCGCCGATGCCGGCCAGCGCGGCGTTTGAAGCGAACGCGACGAGGATACCGAAGACGATGTTGAACTGGAACATGCCCGCGAGCCGGCCGCGATAAGCCGGCGGCGCGATTTCCGAGATGTAAAGCGGCGCGGCCACGGTGGAGATGCCGATGCCCAGGCCGCCAATGAAGCGCGCGATCACGAACGAGGTCACATCCCAGGCGTAACCGCAGCCGAGCGCCGAAATGATGTAAAGCACGCCGATGAAGGTCAGGGTGGTCTTGCGGCCCAACCGGTCGGTGGGCACGCCGCCCAGCAGCGAGCCGAGCACCGTCCCGTAAAGCGCCGCGGCCATCGCCATGCCGTGCAGGCCGGGGCTGAGATTCCAAAGCGATTGGATTTTCTGTTCTGCACCCGAGATGACGACGGTGTCGAATCCGAACAGGAACCCGGCCAGCGCCGAGGTGATGGACCAGTAGAAGATGCGGGCATTCATGTGTGATGGTGTTTGTATGGGAGTTCAAGCAACTGTTTTAGTGTGTTTGCCACGCGGACTTGAGTTCGTAAACCCTGAGCGAATTGATTTTCGCGCTACCGCCTCTGGCCTGAACTCCGACCGTGAGATCGTCGGCTTTCGGCTGGAACGGCATCGGCATGTAGGTCAGGCCGTCGCTCGCAAAGACTTCCAGTCCCGTCCGGTCGCAGTAGAGGGTGAGCCGCTGTTTGCCATCGCGCAACGGTGCCGACGCGCGATGATCATTCACGGCGAGTTCCTGTTT
>JAPLUI010000181.1 GCA_026397725.1 Verrucomicrobiota bacterium | reverse complement strand
GGGCAAGGTAATCGCGGATGCCTGCCGCGCATCCGCAAAGTTATTCACAATCGGCGGCGCGTGGGGGACTTGAGGTCCCCCTTCCGCCGATTGATGAGTAACTTTGGAACTGGTATCAGGGCGTGGCGGCCTCGCCGCGCCCTGACTGCCCCTCGAGGGCGAGATGCCAATTGCGGCTCATGCACCGCGCATCAGCACCGCCCATCCGGGCGGATAAATGGGCGGACCGAGGCCGGTCCGCCTACCCGCAACCGCCCGTCCGGGCGGACAATTGGGCGGCCGAGGCCGTCCGACCCTACCGTTTCTCCCTGCAATTTGGCCATCGTGCACCGTCTGAGGAGAAGAACGGGAAGGATTTCCATCCATCCCACCCTTAGCGCACCGTCCGCTATTCAAGGATAATCCATTCATTATCAATGATTTAGCGATAAAAACAGGATGCTTGTCATCCCCGTTAAAAAAAAATGAAAAAAAATGAAAATAATTCTTGCCATAAACCCTCAATTGCAGTATTTCTTGCGCCGTCGCCTTTGACTTTCCGAACACAACCACTAACAAAAAAAGAAAGATTGATATGAAAAGTTCGTTTCGCTCACTTTTATTCGGTTCCGCCGTCGTAATGATACCTCAGGTCGCGTCAGCGTCCGTGATTTTAGCCGGTTGGCATAATTTCGAGCCCAGTGCCGCTGATGAAACTGCGGATATTGCTGTGACAGGATTTAGCGGTAGCTCGCTCGACAAAAACTCGGGCTTAAACCCCGATCATGCTTCTTGGACCTACGCCGGTAGCAAGGATGGCACTTATGGTGGTAGGGATCCAGGTTTGGAAAAACCGGGAGCTTTTCCACCGTTTTTACCAGATACTGGCGCCGAACCACCGTTTGAGGGTGGAGACAGCAATCCGGTTGTTCTGAATCGGGGCGGTTCAAACGCTGAATACGACGGTTCCGTGGTGATCAAAAAAGCCTCAATAAATGACACTCCAGCCACAGCCAATACACCGGTGTTCACGATAAGCAACAGATCGGGTTCTACCTATGTTCTGGAAGCCTTGGTGTTTGACGCGGCTTGGGTCGCAAGTACAGATGCTGCCGCCAAATTGGAATTTAGTCTTAATGGTGGATCGTGGTATTCCTTTAACGATCTGCCTTTGCCCGTCCATCAAGTCGGCGGGTTAGGTTACTACCCAGGTGCTTCTATTTTTCCTAGTTCTAGTTTTCCCACGGCAGACTCGTTTAAACCTGGAATAAGAAGCCATGATACAAACGGTTATTCCACCGACACTGTAGGAAGCGGTTATTCGGCTGATTTTACGGATTTCGATTATTTGCTAGGTTTGGTCCTTGGTGATCAACAGGATATATCCTTTAGATTCACTCTTACAGGGGATACCGAGATGCGCTTGGACAATATAGCCGTCACCGGTTTTACCGCGATTCCCGAGCCCGGCAGTTTGCTGGCGCTGGGTTGCTTGGTCGGTTCCGGTGCCTTCCTGCGCACCCGCCGTCGGCGCGGATGATTGTGGGCGTAAGTTAAGGAGAAATATCAATCGATCACAGGGCGCGTCGTGAGACGCGCCCTTGTTCTTTCCAATGGTAGGGCGGACCGGCGCGGTCCGCCCATTTGTCCGCCCGGATGGGCGGTGCTGATGCGCGGTGATTGAGCCGCACATGGGATGTTTCGCCCGCAAGGGTAGGGCGGACCGGCCTCGGTCCGCCCATTTGTCCGCCCGAATGGGCGGTGCTGATGCGCGGTGCATGAGCCGCACATGGGATGTTTCGCCCGCAAGGGTAGTCTGGGCGCGGCGAGGCCGCCACGCCCTACCAATTTCCGACGATGGATCTTTCCATTGGCCGCAAGAGATTGCCGCATGGGGTTCCGGGCGATGCTCGAATCGGACCCGAAGACGAGGTCTTGTTCATCACGATTTGTGGTCTGCCTCGGGGCATCAATCAACTGGCATGTCCCGAAGTTTGGCAGACGATAGACGAAACCCTGCTGCACCGGGAGCGCCTCGGTGACATGCGTGTCAGGCTGGTATTGGCCATGCCGGATCATCTGCACGGCTTGTTTTCGTTCTGCGGCAAGAAGCCGATGGCAAAGGTAATGGCGGACTTCAAATCGTGGGTGGCGAAATCTTCCGGAGTGAAGTGGCAGAGGGATTTTTTCGAGCATCGCCTGCGAGGGGTGGAATCTGCGGCGGAGAAGGCGAATTATATCAGGAACAATCCGGTTCGTGCGGGTTTGGTGCTGCGGTCCGAGGATTGGCCCTACCAAAGGTAAGGCGGCTCGGTAGGGTCGGTCGGCCTCGGCCGACCCATTTGTCCGCCCGGATGGGCACGCTGATGCGCAGTGCATGAGCCGCAATTAGGATGTTTCGCCCGCAATGGTAGGGCGGACCGGCCTCGGTCCGCCCACTTGTCCGCCCGCAGGGGCGGTGCTGATGCGCGGTGCATGGTCTAGCAAATGGCACCTAGCCCGCAGGGGCAGTCAGGGCGCGGCGGGGCCGCCACGCCCCGTTTCGGGTAGCGGCCCCGGCCAACCCACTGGCACTTTTCCTCTGCCCATGCGCCTGGTATTTCTCAATCAATACTATCCGCCGGATGCGGCGCCGACGGGGGTGATGCTGGAGGGCTTGGTGCAGGGCCTGGCGAAGGACGGACATGAGGTGACCGTGCTGTGTGCACCGGGCGGCTATGCGGGGGCGGTAGGCCGCGGCGGGATTCCGCCCAGGAGGGCCTCGCCGCGCCGTGATGTCGCCAACGGCGCGAGAGGTGAAGAAGAAGATAAGGAAGTGATCTGTGATTGCGAAGGCAGGGCGGATCCGCCCCGATCCGCCGAGCTTCCGTCAACGGCGCAAGATTCCAATGACCACGCAATGGCAGCTCGCCCGCAGGGGGAATCAGGGCGCGGCGAGGCCGCCACGCCCTACCAGCATCCCCGCATCATCCGCATCGGGGCGACCACCTTCGGGCGCGGATCATTCACCGGCAAGTTGTTGGACTATGCGTCGTATTACCTGGGGGTGAGTTGGAAGTTGCTGGCGATGCGGCCGGCGCCGGAGCGGATCGTGGCCATGACGACGCCGCCGTATCTGTCGGTGCTGGCACGGTTGATCTCGAAATTGCGGGGTGCGGACCATGCGCATTGGGTGATGGATTTGTATCCGGAAGTGATGGCGGCGCACGGGATGCTGAACGAGCGGGGCCTGCCCTATCGGCTGCTGGCGGGCCTGGCGCGGTGGGGTTTTGGCGGCAGGCGCTGCGCGGTGGTGCTGACGTTGGGGCCTGACATGGCGGAGCGGGTGGAGCGATTGCGGAGGTCAGAGGTCGGAGGTCAGAAAACCCCCGAGGGCTCGGAGGGGGTTTGGACAGGAGCGCACGCGACGTGCTCTGCAGGGGTGAGCGAGTGGGCGGGCGGGCGAATCAACTCGGAGGTCGGTGAACAGGAAAGATCGAGGATCGAGGATCAAGGATTGACGATGGTGGATGAAGAGGCAGACGAGCGATGCCCATGCGCATCATCTTCAATCCACCATCCGCCATCCACAAGCCTCGACCCACAGGCCACGGAACCAGTGATCGGTGAAGAACCGGCAGGGCGCGACCGCCGGGCACGACCATTTGTCGCCAGCGGCGCGAGGTGTGACCGAGGCGACGACATGGAGAAGCGAGTGCAGTGGGTGCCGCTGTGGGGAGGGGGCGTGGAGAGGATGAGCAATGCGAACATCGAACGTCGCACGGAAGTGGATTGCGAAGGTAGGACGGAGCGGCCGCGATCCGCCGAATTGTCCCCGGCGGGGCGAGCTGCCAATGACCAGGCACTAACATCTCGCCCGCAAGGGGAATCCGGGCCAAACGAGACCGCTTGGCCCTACCTGCACAGCACGCAGGCACCACGGACAACAGAACGCGATCCGCGATCTACGGATCCGGCACTTGCCTTGCGCAGACAACGCGGCTGGGGTGACCATGACCTGGTGGTGATGTACTCGGGCAACATGGGCTTGGGACATCGGTTTGGGGAGATCCTGGCGGCGGCAGGTAGGGCGGAGCGGCCCCGATCCGCAGATTTGTCCCCAACGGGGCAAGATGTCAATGACCCGGCGATTTCATCTCACCCGCAGGGGGAAAGTGGGCGCGGCGAGGCCGCCACGCCCTACCCGTCGCATGCCGCCGCAGTGCAGCGGCTGCGCATCGTCTTCTTCGGCGGGGGCACACGACGGGACGAGGTGGCGACGTTTGCCCGCGAATATCCGGAGTGCGGCGTGGAGTTATATGACTATGCCCCGGCAGACGACCTGGCAGCACACTTGCAGAGCGCGGACGTACACCTGGCCTCGCTGGATCCGGCCTGGACCGGGACGATGGTGCCGAGCAAGGTGCAAGGGATTTTCGGCGCGGGACGCCCGGTGATTTTCATTGGCAGCGCGGACTCCAGCATCGGCCGGTGGGTACTTGAAAGCGGCGGCGGCTGGGTGGTGGCAGCAGGCGATGTCGCAGGCCTGCTCGCCGCGCTCGCCGCCGCCCGCGATCCGGCGCTGCGTGCGACTCGTGGCCGTGCCGCCAAGACCTTTGCCGAGGAACATTTCGACCGGCACACCAACATCGCCCGAGTGGCAGCGATTTTGACGGGCAAGCGAGGGGGACGGGAGAATAAGCTGAATGGCTGAATGGCTGTGAAGCTGAAATTGAGTTCAGTGCTTCACGCGGCTCATTTTGCCGTATTGTCGTATTGTAGCCGCCACCCCAAATATGCCTGAATAGGAAAATGAAATCGGGGAAAGCGGCATTCTTGACCACGGATTTCACGGATAAGATGGATTGCGAATAGGAAGCTAGCTGCTCTTCATGCAGCCCGCAGATGGGCCTTTGCGCCAGGAATTTTTCATTTCTTCATCCGTGAAAATCCGTGCGATCCGTGGTAACGAACTCCAAATTTCTTATCCGTGAAAATCCGTGTGATCCGTGGTAATTTGTGTGCTTCTACTCCAAGATTTTTTTACCACGAATTTCACGGATAAGATGGATTGCGAATAGGAAGCTAGCTGCTCTTCATGCAGCCCGCAGATGGGCCTTTGCGCCAGGAATTTTTCATTTCTTCACCCATGAAAATCCGTGCGATCCGTGGTAACGAACTCCAAATTTCTTATCCGTGACAATCCGTGTGATCCGTGGTTTCCAATTTTTTCAGCACCCGCGCAGGCTGCGGGTGTGGAACGAGGAGTCACTCGTCCCTTGAGCGAGGAAAACGCACCACCTTTCAATATGACTGTGTTCAAAATGTCCAGTCATCCCCGGTGAAGACCCGATAATCCATCACTCATTCTTAATCCATGTCAAATTTTCAGCCTCCCCTTCTCCACCGATGATTCTTGAACTCACAATCGCCGTGTTGATGACGCTGGCGCTATCGCTTGGTCTGACCCGAGGGATGATGGCCGTGGCACCACGCCTGGGACTGATGGATGAACCCGGCGCACGGCGCATCCACTTGCAGGCCGTCCCGCGGGCCGGTGGCATTGCCATCTGGCTGAGCTTTCTGCTGGTCGTCGGTGGGGGCCTCGCGACGGGATGGCTGAAAGCGCACGGGCTAGTCTCGTGGTCGTGGTTAGGAGCCTTTGCCGCCGGTTCGGCGGTGCTGATGGTCGCGGGGTTTTTCGATGATCGAGCGGGCTTGTCGCCGTGGGTGAAACTGGGGGCGCACGTCCTGGCACCAACGGTGACTTTCCTGCTATTTCCGGTCCATACCGGGTTCTTTCCCACGGGGTGGCCGCCCGGCTGGGATTATATGGCGTTTCTGATGTGGACGGTGGTGCTGATCAATGCCTTCAACCTCATCGATGGATTGGACGGGTTGTGCGCTGGCTTGGCCGCCGTCGCAACGGTGGGCTTGGCGGCGATGGCCGCAGTCAACGGTCGAACGGACTCGGCGCTGCTGCTGCTGGTGATGGGCGGTGCCATCCTGGGGTTCTTGAAATACAACCTCAACCCGGCACGGATCTTTCTGGGCGACGCCGGGTCGATGCTGATCGGATTTTTCCTGGCGACGGCGGCCACGGAAGCGGTCGGGCGCAGGGCGGTGGTGGGCATGATCCTGTTGCCGATTGCCGTGGCCGGCGTGCCGCTGATCGATGTGATGCTGGCGATCTGGCGCCGCAGCATGCGGCGATTTCTCCTGAGATTGCGCGGCGAGATGCCCGCGGGCGGAATCTTTACTGCCGATCAGGACCATTTGCATCATCGGTTGATCCGGGAAGGAAAGTCGCAGCACCAGGTGGGGCTCGTCTTGCAAGGGATCGCCATACTGTTGGCGGCCTTGGCATTTCTGCCGCTGATCTTTGGCGAGCGCATGTTTGCGTTGTCGCTGGTGGGTTTCCTGATCGTGACCCTGGTGGGAGTGAGGAATCTGGCGCAGGTGGAAATCGAGCAGACTGGCAGCGTCATTCACATGGCCATCAAGCTGCCAGGCAACCGGCGGCGGGTGGCGGCCATGCTGTTTGTGTACGACCTGCTGGTGCTGACTGGGGCCGGAGCGGCGGCGGTCCTCATTGAGACCAATTGCCTGACGCGGGGGGACCGCACGGACCATTTGGTGAACTTCGTGGTGGTGTTCGTCATTCTGTGCAGCATCGCCCTGTTGACGCTGCGGGTCCACCAACGGCTGTGGGTGCGGGCCACCATGCGGGACCTCATGTCGCTGCAATTCGGGTTGCTGGTGGCGGCCATGGCGACCTTCACGCTGTTCACCCTGGGATACGAGGAATTGGAATGGAGCACCCTGCGGATGACGCTGATGGGTTATGTCATCGCCTGTGGCGGGGTGTGCCTGCCGCGGGCCGGGCTGGACCTGCTGCGGGAATTCGGGACGGACGCACGGCTCCACCACCAGCAGCCGGCAGGCGACGGCGACTATGGGCCAACGGTGGTGCTGGGGGCGGGGGATTTTGGCACGCTGCTGCTCAATCACCTGAAATCAAGTGCCCCCGAGGCCTATCCCGGCTTGAAGATCCTGGGCTTCATCGATGAGAAGCGGGAGCTGCACGGGCGGCGGCTGCGCTCGTTCCGGATTCTCGGCGGGCTGGCAATCATCCCCGCCCTGGTGGAGCAAGAGGAACTCCAGGGCATCATCCTCGCCATCAACGACCCTGGCCCGGAGTTGCTGGCCCAACTCAAGGCGCTCGCCGACCAATACCAGCTCAAAATCCATCGCTGGCGGGCGGGGGTGGAGGAGATTCTGAAAAGCTGAAATGCTGAAATACTGGTTACTACTCAGGTATGGCAGAATCATTTATGGCAGAATCATTTCAGAATTGGAAGAAGTCATTGGATCAACCCCTGTCTGTGCGCATCCGCACGCAGACAGGCCGACCAGTGATGCATCCCCCTCAAGACTCTTGAAAAATGATTCTGCCATAAATGATTCTGCCATAAATTCTTTGGAACCTGAGTAGTAACAAGAATTCTTTACCACGGCTAAGAAATGAGAAATGAGAAACGAGAAATGAGAGAAGAGGTGCCGTGGCAGGCTGCCTGAAGAGCGGCTTGACCACCATTCGGAAGCAATCTTATCCGTGAAATCCGTGGTAACAAGATCTTGAACCAGGAGCCACCGCTGGCAGGGCCATGGGTTTTCGGGTGGCAGCAGTGCCGATGCGGTGTCATGTCATTCTCTGACTTGATCATGGAATGTTGGAAGTTGAATGTTGGATGTTGAAAATCTGCGGACTGACTATCCAATATCCCATGTCCAATCCGCAGGAACCACCACTTTTCTCTTGAACACCTCAGATGAAACCTGACATTTCCGCCTCATGGTTGCCCCTGGTAGGGGTGGCGGCGCTGTGGACGCCGGCGATGCTGGCGGCCTCCTATGTGTGGGGCCACGGCGAGTACTACGACTACGGATGGTTCGTGCCACCGGCGGCGTTGTGGCTAATGGTCCGGCGCTGGCAGAGTTTGGACGGACCGGTGACCTTGCCGCGGCGGCAGGTGGTGCTGGCGTCGGCGGCAGTGCTGCTGCCCTGGGTGCTGGTGCTGCGGGTACTGGGCTACGCCGATCCTTCCTGGCGGCTGCCGATGGTTTTGTTAGGCATGACTGCGGCCGGCCTCAGCCATGGCCTGATCGCGGTGACCCGCGGCGGCCGGGTATCGGCCGGTTTTGTTTGGATCACCTTGCTGTGGCTATCGGCGCTGCCGTGGCCGAGCGCGGTGGAGACCCGGCTCGTCCACACCCTGACACAAGGGGTGGTGACGGCGGTGGCAGAGGTATTCCAGATGTTCGGCAGGCCGGTGGAAGTGCTGGGAGACCGCCTGCGATTGCAGGATCTGACGGTGGAGGTGACCGACGGCTGCAGCGGGGTGCGCTCGTTCCAGAGCTTCGTGATGGCGACCTGGTTTTTCGCGGAACTCCAGCGCCTGCGGGCGGCGCGGGCACTCACCTTGCTGGCCTGCGCGTGTGTGGTGGCGTTCGTGGTGAACATGGCACGCACCTATGCCTTGGCACAAATCCGTTTCGAGTACGGAAAAGCGGCGTTCGACCAGGCCCATAATGCGCTCGGGCTGCTGGCCTTTGGCATCAGCGGTTGGTGTTTTTACGTGCTTTCGGGCCGACTGTCTGCGAAACACCGCCGCATGGTGGTTAGAACCGTGCAAAGCCATTGAAATCCGCCGGAACAAGGCCGGGATACCGACGAGTTAAATACCCATTTCACCTGCGATGATTCGTAACTTCATAGAAACCATTTGTGACCGCTGGGCGAATCTGCATTCGTTCGTGAGGTTCCTGATGCTGACGGTGGCAGTGGCTGGGCTCGGTTTGCTAGCGGCGAATCCTGGCTACCGGGCGTTCAAGGCGTGGCGAGTGGAGCGGAATCTGGTGGCCGCCCGCAAAGCCGTGGAGGAGGTGCGCATGGATGATGCCCGCGATCTCTCGCTGGCCGTGCTGCAAGCCGGCGACCCCCGCCTCGAAGCCTACCAGATTCTCGAGAAAGCGACGGCCGCACTGCGCGATCCGCGGCACGGGGACATCGCCCGGGCACTGCTGTCCCATCCGGAGAGTACCGACGAGGATCGCCTGAACTGCTTCCGCAGCATCGCTCCGGAAGTGGCGCTGGGCTTGCTCGGGCAGGCGTGGTCCAGGCTGCCTGCCGGGTGCCAGCAAGAGCCCCGGTTTGCGACGGTGTTTGCGGATCGCCTGATCGCAGAGGGCCGCCTCAGCGAGGCGGCCGCAGTGTTGCTGGCAGTGCCGGAGGCAGCCCGCACCAGCACGGTGGAACTGCGCTTGATCCGGGTGCTCATCGGCAGCGGCAAACGCGAGGGCTATGACGAGGCCCAACGGCTGATTGCCGCCAAGATGCCCGCCGCCGCTGCCGACATTGCCGACATTGCCGAGTGGCTCGACCTGCTCGAGACCCTCCCCGCGCTGGGCCTGCAGGCAAAGTTGCTAGAGCCGGTGCGCAGGGTGCTGGAGAACCCGCCGAGCGGTGCCGGGGGCCGCATGGCCTTGATGCTGGTACGCATGGACTACGCCGCCAACTTTTCCCGGAGTGCGGGGATTCTGGAGGATGCCATCGGCCGCTGGCGGGAGCGGGATCCGGAATCCCTGGCCGACTTTTTGGGCGACCTCGGACTCTATCAGCGCCTGCTGGAAACCTTCCAGGCGAACCGGCTGGAGCAACATCCGGCCTTGTTTCCCCGGATGCTGGAAGCCATGGAGCGAAGCGGCGCGTGGGAGCAGGTCGTGCCTTTGTTGGAGGCGCACGGCCAGCGGCTGCCAAAGTTCGAGGAACTGGCCCACCGGGCACTGGTCGCGGCCAAGACGGCCGATGCCGCCGCCCGGGATGCGGCATGGAACGCCGCCATCGCCGAGGCGACGGCCAGTTCCTTGCCCACCGCCTTGCTAACGCTTCAGCGGCTCGCCCGCGAAGCGGAGATGCCCGACGAGGCCGAGCAGGCAATGGTGGCGGCGATCCGGTTGGGACGCGGACCGCTGCCCTTGTACGCGGAACTCAAACCGCTGCTCAGTTCGCTGGCACAACAGGGCCGCGATAACACCTTGCTGGAAATTTGCACCAGCTATCTCGCATTCGAGCCCGACAACCCGGTGCTGCTCACCCAGTTCGCCTACCTCGCCTGCCTCAACAGCGTGATCGAACTCAAAACAATTCTCAAGGCCATGGAGGCCCTGGCCGCCGGCTTTCCCAAGGAATTGAACATCCAATGTGTGCTCGCCACCGCCTACCTCTGCGATGGCCAGCAGACCAAGGCGGCCGAAACGTTCGAGCGCCTCGAATTGGATCCCGCCGAACTGCCGCCCGGCTACCGCGCCGCGTTCCTAACAACACAGGTACTCACCCTCCGCCTCGCCAAGGACGACCCGCTCATCACCGAATTCCCATGGAAATCCCTGCAACCCTCCGAACGCAAGAAATTCACCGAACTGCTCCGCACCACCGAGCCGGAAAGGTAAATGCGCCTCCCGAGTCACTTGACTCCGATGGTGCCCCAAGTGAGAAATGAGAAATGAGAGAGGAGAGATGAGGTGCCAGTGGCAGGCTGCCTGAAGAGCGGCTTGACCACCATTCGGAAGCAATCTTATCCGTGAAATCCGTGGTAAATAGATCTTGAACCAGGAGCCACCGCTGGCGGGGTCATGGGTTTTCGGGTGGCAGCAGTGCCGCTGCGGTGTCATGTCTTGCTCTTGCTTGATCATTGAATGTTGGATGTTGAATGTTGAATGTTGGATGTTGAATGTTGGATGTTGAATGTTGGATGTTGGATGTTGAATGTTGGATGTTGAAATCTTCGGCGTGAAGCATGGTGTAGCCGCCGCGCTCCCGGTTGAGCCAAAGCGGTGTGGCGGGCTGCGCCCTTCCCGCCGCACTCCATACTTGCGCAGTGCATTGGCTTGCGCCTGCGGCGCAAGTCAGTCGCCGAACCGAAACGACACGGTGCGCTGCCGGTGGAGACGAAAGCGCCCGCCAGTGGCATGGCGGATCGGGTCGAAGACGGCGTCCATGCCGACCGCCTTGATTTCAAAGACCTGCTCCATCAATTCGCCGAGGCGACCTTGCGGGAAGCCGCGTTCCTTGAACCACGCCAGATACTCGGGCGGCAGGTCGATGAGCGGCACCCCGTGCGGCGGATAGGCCCGGATGCCGAACTTGCCGAAGGGCATCCGCGTGTTGCCGATCTCCACCAGCAGGTTGCGGAAATCCTCGCGGTCGATTTCAGTGAAGTCCATCGGAACCGGAGGAAATCACGTCGGCATGACAATGGCAATGGCAAATTGGCGCATCGCGGCGGCGGGACGCCGCCGCCACGGCCTGCCGCGAGACACGGCAGCCACGCCAAGACGTTAGGCATAACTGCGGATCGAAACGTGGACGTCCTCGAACTTCAAGGGCTCCTTGTGCAGCACGGGTGCCACGCCCGGCCCCTGGTATTCCCAGGCGGAGACATGGGAGAAATTCGCATCATCGCGTTTGGCCTCACCCGGCTGGGTGTTGCCGGCGATGACCTCAGGGTCTTGGTCGAAGAACTGATGTTCGAGGCGGAAATGTCCGCCGCAGGACTCCTCGCGGTCACGGGCGTCGTAACACATCAGCTCGGCGAATTCCAGGAAGTCGGCGACCCGTCCGGCCTTTTCGAGTTCCATGTTGGCATTTTCACCGGAGCCGGGGATGCGGACGTTTTTCCAGAACTCGTCGCGGATGGCGGGGATCTTGGCGAGTGCCTCGGTCAGACCTTCGCGGGAGCGGGCCATGCCACAATGGTGCCACAGGGTCATGCCCAGTTCGCGATGGAAGGAATCGACCGTGCGGCTGCCCTGGATCGCGAGCAACTTGCCGGTGCGTTCGCGGACTTCCGTTTCGGTTTGCTTGAACTCGGGCAGCGAGGTGCCGATGGTGCCGGGTTGCTGGGTAACCAGATAGTTGGCAATGGTGGTGGTAATGACGAAATAGCCATCTGCCAGACCTTGCATCAACGCGGAGGCCCCGAGGCGGTTGGCCCCGTGATCGGAGAAATTCGCCTCGCCGAGCACATGCAGGCCAGGAATGTTAGACATCAGGTTGTAATCCACCCACAGCCCGCCCATGGCGTAATGGACGGCCGGATAGATCATCATCGGCAGTTGGTAGGGATCCTCGCCGGTGATTTTCTCATACATCTGGAACAGGTTGCCATAGCGTGAGCGGATGGTTGCCTCACCGAGCCGCTTGGTGGCATCGCGGAAATCGAGATAGACGCCGAGGCCGGTGGGCGCAATGCCGCGGCCATCATCGCAGGCTTCCTTGGCGGCGCGGGAGGAAATGTCGCGCGGCGACAGGTTGCCGAAGGACGGGTATTTCCGCTCAAGATAGTAGTCGCGATCATCCTCCGCGACCTCGGCGGGGTTCATCTGCTTCTGCTGCAATTGGCGGGCGACCTCCATGGATTTGGGCACCCAGATGCGGCCGTCATTGCGGAGCGATTCTGACATCAAGGTGAGCTTTGACTGGTAATCCCCGCTAACCGGAATGCAGGTCGGATGGATCTGGGTGAAGCACGGGTTGGCGAACAAGGCCCCGCGCCGTGCCGCCCGCCAGGCGGAGGTGACATTGCAGCCCATCGCGTTGGTGGACAGGAAGAACACATTGCCATAACCGCCGGTGGCGAGAATCACGGCATCCGCGGCGTGGCTGGTGATTTCACCCGTCGCGAGGTCACGCACCACGATGCCCTTGGCATGGCCATCGACGAGCACCAGATCGAGCATCTCGGTGCGCGGCACCATCGTCACGCCGCCCTTGTGGATTTCCTTTGCCAGCGCCTGATAGCATCCGATCAGGAGTTGCTGGCCGGTCTGGCCCCGCGCATAGAAGGTGCGGGAAACCTGCGAGCCACCGAATGAGCGGTTGTCGAGCAAGCCACCGTATTCGCGGGCGAAGGGCACGCCCTGCGCCACGCATTGGTCGATGATGGCATTGGATACTTCCGCCAACCGATAGACATTGCCTTCGCGAGCGCGGAAGTCGCCGCCCTTGATGGTGTCGTAAAACAGGCGCCGCACGGAGTCGCCATCATTCTGATAGTTCTTGGCCGCATTGATGCCCCCCTGGGCGGCAATCGAGTGGGCGCGACGCGGGCTGTCCTGATAGCAAAAGCACTTCACCTGATAGCCCAACTCGGCGAGCGAGGCCGCCGCGGCACCACCCGCGAGGCCGGAGCCCACCACGATGATGGAGAATTTCCGCTTGTTGGCCGGATTGATGAGCTTCGAGTCCATTTGGTGCCTGGACCATTTCTGTGCAAGCGGGCCAGCCGGGATTTTGCTGTCGAGGATCATGGGAGTGTGGAGTTGGAATTGAGGATTGGATCAGGCCTTCACGATGCCGAAGAGAATGGCGAGCGGGATGGCAATGAACCCGGCCCAGATCACGAAACCATAAGCCAGGGAAAGGTGGCGGATGGCGCTTTCGGAGCGCTTGGGACGCAACCCGAGCGTTTGGAAGATCGAGGCGAAGCCGTGACTCAAATGGCTGCAGAGCAGCGTCATCGCGATGAGGTAAAACAAGGTGACCGGCCCATTGCTGAACCCATCAATCACCATTTTCCAGGCATCGTGACGCGCCACTCCGGTCTTGGCGAGGTGCTCGGGATCCACATAGGTGTCATAGCTGTTGCCCACCCGCAGGGTGAAATGCAGCATGTGATAGATAAAGAAGGCGAGGAGGGTCAGACCGGACCAAATCATCGTGCGGGAATAGATGGAGGCCTGGATGACGGCCTGGTGCTCATAGGGCTGCCGGGCGGCGCGGTTCCGGAGGGTCAGGCTGACCGTGGCGGCCACATGCAGCGCCAAAGTCCCCAGCATGACGCAGCGGAAGAGCCAGATTCCCGCGCCGTGGATCATGTGATGGAGAAACTGTGCGTAGTCGTTGAAGGCCTCGCGGCCGACGAAAACCAGCAGATTGCCAACCAGATGGCCGACGAGAAAAAACACCAGGAAGGAGCCGGTGAGGGCCACGATGATCTTTTTGCCGATCGAGGAGGACCAGATGGCGGTGAGGCTGGAAGTAATGGCATTCATGGCGGATTTGAAAACTGGCGAAGTGGCCGCAACGGGCTGCACGCGAGGAATAGGCACTGCGCGGGGACTTTACAAGCTGAAGCAGCGCAGCGCACGGAATCGTTGATGGATTGGCGGGATTTGCGCGTTCAGTCGCCGACATCAGCCACTTCAGCTTGCCCACCATGGAAAGACCCAAGGCCCCAATCAAGGAAGCACCTGCCGCCGTGCCGACCGCTCAAAACGGCTTGCTGAGGCCAAGCCAGGCGGCAAGCGCGGCCGCCGCGAGGCACAGCAGCAGCAGCAGCGCGCCCGGCAGCACCCGGCGTTTCGCCAAGAGCGGTGCCACGCCCAGAAACACCCACATGCCGAGTTTGATCATCCACCAAGACTGCCCCATCGGCGGTTTTTTCAGCATCGCAAAGCCAAGGGCCACAATCAACAGCAGCGAAATCCCATGCAACACTGAAGCCCCCCGCTTGTCCGAGCCTCCGAGCAGCACCGCTCCAAGCGATGTACACAATGCGAACACACTGACGAGATGCAGGGTTTTGAGCAGAATCGGATCCATGATGGTTGATCGGGTCGCCGGAGTGTCGCCGCTTTTTCCACCCGTGCAAGCATGTTCTGCAAGTTGCATGTCGGCGGGATGCCGGCGCTCCCCATGATCTGGCCGGCATCTCAGTTGCCGGCCTTTTTGGTCCAGGAATCACGGAGGGCCACGGTGCGGTTGAAAACGGGCTTGACCCCGGGTTGATGATCAAGGCTGTCAGCCACGAAGTAGCCGATGCGCTCGAACTGACAGGTGAAGCCGGGTTCCGCGCCGGCGAGTAGCGGTTCGATCTTGGCAGTGATGATGGTGAGGGAATCCGGATTGATCACGGAGAGGAATCCGCCCTCGGCGGCGTCCGGATCCTCGACGGTGAAAAGGCGGTCGTAGATGCGGATCTCCGCGTCGGCGCCGTGCGTGGCATCGACCCAATGGATGGCGGCCCGGCATTCAATACCTTCCGGGGTGCTGGCGCCCATGGTGCCGGGCAGGACCTCGGCGCGGATCACCGTGACGTTGCCAGCCGCGTCGTGCTCAAATCCGGTGCATCTGATGATCTGGGCTCCCCGCAGGCGCACATGGCGGCCCGGCCCGAGACGATGGAATTTTTTGGGCGGCACTTCCATGAAGTCGTCGCGCTCGATCCAGATTTCGGCGGTGAGGGCGACCTGGCGAGCGCCTGCGGCCGGGTTTTGCGGGTGGTTTGGGATGGGGACTTGCACCACCGAGCCGGCGGGCCAGTTATCCAGCACCACTTTCACGGGATTGAGCACCGCCATGCGGCGCGGCGTGCAGGCGTTGAGGAAGTCCCTGACCTCAAACTCCAACAGGGCGACATCGGTGGTGCCATTGAACTTGGTGATGCCGATGCGCTGGCAGAAATGGCGCAAGGCGGCGGCGGGGTAGCCGCGGCGACGGATGCCGGAAAGGGTGGGCAGGCGCGGGTCATCCCAGCCGCTGACGTGACCTTCCTGGACGAGTTGAAGCAACTTGCGCTTGCTCATGATGGTATAACTCAAACTGAGCCGGGCGAATTCGATCTGGCGCGGCTTGGAGGGCACCGGACAGTTATCAATGAACCAATCGTAGAGCGGCCGGTGGTTCTCAAACTCCAGGGTACACAGCGAGTGGGTGATGTGCTCGAGCGCGTCTTCCAGCGGATGGGCGAAGTCATACATCGGATAGATGCACCACGCGTCGCCGGTATTGTGATGCCCGGCATGGAGAATCCGATAGATCACCGGATCGCGCAGGTTGAGATTGGGCGAGGCCATGTCGATCTTCGCCCGCAGCACGCATTCCCCTTCCTTGAAGTCCCCGGCCCGCATGCGGGCGAAGAGGTCGAGGTTGTCCTGCAGCGACCGCTCGCGGTAGGGTGAGTGAATGCCGGGTTGGGTGAGGTTGCCGCGCTTGGCCCGCATCTCCTCGACGGATTCTTGCTCCACATAGGCCTTGCCGGTCTTGATGAGATGCACCGCACAGTCGTAATAGAACTCGAAATAGTCGCTGGCAAAGTATAGGTGCTCGCCCCAGTCAAACCCGAGCCATTTGACGTCGGTCTTGATGCTTTCCACGTATTCGACCTCCTCCTTCTCCGGATTGGTATCGTCAAAGCGCAGGTGGCAGCGGGCGCCGGATTGAGCGTGCTCCGCGGCGATGCCGAAGTTGAGACAGATCGACTTGGCATGGCCGATGTGCAGGTAGCCGTTAGGCTCCGGCGGGAAGCGGGTGATGGTGGTGGCATGCTTGCCGGCGGCAAGATCACCGGCGATGATCTCGCGGATGAAATCGAGCTTGGCGGGGGCGGGTTCGGGATCGGACATGGGGGGGAGTTATCAGTTATCTGTTATCTGTTATCTGTTATCTGTTATCGGTCGGATCGGTCGGATTTTTTCGCGTTCAGGTAATGGCCAGTTGTTTGAGGAGTGCCTGATTGAGTTTGATGCCAGCCTCGAAGTTGGCGAGCGGGAAATTCTCGTTGGGCGCGTGGACCTGGGCATCGGCGAGGGCCAGACCTAACAACAAGGTGTCGGCACCGAGGATTTCCCGGAAGGTTTGCACGATCGGGATGCTGCCGCCCTCGCGAATGAGGACCGGCTCGGCACCGAAGACGGCGCGCAACGCGGCTTGTGCGGCCACGCCGAACCTGGAATGGGGATCGGTGGCATAGGGTTTGCCATCGTGACCGGGGATCAACTCGAGGGTCACGCCGGGCGGGCAATGCGCCTGAAGGTGGCGGCTGACCTTTGCCATGATGTCTTGCGGACATTGGTCGGGGACGAGGCGGAAGGACAATTTGACGAAGGCCTCGGCCGGGATCACGGTCTTGGATCCCTCGCCCTGATAGCCGCCACCGATGCCATTGACTTCGGCCGTGGGACGCGCCCAGGTGCGCTCGGCGGCGGAATAGCCGGGCTCGCCAAACAAGCCGGGGGAGCCGGAGGCACGCTGGAAATCAGCATCGCCCACGCCGGGGATTGTTGACCACATCTCGCGTTCCCAGGTTTCCAGAGGGCGGACCTGGTCGTGGAAGCCCTCGATGGTCACCCTGCCATCGGCATCGTGCAGGCTGGCGACGAGGCGGGCGATGGCGGTGGCGGGATTGGCGACCACGCCGCCAAACAAGCCGGAGTGGAGGTCACCCTTGGGGCCGCGGATGATGGCTTCGCAGCAGGTGATCCCGCGCAGGCCGTAGCCCAGGGTGGGCACTCCGGGCGCGACCATGCCGGTGTCTGAAATGGCGATCACATCGCAATGCAAGGCCTCACGGTGTTGGAGGAGGAAGGGTGCCAGGTTGGGGCTGCCGATCTCCTCCTCGCCTTCAAACAGGAAAATCAGATTCACGGGCAGTTCGCCGTGTTCGCGCAGGGTTTGCGCCACTCCTAACACATGAGCGAGCATCTGGCCCTTGTTGTCCGCCGCGCCGCGGGCCCAGATCTTCCCGTCGCGGAGTTCCGGCTCAAACGGCCCGCTGGTCCACAGCGCGAGAGGATCGACCGGCTGCACATCGTAATGGCCGTAGATCAGCACCGTGCGCCGCCCGGCAACATGGACATTGCGGGCGAGCACCACCGGATGGCCCGGCGTGGCGTGCAACTCCGCAGTCAGCCCCATGGAACCGAGTTTGGAAATCAACCATTCGGCGCAAGCGCGGACCTCCCCCGCATGACGGGAGTCGGTCGAGATGCTGGCAAAGCGGAGCAACGCAAACAGATCTGCAAGTTCGGAAGTCACGCGGCGATGCTGGCCGCTTTGGGGCCGGTTCCGCAAGGCGAATCATGGCGCACGGACATTCCCGTCGGCGATTTTTCCGCAAGCGGACCCTAGGATGCGCTCGCCTGTCAGCGAAACGTCTCCGTCTCGAAACAACCGAATCTGATTTCCTCGTCCCACACAATTGACCATTTGTGAGCAGCAAGCCGATGCCTATGTCCGCAGGATGATCCAGGTTATTCATTCCCTACACGACCAGCGGCACCGATGGAGACCCGTGACGGATCGTGCTCTGCGCGGAGTTTGGTTGGTGCGGCACGAGCATCACTAGGTGTTTTTCCGGGAACTCCCCGGCGGAGTCATAGGCGTCATCAGCATCCTGCACGAAAGCACGGACCTCCCCGCCAGACTGAAGGAAGATGCTCAGTCATAGCGCCAAGTGGTTTGAAAACGCCGCCTTTCATGCCTCCGCCGGTGTCAGCGTATAGTCTTCCTTGCCGTCCTTGACGAGCCAGCCACGGGCGGCGAGGGCGGCACGGAGTTCGTCGGATTTCGCCCAGTTCTTGGCGAGGCGGAATTGCCAGCGCTCATCGGCGAGGGCCTGGATATCGACGGGCACGGCAAGCTCCGCAGTGGGAATTTCCTCCGGCAAGGTGAGGCCGAGGGCGCGGAGCAGACGGTTGAGGGCGGCCAGCGCCTTGGCGGCGGCCTCACCGGTTAGGGTGGCCGCCTCGCGCAGGCCGGTGAAGATGCCGCCGAGGGCGCCCGGAGTGTTGAGGTCGTGCTGCAGGCTGTTCCAAGCGGCTTGGAACGGGCCGAAATCGACGGCATCGAAGCGGGGTTCGCCGTCGATTCTGGCGGCGAGCTGGCGGGCGCTTTTGGCGAGTTTGGAGAGGGCTTCGCGGGCACCGGTGAGCGAGTCGAGGGTGAAATTGAGCGGCTTGCGGTAATGCGCGCCGATGAGGACATAGCGGACTTCCATGGGCGAGAACCCGCGGGCCGTTAGATCATCGAGCGTGTGGAGATTGCCGAGGGACTTGGACATCTTTCCGCCATCGACGAGCAGGTGGGTGATGTGAAACCAATGCGCGGCGAAGTGCCCGCCACCGGCACACTGGCTCTGGGCAATCTCGTTTTCATGATGGGGAAACACCAAATCGACCCCGCCGGAATGCAGATCGAAGGAAGCGCCGAGGTATTCCCGGATCATGGCGGAGCATTCGAGGTGCCAACCGGGGCGACCATCACCCCACGGCGAGGGCCAGAAATTCGCGCCGTCTTCCGGGCGCCGGGCTTTCCACAGGACAAAGTCCGACACACTGTCCTTTTCGTATTCGTCGGAGTTGGCGCGGGCGTTTTGGGTTTTCCCGAGATCGAGTTCGCGTTCGTCAAGGCGGGAGAGCCGCCCGTAGCCGGGGAACGACGCGATTTTGAAATAGACCGAGCCATCCCCGGCGGCATAGGCGTGACCTTTGGCAACGAGGGTTTCAACCATCGCGATTTGCTGCGGGATGTGCGCGACCGCGGCGGGCTCGAGGTGCGGCGGCAGGCAACACAGCCTCTCACAATCCGCATGGAACTTCGCGCTCCAGCCCGCGGTGAAATCAGTTAGGGATTGGCCGGCCTGTTGGGAATCGCGGATGGTCTTGTCATCCACATCGGTGATATTGCGGACATGGAGGGTGCGGAGGCCGCCGGTTTCGAGCGTGCGGCGGAACACGTCCTGCAACACGAACGTGCGGAAGTTGCCGATGTGGGCCGGCCCATAGACCGTGGGGCCACAGCAATAAAACCGAAACGTCGTACCGTCGCAGGGGCGAAGTTCGCGTTCGGTCCGGGTCAGAGTGTCAAATAGCCGCATGCGGGGGATTTAACGGAGCCGGCGGCCCGACGGCAAGCACGGGTTTCAACCGTATCTGCATACCCGACCTGACGACCAACACATCTGACGGAAACCGGAACCAACCCTGATTCCTACCGGAAGGCCAAGACGGCCAGCGGGGATATTCGGAATGGCGCAAGCCCAACGATTGCGCCATCAAAGGTCCAGGATGTGGCGCAAAAACAAAGTTTGCGCCACATTGGCGATTTTAGTGGCGCAAAACTTCGTTTTGCGCCACATTGCTGTCATGCCGAAGCAGGTTTCAGATGAGGAAATGAGCGCGGTGCTGGATGCCGTGGCGGGCTGCCATGCAGCAGTTTCCCTTGAGGAAATTGCGGGGCGCTTGGCCCATCCGCTGCCGCGCCGCACCTTGCAACGTCGACTCGCGGCGCTCGTTGAGCTGGATCGCTTGGTCGCGCTGAGTGCCAGGGGTGGGCGGCGTTACCGGGTCGAGGATCCTGAGGTGGCGGCGAGCGCGGCATTGCGTGAGACCTCCGAGCGCGGTGAGCTTTCGCTTTCAGCGGCGGCCAAGGAGATTCGGCGCAACGTCATGCGCCCGCTTTCGGCCCGCAGGCCGGTGGGCTATCAAGCGGCATTCCTGGGGAACTATCGTCCGAATGTGTCCGCCTATCTTGCGCCGCCGCTCCGCCGGAAGCTCGCCGCGCTGGGCAAGACCACCGGTGAGCCGCTGCCTGCCGGAACCTATTTCCGCAAAGTGATGGATCGGCTGCTCATCGATCTGTCGTGGAACTCGAGCCGCCTGGAGGGCAACACCTATTCCCTGTTGGAGACGCAGCGGCTGCTGGAACTGGGCGAAACGGCCGAAGGCAAGGGTGCTGCGGAAGCTCAAATGATCCTGAATCACAAGGCGGCCATCGAGCTGTTGTCCCATCAGGCCGACGAGATTGGATTCAATCGCCACACGCTCTGCAATCTCCATGCGCAGCTCTCGGACAATTTGCTGCCGGACCCCGCGGCCTGTGGTCGCTTGCGCAGCCATGCGGTGGCCATCAGCGGCACGGTGTTTCATCCGTTGGAAGTGCCGCAGGCCATCGAAGCTCGTTTCGAACAGATTCTGGCCACTGCCACCGCCATCGAGGATGCCTTCGAGCAGGCGTTTTTCGTGATGGTGCAGCTTCCCTATCTCCAGCCCTTCGAGGATGTGAACAAGCGAGTCTCAAGGTTGGCGGCTAACATTCCGCTGGTCCGGCATAACCTCAGTCCGCTGTCGTTTGTGGATGTGCCCCAAGCGGACTATGCGAGCGGCCTCCTCGGAGTCTATGAACTGACCCGGGTGGACTATCTCCGTGAGGTGTTCGTGTGGGCCTATGAGCGTTCTTGCGCCCGCTACTCGGCGGTCCGGCAGTCCCTGGGCGAGCCGGACCCGTTCCGCTTGCGCCATCGCCAGTTGCTCATCGACATGGTCGGCGAGGTGGTGCGCGGCGGCATGGACAAGAAGATTGCGGCAGCCTTCGTGCGGGGGCAGGCGGCGAAATTGCCGGAAACCCCTGACAGTGATCGGCTCGCCGCAATGGCTGAGACCGAACTGACCAGCCTGCATGAGGGAAACTTCGCCCGCTACCGGGTGCGTCCGGCGGAATTCGCGGCGTGGAAAAGGAAATGGAAATAAGCCATGCCGCAAGCAACGAGAAAAAGGTTATGGAAGCGCTTGCATTGCTGCCGGAGCGGGCCGCCAAGGAATTGCAGCCGGGTGAAATCGCCAGCTATGTGGTCGTGCGGATGTGCGACGAGATCACCGGAATAGAAACGAGATTCATGGGGAAGTTGCCTGGGCTGGACCTCTCAATCCCGTTGGGATACCAAACCCACGGGTGAACATTTGGGAGAATCCGGGTTTGGATTCCGCGCGGCACGGGTATAGACTCCCGGCGATGAGGGTCCGCACGGGAGACGAACGAGTGAAGCAGGTATTGGTGGCGGCCGCGATCCTGGCGGTGGTGGCCTGCGGGGTGGTGGCGATGTTGCTGGGGTGGCGCAGCGTTCCCGGTGTGCTGGGCGAGTGGCTCGGGATGGTGGTGGGCGTGATGTCCACACCGTTTTTTCTGGAGGCTTCGTTCGTGGTGATGGGCGTGTTCATCGTGATTGTCGTCAACACCATCCGGCGGCAGCGCGAGGGCGATGATTTCGTTTCCCTCGACGAGTTAGATGGCAGGGACCAAGCACAGGCCGGTGGCAAGCCGCCGCCGCCAGCACCCGCCGCGCAAGCGCCAACCAAACCCTGAGCGCCATGCCCCGCAAAATCAAAGCCCCGGAACAGGAACTGCGCTTCACCCGCTCGGGTCAGGCCCCGACGTTTTGGGTGGCCTCCGCCGTGCTTGCGGCCATGGCGATGACCTTGCTGGCCAGCGCCATCTATCGGGAGGTGAATCCCGCGCTGCCGCATCCGGCGTGGGCGCTCATCCCGCTGGCCCTGGCGACTGCGGCAGCCCGCACGGCCTGGCGGCTCACCCGCCACGCCTATCTGATCCTGACTCCCCTGGGCATCGAGATCTTCCCGTTTTTCCGGCCGGCCACCACGATGCGGCTGGTCTATTGGCAGGAGATCGATGCCGCCGAACTGGACGCGGATCTAACACTCCTGACCCTGCACCACAACGCGGAGCGAAGTTCGGGACTGCACCTGTCGCTGGCACCCATCCGCGAAGACCGGCGCGAACTGCTGGCCAAGGCCATCACTGCCCGCGTCTCCGGTGTGCCGCATCACCAACCGGTTTGAGCGCGAGCAATTCGCCGCGACCTCATTTCCTGCGCCGGCGTACGGCCTGGGCCAGGTCGTCGAGCACCTGGGCGGTGTCGTCCCAGTTGATACAGGCATCGGTGACGGATTGGCCGCGCACCAGCTTCGACAGGTCGGGAGCCGGCGGCTGATTGCCTTCGATGAGGTTGGACTCGAGCATCACGGCGGTGATCGCTCGCGAGCCGCTGGCGATTTGTTGGCACAGGTCGCGGGCGACCAGCGGCTGCTTGCGGAAGTCCTTCAATGAATTGCCATGCGAGCAATCCACCATCAGGAACGGTGGCAGGTGCTGCTTGCGCAGCAGCGCCTCCACCGCGCCGATGCTGGACGGATCGTAGTTCGGTCCGGATTTGCCCCCGCGCAGGATCAGATGGCAGGTCTTGTTTCCCGTGGTGGACACGATCGCGGAAACTCCCTGCTTGGTCACCGAGAGGAAATGATGCGGATGGGAGGCCGACTGGATGGCATCCAGCGCGATCTGGATCGAGCCGCCGGTGCCGTTCTTGAAACCCACGGGCATCGACAGCCCGGAAGCCAGCTCGCGATGCACCTGCGACTCGGTCGTGCGCGCGCCGATCGCTCCCCAGGAGATCAGATCGGCGATGTATTGGGGCGAAATCGTATCGAGAAACTCGGTGCCTGCAGGCAAGCCCATGTTGGCGAGATCAAGCAGCAGTTTGCGGGCCACCCGCAGGCCGTGGTTGATATCGAAGGAGCCATCCATGTGCGGATCATTGATCAATCCCTTCCAACCGATCGTCGTCCGCGGCTTTTCAAAATAGACGCGCATGACCACGAGGATGTCGTCCTTGAGTCGCCCGGCTTCCGCCCTGAGCCGGGTGGCGTACTCCATCGCCGCCTCGGGATCATGGATCGAACAGGGGCCCACCACCGCCAGCAAGCGGTCGTCCTTGCCCCGCAGGATCGCCTCCGCCCGGAAGCGCGTCGTGGCCACCAATTCCGATGCCTCATCGGTCACCGGCAGATAATAGGCCAGCACCGCCGGGGAAATCAGCGGATCCATGCCGGAAATTCGCAGGTCATCGGTGCGGTGGCGCGTCACGCCGGGAATCCTAGCAAGCAAATGCGACCCGATGCAAGCGACAAGTCCGGCTGCTAGAAATTGCCGTCCGGGCGTATTGGGTCGAGCCGGCCAATACGCGGCACGGGCCTCAAGGTCCCAGAGTGGGAGCAATGGCTGCCACGGCGTCGAGGAACGAGGGAAACTGCGGGCCCCAGCCGGTGGCCCGGAGTTTGGCGCTGCTGACTTGTTTGTGGGTCCAGCCGCGTTTGCGCTTGGGATCGCGGGGGCCGCTTGGTGGCAGCGGACGCTGGAAGATCGCGCTGAGCTGTTGATAGCAGGCGAGTTGGACGAGCGGCGTGGAGTCGCTGAGATTGAAAACCTCACCGCGATGACTGGACGCGTTGGCCGCGAGATGTTGGATCGCCCGGGCCGCATCGTCGCGGTGAATCTGGTTGAGGAAACGGCGGCCATCGTCTTCGATAACGGCTTCGCCAGCGAGGAACTTTTTCAGGATGACGCTGCGGCCGGGACCATAAATGCCGGAAAGGCGGGTGACCATGCCGCTGCCGGCCAGCGTGACGGCTTCGGCAGCCAACAGGAGCTTCCCGGTGTCGCGATCCGGCAGCGTGGGGCTTTGTTCGGTGACCACGGAGCCGTCGGTTTGGGCGTAAACGGACGAGCTGGAAGTGAACAGCAGCGGAATGCCAGGGAACCTCTCCAGTAAATGGCGACAACCATCCACATACACATGCTGATAGGCCGCCGCCCCACCGTGCCCGGAGGCCGCGCAGTGGATGATGAAATCCGGCGTGGAAATCGCGGCCCTGAGCCCGGCCAGCGCCTGCGGGTCGCCCACGTCGCAAGCAATCACGCCATGCCCGCCCGTGAGTGAAACGGGCGTGACATGCCAGCCGGTCTCACGGAACCGTCGGGCAATGGCCTGGCCCAGATAGCCATGACCCAGGAGCAGCAGGTGCATGCCAGCGCCGGGCTTGATAGCGACATTTGCCCCGTCGCTCGAAGTGATCGGCGATTGCAGTGGGCTGGCGGAATCCGGGTGGGGCATCGGGAGCCCAAGCTACCGCCGCCGCCCGCAGATGCAACTCCGGAGATGAATACCGCAGCGTCCTTGCCCCACCGGACGCCCCGGAACGGCGTCCAGCCCCTACGCCCTGGCCAAGCTCCATGGCAAGCCTTGTGGTCGGATGAGGGATCGAAGATCGTGGATCGAAGATCGTGGATCGAAGATCGTGGATCGAAGATCGTGGATAAAAGAGCGTTCTCTTCATCTGCAATCCACTACCCACTACCCGCCATCCGCCATCCGCCATCCGCCATCCGCCATCCACTATCCTCTATCCTCTATCCTCTATCCTCTATCCACTATCTGCAATCCTCTATCCCTTATCGGCGCAGGGCTGGGGCTTGGCTGGACCCCACGGATGTTCCTCCCGGACGGGCCGGATTCCTGATCTCCGCAGCCCACGGATACCCCGCCCGAAAAACCGCCGCCGCTTTACACTTTTCGGGGGGGGTGCTTTACCCATTGCACACCCCCCGAGGGGCCGGAAATAACAGCATACCTAACGGCTAAAGAATTCGCAGTCAATTCGTTTGCAATGAATTGCGTCTCATTACAATTGCAGCGCACAATGAATGTTCTTATGAACACGC
>JAPLUI010000028.1 GCA_026397725.1 Verrucomicrobiota bacterium | reverse complement strand
GACCGAGGCCGGATCCGCCCTACCCCTGCGGGCGAGGTGCCATTTGCTAGACCATGCACCGCACCATCAGCGCCGCCCATCCGGGCGGACAAGTCGGCGGCCCGAGGCCGTGCCGCCCTACCGGGCCTTCACCATCGTCCCCGGCGGCAGCACCGCGCCGGGGCCGACAAATGCCTGCGCCGCAATCCAACAGCCGTCGCCGATCTCAATCGGTTCGGTGATCAGATCGAAGCTCTCTTTCTTGAAATCGTGCGAGCCGGTACACAGGAACGCCCGCTGCGAGATGCAGACGTTGCTGCCGATGGTCACCCGGTCCAGCGAGAGAATCAACACTTCGTCGCCCAGCCAGACATGATCGCCGAGTTCCAGCTTCCACGGAAACGTGATGTTGACCCGCGAGCGGATCACCACGCCGCGGCCGACCTTGGCCCCGAACAGGCGCAACACCGCAACCTTGAGTGCAGACGGCAGCGGGAACCACGGCGCAAAGAAAAGCGATCGACAGAGCCACCAGAGAGATTCTTTCCACTGCGACGCGCCGCGCGAAAACGTCGCGTTGTCAAATCTTGCCAGATCGAGCATGGTGAATGAGCTGACCGCAAAGAGCGCAAAGAACGCAAAGGTGTGGAGTGCGGTGACTTGTCACCGCTTTGGGGCCGGGCGGACTTGTCCGCCGTGGGCGGAGCGGTTGCCATGGAGATGCCTGGCGACTGCGAAGGCCGCCTGCAATGACCTGACATCGATCGGCTCTTGCAGCAATAGAAACCGAATATCGGCCAAATCAAGAGGGTCCACCCGCCTCAGTCCCTACCTCTATCTTAATTCGTGAAGAGCCGTACACGTCTTCTTCATCTTTCACAAACAACTTCTAACGCATAAGTTTTCTACCGCCTCACGCACCCCGGCCTCATCCCGCCACCCAGCACCCACTCATACACCTCCTGCATCTGTGCCGCGACCTGCGACCAGGTAAACTGGCGCTCGACCAGGGCCCGGCCGTTCCGGCCGAGAGATTGCAGATCGTGGATCGTTGGAGAAGGCGCATGCCTTCGGCGATGCTTGTGACGTCGGTGCCGATGCGCAGAGCGGCGTCGGATAGAAAGCCCTCGGGCAAGTTGCACTGCTCGGTCATCAATACAGGCAGGCTATACGCCCAGGCTTCCAGCACCGACATCGGCAGGCCCTCGCTGAAACTCGGCAGGATGAAAGCGCTGTGAGAGTTCGCGGTTGTCGGCGCATTCGTCAGAATGCGGAGGGATGAGTTCCGCTGTTGTGGCGGCTTCCTCATCATATCGTCCCGCTGGGGACAAGCAGCAACCCTTGGTTGTCTGTCGCAACCGCTTCGTCTGGGGTCATAATGATGCGGCGTCCGCTTTGCCGGGCGACTTCTTCGCGTTTGTGGATGAAATCCGCAAGCAATCCGATATCGTTGTCGCATTTTGCGAAGAGATCTTTTCGCACCGCGCGGATTTGGTCGATTTCAGAGGTCGCTTTCATGGTTGAGGAGTTCGAGTGGAGTGAGAAGCTCGGGAATATGAATCCCCAACGCAGTATTGATCCGGCGAATTTGCTGGGTTTTCCGGTAGTTTGCGAGGTGCTTGCAGTTCCATGTCAAAAGAATGTCACATTTATGCCAAGATGCAAGGGCCAGATGCAGGGCATCGCCAGTTTGATCGCGGGGCATGACCAGGCGGTCGATGTAAATCTGTGCAATTTCAACAGCTTCCTCGTCCAGGCTGAGCAGGGGAAGCGAATGCAAAAACTCGAGCCGGGCGGCAGCCAGCGGGTGGTGGCCATTTTCAATTTCAAGAAGGGCCGCGGCACTTGTGGCAAGAAAGAACTCGGTTCGCCGTTGATCCCACCATTCCCTGGTCCAGTGGTGCATCGCGACGGATTCTGGATCCTTGCGCCCGCAGTGGTAGAAACTTGGAATGGTGGTTTCGATGTAAACCTTCGGTCTCATCTATAACTCCTTTCATGTCGAGTTCTCTTCATCTTCCGCTCAATGTTCAATGTTCGCCTCTAATCTTCGATTCTCTTCTGTTCGATGTTCATATTCATTCTGTACCGTGCCATCACGCCGCCCATCCGGGCGGACAAGTGGGCGGACCGAGGCCGGTCCGCCCTACCCGAAACGGTAGGGCGTGGCGGCCTCGCCGCGCCCTGACTGCCCCTGCGGGCGAAACATCCCATGCGCGGCTCAATCACCGCGCATCAGCGCCGCCCATGCGGGCGGACAAGTGGGCGGACCGAGGCCGGTCCGCCCTACCCCTGCGGATGCCGCCCATGCGGCCGGTAGGGTCGGACGGCCTCGGCCGACCCACT
>JAPLUI010000039.1 GCA_026397725.1 Verrucomicrobiota bacterium | reverse complement strand
TGGTGGTGGGGTTGGTGTTCATTTGGGGTAGCACACATACGCTACTATATCAACCGAAATTTCAAAAAAAGTCATCCCGCTCTGGTCCGCCTGGTGGGGGATCGTCTCTCAGTTGCGTCCGGCCTTCACCAGATTCAGCACTTTTCTTTGGTTTGCCGTCGCCTTGGCCGCCACGTGTGCTCGCACGGACTTGCGCGGCGTCACCAGCTTCGTGCGGGCGCTTGGCCTCACGGAGCGGTGCTATTGGCCATATTATCTGGTCGGCGACCTCTCCTACGCAACCAAGCCGGTGATAGGTCCACTGCGTGCCGCCGGACCACATCTCGTCTCGGCGGTGCGCTCCAACGCGGTGGCGTATCTGGCACCCGAGGAACCTGCGGTGAGACGGCGGGGACGCCCCCGGAAATACGGACGCAAGGTCGCACTCAAATCACTCTTCGCCGAACTCGATGGATTTGTCACGGCGCAGAGCCCGGTCTATGGCGAGCGCGATGTTACGATCCTGATGCGGGTGCTCGACCTTCACTGGAAGCCGGCGGGCGGACTGGTACGCTTCGTGCTGGTGATTCATCCCACCAGAGGCCGCAGGATTTTCCTATGCACCGACACCACTCTCGACGGCATCGAGGTGGTGCGCATCTATGGCGTGAGATTCAAGATCGAGGTGACATTCAAACATGTGGTCCATTCGGTGGGCGCTTGGTGTTATCATTTCCGGATGGCCGGGATGAAGCCGCTCAAGCGTCGCTCGGGCAACCAGTATATGCATAAGGAAACCGAGCATTACCGGCAGGCCGTGCGGCGCAAGCTCGGGGCGTATCACTGTTTTCTTCAGATGGGTGTCATCGTGCAAGGCCTGCTGCAGATGCTGGCCATTCTCTATCCGGACATGGTTTGGCGGCGTTTCGGATCATGGTTGCGCACGATCCGCCCGGGGGTGGCGCCGTCCGAGCAGGTCGTGGCGCTCGCCCTGCGCGAAGGCCTGCCGGGATTTATCGCAGGTTTCCGCGAAACCAATCCGTTGGCGAAAATCATTTCAGAAAACCTCGATGTTGACAGGGCCGAGGGTTTCCGCCTAGCCTCCTGAGAGGGAACTCCCCACTCTTGAGTTGAGGAGGCCCAATTGGGAGATGCTGAGATGGCACGTCAGAGGCTTGAACTGCTTGTCGAAAAAGCTCCACAGATTCATCCTCAACCACCATTCCTGACCCGGCGGCAGGGCTTTAACGTTCGAGCCGGAAGACGGAATCGACTGAGCGAGTCAACTAAGTGTAACGACTAATTACTGCCACCCGCCACCGAGGGCGCGGTAGGCTTGCACCACGGCCCGCAGGCGGTTGGCACGGGCATCGGCAAGGTCCAATTCGGAGGTGAACAGTTCGCGTTCGGCATCGAGCACTTCCAGATAACTGGAAACCCCGCCGGTGAAACGTTCCGTCGCGAGGGCGGCGACGCTCTTCTGGGAGGCGACCAACTTGGTTTCCTCAGCGATGATCTCACCCGACTTCCGATAATCGTTGAGCGCATCCGCAGCTTCCTGGAACGCACGCTGAGCGGCCTTCTCGTAGGCGGCCAGTGCGATCTTGGCGCTGGCTTGGGCCGCCTGCACCCGGGCCTTGCTGCGGCCCGCGTCAAAAATCGGGCCGACGAATTGCCCACCGATCGAATAGGCCGCCGACTTGCCTTCGAGCAAATCGTTCAATTCGGCGCTGACCAAACCGCCGCTGCCGGTGAGGGACAGGCTGGGAAAACGCAGGGCTTCGAAGACGCCGATCTGGGCGACGGCGGCTTGGAAGTTCTGGTTGGCGGCTGCCAGGTCGGGCCGCCGCGCCATCAAGGACGAGGGCAAGCCGGCGGCAATGTGGAGCGCCTCCCCGAGACTGTCGAAACTGCCGCCGCGGGTGATGCCACCGGGGTACTCGCCGAGCAACGCGCGGAGTTCGTTCTCCTTGGCGGCGATTCCCCGCTCGGTGGTCGGGATGGTGACTTGCGCTTGGTAAAGCAAGGCCTCGGCCTGACCGACCTCCAGATCCGAGCCGACTCCGCCTACACGGCGATTGGTGACCAGATCGAGAGATGCCTTGCGACTTTCCGCAGTGGCCCGCGAAATGGCGAGGCGCTCGTCGAGATTCTTCAGGTCGATGTAAGCGGTGACGACCGCCGCGACGAGCGAGGTCTGGACGCCGTCGCGCTGGTATTGGGCCTCCAGCAGCTTGGCGCGGGCGGCTTGGTTGTCGCGACGGATGCCGCCCCAGAGGTCGAGTTCCCAACTCAGCAGGGCGGTTAGGCCGTAGGATTCGGAGTGGCGGCTGCCGCCCGGGCCAACCTGACCGGCATTTTTCGAAGCGTAGTTGGCGGAGGCATCGGCCGCGCCATTGAGCATGGGAAACCAGGCGGCGTTGGAGATCTGGGCACGGGCGCGGGCCTCTTCGATGTGATAGGTGGCGGCCACCAGATCCGGGTTGTTCTTCAAGGCCCGGGCGATCAGTGTGCGCAGGGTGGAATCGGTGAAGACCTTGCGCCAGGCTTTGTCGCCGAACGAAGCGCCGTGGGGGGCGGCATCGCCGAGGACGGACGCAGGGGTTTTGATGTCGGGCGAGCCCGGCTCCGGACCGAGCACACAGGCATTGACTAACAAAACGCAGGCAAGGATCAGTAACGGGCGCATGGGGATCGACTTTCGGTTGGAGGTTCGGGATGGCGGCGTCAATGGGGGTGCTCGGCGGCGGGCGATGGATCTGGCGCTGCCGGCGGTTGCCTGCGATCCGAGAAGCGCTGGACAAAGACATAACAGACGGGTATGAGGAACAGGCCGATGATGGTGGAAATGGTCATGCCGAAGACCACGCCGGTGCCCATGGTGCTGCGGGAGGCGGCACCGGAACCGGTGGCCAGCATCAGCGGCACGCAGCCGAGGATGAAGGCGAAGGAGGTCATCAGGATCGGGCGCAGGCGGAGTTTCGCGCCTTCCAGGGCGGCTTGGAGCGTGGGCACGCCTTCATCCCGTTTCATTTTCGCGAACTCGACGATGAGGATGGCGTTTTTCGCGGCGAGGCCGATGAGCATGATGAGGCCGACCTGGGCATAGACGTTCATCTCGAAATGCCGGAGCAGGAGCCCCACCATCGTGCCGAGAATGACGGTGGGCACGGACAGCAACACGGCGAAGGGCAGCGACCAACTTTCATACTGCGCGGCTAACAGCAGGAACACGAAAATGATCGCCATGCCGAAAATCTTCGGGGCCTCGCCCGCGGATTTTTTCTCCTGAAGGGTGAGGCCGGACCATTCGTAACCGACGTTGGACGGCATGGTGGCCATGACTTCCTCCATCGCCTTCATGGCCTGCGCCGAGCTGTAGCCGGGCGCGGGAGAGCCCATCATTTCCGCCGCCAGAAAGAGGTTGAAACGCGTCACGAAGTTCGGCCCGGACATCTTGGACACCTTGACGAGGGTGCTCAGCGGCACCATGCCGCCATCGTTGTTGCGCACGAAAAATTTCCCGATGTCGGTCGGCCGGCTGGTGTATTCCGGTTCGGCTTGCAGGAAGACCTTGTAAACGCGGCCGAATTTCACGAAATCGTTCACATAGAGGCCGCTCAAGTAGGCTTGCAAGGTCTGGAACACGCTGTCCACCGGCACGCCCAGGGTGCGGGCCTTTTCCCGGTCCAGTTCGACTTTCACCTGCGGGGTGGAGGGTTGGAAGGTGGTGCTGAGGCGGGCGAGTTCGGGGCGCTTGGCCGCCGCCGCGATGACCTGTTGGGCATAATCGGCGAGTTGATCGACCGTGCCGCCGGAGCGGTCCTGCAACTGCATGGTGAAGCCGGCGACGTTGCCGTAGCCCGGCAGCGGCGGCGGACCAAAGGCAAACACCCGGGCTCCGGGAATGGCGAAGAATTTCTTGTTCCATTCCGCGACGAGGGCCTTGGCATGCAGCTCGGGCGACTTGCGTTCTTCCCAGTCATCCAGGCCGATGAACATGAGGGCGGAGTTCGGGAAGTTGAGCGAGTTGAGGATGCTCATGCCGGAAATGGCGAGCGCCGAGCGCACGCCTTTGGTGTTGCCCACGATGGTTTCCACCTGCTTGAGCAATTCGTCGGAACGCTGCAACGAAGCGCCGGCCGGCAGCTCGATCGCCACGAACAGATAACCCTTGTCCTCGTCCGGAATGAAGCCGCCAGGCACCACTTTGCCGAGCCCATAGATCCCGCCACAAACGATGACCAGCAACAGCATCGAGCGTGCCGCCTTGCGCGTCAGGCCACCAACAATCGAGCCGTAGCCTGCGGTGATCCAATCGAAGAACTGGTTGAATTTCCGGAAAAACCAGGCGAGCGGGCCTTTGCCGGGGCTTGGCTTGCGCAGCAGCAAGGCCGAGAGCGCCGGACTGAGCGTGAGCGCGTTGATCGCGGAGAACACCACCGAGACCGCGATGGTGATCGCAAATTGCTGATAGAGGCGGCCGGTGACACCGCCCATGAAGGCGACCGGCACGAACACCGCACAGAGGATGAGCGCGATGGCGACGACCGGCCCGGAGACTTCCTTCATCGCCTGGCGGGTGGCGTCCACCGGCGACATTCCGTGTTCGATGTGGTGCTGCACCGCCTCGACGACCACGATGGCATCGTCCACCACAATCCCGATCGCCAGCACCAGTCCGAACATGGTGAGCGTGTTGAGGCTGAAGCCCAACATTGGGAACGCGATGAACACGCCCAGTAGCGAGACCGGCACGGTGAGCATCGGAATGATGGTGGCGCGGAAACTTTGCAGGAAGATAAAGACCACGACGAGCACCAGGAAGATCGCCTCGCCAAGGGTCTTTTTGATCTCATGCATCGACGCCGTGATCGGCAGCGTCGAATCCAAGGTGATGGCGTAGTCCATGTCCTTCGGAAATTTGGTTTCCTTCAGGATCTGCTTCACCATGTCCGCAGTGTCGATCGCGTTGGCCCCGGGTGCCAGATAGACGCCGAGCGCACCGGCCGGAGCCTTATCCATCCGCGCCCGGATCGAGTACGTTTGCGCCCCGAGATCGACGCGACCGACGTCCTTGATTTTCACCTGCGAGCCATCGGTGTTAGAGCGGACGATGATTTCCGCGAATTCCTTGGGATCCTTGAGCAGGCCCTGGGCACGGATGTTGAACTGGCTTTCCTGGCCGGGTGGCGCCGGTTCCGCGCCGATCGTGCCGGCCGGCGACTGCGCGTTCTGCTCCTTGATCGCGTCCGACACGTCCTTGGGCGTGACACCCAGAATCGCGAGTTTCTCGGGATTGAGCCAGACGCGCATCGAGTAATCCTGCGCGGTGAAGTTCTTCACATCGCCCACGCCTTTCACGCGCTTGATCTGATCGACGAGGTTGAGGTCGGCAAAATTGCCGAGGAACACCCCGTCGTAGGTTCCCTTGGGCGAGGACAGGCCGATGGCTAACAGAATATCGGGAGACGAGCGGTTGACCACGACGCCCTCGCGTTTCACCGCATCGGGCAACTGGGCTTCCGCCTGGCCCACCCGGTTTTGCGCGTTGACCTGCATGATGTCCACGTCCGTGCCGACATCGAAGGTGATGTTGAGCGTCATCTTGCCGTCGTTGGAGTTGTAGGACTGGATGTAGAGCAGTTTGTCCACGCCGTTGACCTTGGATTCGATGGGCGTGGCGACGGATTCCATGACCGCCTCGGCGGCGGCGCCACGGTAGGTGGTGGTCGCCTGAATCAGGGTTGGGCTGACGGTCGGGTATTCCGAGACCGGCAGCCGTTGCAGGGAAATGAGGCCCACAATGACCGTGACGATCGAGATGACCATCGCCACAATCGGCCGGCGGATGAAGAATTCGGCCATGATCGTTTATTCCTTGGCGGGTTTGGGCTCGGCGGCGGCGGCGGCTTTCATGGCGGCCATCTCGGCGGCGGTCTTGGCGTTCACGGGGAGATCTTCCCGCAATTTCTGGATTCCCTCCACCACCACGCGATCACCCGGTTTGAGGCCTTCGAGGATGAGGAAATTCGAGCCGTTTTGTTCGCCCACTGTGACGGAAACCTGGTTGGCCTTGCCGTCATTGAGCACCCAGAGGAAAGTTTTGCCCTGCAATTCGACCACCGCTCGCTCCGGCACTTCGAGGCAGTCCTTGCGGATGCCCAGATCCACCCGGACCCTTGCGAACATGCCTGGCTTCAGGTTCTTTTCCGGGTTGTCGAACTCGGCACGCAAGCGCAAGGTACCGGTCTTGACGTCCACCGCCCGGTCGCTGAAGACCAGGTGCCCGATGTGGGGATGCTCCACGCCGGTGGGAAGAATCAGCGTCAAGGGCAGCGTGTCCAACGCCGTGCCGCGTTTGCCGCTCTTTTCTTCCGCCTGCATGTAGTCCACTTCGCTGACGTTGCAATAAAACCAGATCTTCTGCTGATCGGAAATGGTGGCCAACAACGTGGGCTGACCCTTGCCCACCAGATCGCCGATGGAAACCTGCTTGGCCCCGATCATGCCGGTGATGGGCGCACGCACGGTGCAATACCTGATGTCCAGTTTGGCGGCATCCACCCGTGCCTCGGCGGACTGGACCCCCGCATCGCCAACCTCCACCGCGGCCTTGGCGTTATCCAGATCCTGCTCGGGAATGGCGTGACTTTCGAACAGCGGCTCGAGCCGCGCGACGTCCGCCCGGTTTTTTGCCACCGCGGCCTTGGCTTCGGCCAACGAGCCTTCCGCCGCCTTGAGCCGCTCTTTATACGGCTCCTCATCCAGCACGAAGATGACCTGATCCTTGGCCACCTCTTTGCCCTCCATGAACGGCGCATCCTTCACGAAGGCCTCCACCCGGGCCCGCACTTCGACGTTCTGCGGCGAATCGAGCTGGCCGATGAGCGTCGCGGTCAGCGGCACCTCCGAGGTCTTGATTTCCAGGTACTCAACGATCGGTGGCGGCAACGCTGCGGCCGCGGGTTTCTTGCAACCACTGAGAAAAACCATGGTCAACAGCGCGGCTGGAAATGCGGCTCGCGCGAGGCTGCCGGAGGCCTGCCAGCGCCCGAAGGTTTCACCGCCGCGGGAGGTGTTGTGAGATGTTGTAATCACGGGACTGTGGGGGTGGTTCTGGGAAAGGAATTCCGCTTCGCGCGAGTTAAGCAAGGCAGCCCGGGCTGTCAAACACATTTTCGCGCCGGAGGGAGAAGGGTTGGGGTGGTGGGTCTCGATCGGTTTCCGTCCAGGCGGTGACGTGGTTCTTGAGATGCACCTCGCGGCCGGGTTCGACGAGGAATGGTTCGATTCATTTGGGCACGATAATGGGGGAGGGATCAGTGATCCAGCAGGCGCACCCTGCCGGTCCGGATTTCGTAGATGGCACCGACCAACTTGACGCGGCCATCCGCCTGGCGCATCCGCCCCTCGGGGGAATCCAGAATGCTGCGCAGGGTCCAGCGCACATTGTTTTCCACGGCCTGGGCGAGCCGGGCCGGTGGTGACAGCGCGGGATCCAGGCCGTCCAGCGCGGGGAGGATGCTGTCCACCAACAACTGGATGCGCGAGAGTTGCCGGGTGCCCCGTTCCTTCGTTTCCATGGCGGCCTGAATGGCCCCGCAGCCTTCGTGGCCGAGCACCACCAGCAGCGGGGTTTGCAAGTGCATGCCCGCATATTGCAGACTGCCAGCCACTTCCGCCGACAGCACGTTTCCCGCCACCCGCACGACGAACAGGTCGCCGGGTTCGGCGTCGAAAATCCACTCGGGCGGAACCCGTGAGTCGCTGCAACCGAGGATGGTGGCGAACGGGTGCTGGCCCTGTGACAGGTCCTCCAACGCCTGGCGGGTGGGCGTGTGCGCATGCGCCTCCCCCCGCAAGAACCGTTCGTTGCCTTCGAGCAGTCGCCGGAGTGCGTCCTCGGCGGAGATGGCGTGTTGCTTATCCATGGCTGAGGTCGAGTTTGCCCCAGCGATCCGTGCTTGGCGAGTCCTCAATCATGACTGCTTGCTGGTCACTTCACCCTTGTCGCCCCGCAACTCGTCGATGGCATCCGCCACCGAGACGCGCTGGCCGGCAAAGCAAACGCTCTCCCCGAGTCCTTCGGCGTGCAGGATCTGCCGCACCGGCGCAAAGGCCGCGACGAGCCGCAGGCTTGCGCCTTGCGCTGCCAGCGCCGATTTCATTGCCGCCAGCATGCGTGCGCCGGCGAGATCGACGAACGGCGAGGAGGATAGCTCGCACACCACCAGCTTGAGCGGTCCGGCGGTGGAGCGGATTTGCTGCCACACCGCATCGCGCACGTGCTCGACGTTGAAGTAAAGCAGCGAGGCCTCGACGCGGAACACCAGCACGCCGGGAACGGCCTCGTTGCCGGGGTTGCGTTCCATGTCGGAATAACTGCGGGTGCCGGGAATGCGACCGAGGAAACCCACCCGCGGACGCGTGGTGCGCCGGATGAGCAACAACATCGAAACGACGACCGCCACCATGACGCCTTGTAGGATACCCAGCAACAGCACGGCGGATAACGCCACCATCGAGACGGTGAATTCAAACCGGCTGACCCGCCACACGTGGCGCAACTCGCGGAGGTTGATCAAGCCCTTGACGGCCACCAAGACGATGGCCGCGAGCACCACCTTGGGCAGGTTGCTCAGCAAGCCGGTTAGAAACAGCAGGCACAGACCGATCGTGACCGAGGCGAACACCAGCGCAAGAGGCGTCTTGGCACCGGCCTTGTTGTTCACCGATGACTGCGACAGACCACCGGCCACCGGATAGGCCTGGAAAAGTCCCGCAGCCAGATTTGCCGCGCCCAGCCCGAGCAGTTCCTGGCGGGGATCTATCTCGTAGCCGTGCTCCTGCGCCAGGGCGCGGGCTGCGGAAACGCTTTCCACGTAGGCTAGCAACAGGCACGCGAACGCCAGCGGCACCACCCCGTCCACATCGCTCACCCGCAAGCTCGGCAGGCGGAACTCTGGCAAGCCTTGCGGCAACGCGCCGACGACCTTGAAGTCGAACCCGCCCAGTGGCGTTACCGACAACACGACGATGGAAATCACCACCACGCCCAGCGCGACCGGGCGGCCCGGCAGGAACTTTTCCCCCAGCAGCAGCACGGTGATCGCGACCAGCCCGAACGCCAGGACGACGAAGTTGGTATCAGGGAGCTGGCCACCGAGGGTGACCACGTTCCCGACGAAGCCGTGCCCGCCGCCCTCGACTCCGAACAGCTTGGGCAACTGGGTCATGGCGATCGTCAGCGCCGCACCCGCCTTGAAGCCTAGCAGAATGGTTTCGCTGATGAAGTTGACCAGCGAACTCAGGCGCAACAGCCACGCGAGCACGCACATGGCGGCCATGACCAAGGCCGTCAGCGCCGCGATGGCTGCCCAGCGCGACGGATCGCCCGCGGCCAGGCCTGCGACCGTGACCCCGACGAGCATCGAAATCGCGGAGGTGGGCCCGATCGCAAGCTGGCGCGACGAGCCGAACAGCGCGTAGCACAAGCAGCCGACCAAGTAGCCGTAAATGCCATATTGCGGCGGCAACCCGGCGAGCGAGGCGTAGGCGAGCGCCACCGGGATGGCATAGGCGGCGAGGGTCGCGCCGGCCATGGCGTCGGGTGCCAGCCACTGCGATTGATAGGTGGTGAGCCACTGTGCCGGCGGAAACGCCGCACGCCAGCCGCGTGCCGGGGCGGCAACCGCAGGTCTGCTGGGGGTGTTGCTTGCTTCAGTCATGGGAATGTGTTGTTAGCCCGGTGCCAAGCCGCCGGCAGAGCGCTCCGCTGCGACTTTGCGCTTGAAGAAATCCATCGCCGCCTTGGTCTTGGTTGCCTGCCCCGCGATGATTCCGATGCCGCACTCAACGAGAAAGGACTTGAATTCAGCCGCAACCTGAAAGCTCTCGGCGGGCAGGCACTTGGTGGAAATTTCCAATAACCGCGAGCCATCGGGGTAGAACCACATTTCCACCGTGATGCGGCGGTCGAAATTCTTCGGTTGGTGCTTGGACTTGAGCAGGAAGGCGGGTCCCAGGGTAAGCAGCGAGTTCCACTGGATGCCTGCCGGGGCGTGCCGGTCATAGAAGCCGCGTTGTTCCTTGGAAAACAGGCTCTTGAGAGGCATCTTGCCGGTGGCGGCATCGAGCACCTCCTGCGCGGTGCAGGTGCCCTTGCATGATGCCGAGCATACGAAGCCGCCCGGCAACGCATCCACTTCGATCTTGAAGCTCGCCGAACGGCGAAGGTCAGCGTCGATCGTGTCCGGATCCACCGGACGCAATTTGACCACCGTGTCGCCGAGTCCCCCCCGGATGCGCCGGGCGCGGACAATCAGCCCGGCCCGATTCAGTGCCAGGTCCGCCGTATCAAAGAAGAACGCCTGGCGGGGTTCCGCCTCGATCGGGTCCAACCCGAGGGCCTTGATCGTGGCGTGCTGCTCGGTGAGGGGTACGATCAACTTCAGTTCAACGCTGTCGGATCCTTTGATCAGCTTGAGCATCCTGAGGGTGTCATCGTGCGACAAAACGGGCACGGGATTGGTTGGATCGGTAGTTATGGCATTCATTGTGAGATTCGTTGGAGATGGGGGCTTTCAGGCACTTCCTTCAGTCGCCAAAGCGTTCGGCCAGCACGCCATGGCGCAACCCGCGATCGCTCACCGTGAGCGTGTCCTTGCCCAACATTTCCATGACCGTGCGGACGATGCACGCCCCGGCGAGGATGACTTCCGCCCGTTTCGGTTGGAGGCCGACGATGGCACGGCGGGCGTCCGCGTCTTGCGACCGGTAAAGCTCGATCTGGCGGTCGATCTCGGCGCGGTCGAGGATGGTGCCCTGGACGAGGTTCGGATCGTATTTGGCAAGTTGGTGCTTGACTGCGGTGAGGTTGGTCACCGCGCCACCCATCGCCGCCAGCGCGTCCGGGACCGGACGGCCAGCGATGCGGGCAAGGTCGGCCGACATCGCGGCCATGGCCTCGCGCAGCACGTCGCTGGAAACGACGCCGTCGAGCTTGAAGCGCTCGGTGTAGCGGACGGCACCGACCTCGACGCTGAAGCGCTCGGCCACGCACGAGCCGTGGCCAAAGGAGAACTGCGAGCTGCCGCCGCCGGTGTCGAACACGACCAGCGAGCCTGCGGCCGTGCCGAGCCCGGCCTTGGCCGCCACGTAAGCGAGGCGTCCCTCGTCCTCGCCCGAAATCACCTCGACTTGCACGCCGGTGCGGGCTTGGATCGCGGCGACGACTTCGGCTCCGTTGGCTGCGATCCGCAGGCCGGCCGTGCCCACTGCGGCGAGCGCCAGCACGCCATGGCTTTTCGCTTCGGCAACCATCCCGGCGATCGCGGCAACCGTGCGCACGAGCGCGGCCTGGGAGATCACTTGGGTGCGCCCGAGGTCTTCGCCGAGGCGGGTCAATTCCGCGCGGTCCACTACGGTCCGCCAGTTGCCGCCGGAGTCTCGTTCGGCGAGGTGGAACTTGATGGAATTGGTGCCGGCGTCGATCACCGCGAAACGCTCCGGCTCGCCATCGAGCAGGGCGGTGAGGCTGCGGGGATAGCTGATGTTCGCATAGCCGCCCAGGCCGAGCCCCCTCACGGCCCGGATGACTGCCGCCGCGTCCTCCGACTCGATGGCGATCGTGCGGGTGGGCTTGCCATCGGCGACCACCTCGGAGAGTTCCGCCGTGCAACCGCCGACCGTGTGGCGGGTCCGCTGCTTGTGGACTTTCACCGCCCGGATCGCACTGCCCTGGGCGGCAAAATCGGCGATGAACTCGTCGAGGGTGTAGCTCTCGCGGGACAAGGGCGGCACGGGCAGACGCCAGGCCTCGAACACCTTGGCCACGTCGGCGGCCGGCAGCGGAAAGCCCGCCTTCATGACCGGCGTCCATTGCTCCAAGCCGTCGGCGTTCACCTCCTTCAGCACCTTGATGTCCATCAGCGCGTCGCGGACCTTGACGTTGTCACCGGCCCCGGAAAGAAGATAGATTTCATCGCTTTCCTGCACCCCGCCCGGGGTCAGCGCGGCCATGCGTGCTTCCGCTTCGCCAAAGCGCCGACCGAACGAGCGCCACTCCCAGCGTGGAATGATTGTAGCCATGATGATTGTTTGTTAGTTCTGAGCCGGAAAATTGGTATGAACTCTCGTCCACTGCCGTCAAGCGTCAACCTCACAATTCGTTGCCCAAGGAAATGCCCAAGGCGCGGGCCGTGCGGGGCAGGTTCAGGACTCCTTACCTCTGTGAAGTGATGGTGACACTGTGTTAGGAATCGTCGGCGGCGGGTGAGCCTAACAGAGAGTAGCGCATGATCAGTTCGGTTCCCGGAAAGGTGATTTCCATTTCGTTGAGTTGTTCGAGGAGC
>JAPLUI010000038.1 GCA_026397725.1 Verrucomicrobiota bacterium | reverse complement strand
CTGGCCAACCCCGGAGGACTGTTAGGATACTTCGCCCTGCAGGTCAATGAGATGGTCAAGAAGCGCGGCAAGAAAACCATTATCTGGGAGGGTGCCGCCAACGGCGTGTCGAAAGACATCATCAACATGACCTGGGACGGCGGCGCCCGCACTGCGGAGCGCATGATTGCCGAGGGCTTCACCACCATCACCGTGCCGTGGAATTTCGCGGGCGTGGAACCCCAGGATTGGACGATGTATCATAGCAATGGCAGCGTGCTCAAAAAGGGCGATTCGGTGCTGGGTGCCTCACTGCCGGTCTGGGAACAAAAGGGCGAGGTCAGCTTGAAATGGCTCAGGGCGGTCCCTAACCGCCAGGAGCGGACCTGGGGCCCCGACAATGCCTTCACCCCCGCCAACCTGGCCCGTCGCAGCGAGGGAACCGACCGCGTGCTGGACCGGATCCTGTATGGTTTTGCCATCCGCCACGATCCGGCAATCGAGAGCGACATGTTCCGGATCAGGGCGACCCAGCCCACCATGCTGACGCTCGAGACCTTCCCCACTTTGGGAACGGTGCGCTACACGCTGGATGGCACGGAGCCCACCGCCCAATCGCCGGCGGCCAACCAGCCGATCCGCATCGCCGACAGCTTCACCCTCGTCGCCCGCCTGTTCGACTCTAACGGAAATCCGGGCAAGCCGCCCTGGCAACAGACCTATATCTTCGAGCCCCTGGCCATCACCGCCCAAGGCCTGATCAAGGACGCCGCAGGCAAGGACACCGCCTGGTTCGCCGATACTCTAACCGTAAGCGTGGCATGCACCCTCAAGGACGGCACGGTGCGCTACACGGTGGACGGCTCGGACCCCCTGCCAGCCTCACCGGCTTATACCACGGCCATCACCCTCACCAACACCGCGACCGCCAAGGTCCGCGGCCGCGGCAGCGTGACCACCGCGGCCTATCAGAAGCTGGCCACCGTGAAGCACGCCGCAGTGGGCAAGCCGGCCAGGATTCTCGTGCCCGCCGACCTTGCCAATGCCGAGGCCGCCGCCAAGCTGCTGACCGACGGGATGCTGATCCGCGGTGGCGAATGGGGCGCGCCCGAAGTGATGACCTTGGGGCCGAAGGATCTGGAACTCGTGATCGACCTGGGCACGAGCACCGCGATCACGCAAGTGGTGGCACGCTTCGTCCATCTGCAGGAAGCCGGCATTTTGCCGGCGGTGCGGGTGGATGTGGCGGTGTCTAACGACGGCAAGACGTTTGCGCCTGCCGGCACCACCTCGTTCGAGATTCCGAACAACCGGACCAGCCGGGGCCTGACCATGAAGGAACTCGCCGTTGCCACCCAGGGCAGCGGCCGCTACGTCAAGGTGTTCTGCAAGAACAACGGCGTGCTGCCAGCTTGGCATGAGTATCCCGGCGTGCCGGACCACATGATGATGGATGAAATCCTGGTGAACCCGTAGATTCCTCATGAAAGACCCCGTTTCACGCCGCTTAGGACCCGTAAAGAAATAAACCTTACAAGATTCGCATGTTCGCATGGAATGTATTTGGTAAAATGATGAGGGGTAAAATGATGAAGAACTGGAATCGGGCTTCCGTTCTCCGGAGTTCTGATCTTTTCTTCCATGATTTTACCCTTCATCATTTTACCTAATTTCTGAATGATCAGACTTCTAACGAAATGTTTATTGATTTGCGGCTCCTTCGCGGCCTTTCTCCTCGCGGCAACCGCGCTGCTGTCCGGCATCCCGGCGCTGGCCGCAGGGCCGCTGATCTTTTCCTGCGCGGCGGACAATGATCTGTGCCGCGTCGCGGCGGACAACGGGGTGGCCCTCAAGCGTTGCGACACCCCCGAGGCAGCCGTGGCCGCCGCCGGCGAGGGCGACGGCGTGCTGCTGTTAGCCGACGGTTACCCGCAGCAAACCACGGCGGTCGCACCGGAGGTTTTCGCCCAGGCCGCACGCAAACACCTGCGCGTTTACGTGGAGTATCCGGCGGCCTTGCCGGACACGAAAATCGATGCGCCCCGCAAGGTGAAACTCGAGCGAGCGGTCGTGGCCTCTAACGCATTCGGCCCGGCGCTGGCCAGGATGCGCCTGCTCATCATTCATGGCTGTTACTTTCTGCCGATGGTGGCGAAGTCCCCGCAGCTCGTGCTGGCCCGCGTCGCCGGCTATGACACGGCGGTGTTCGGGTTGCCGGAAGCCGAAGTGTATCCCGTGCTCTTCGAGCATCCGCGCGGCGATATCCTGGTGGCAACCACCAAGCTCAGCCAATTCGTCACGGGGCGCTATGCGCCTAACGATGCCTGGCCAGAGGTGTGGCGGATGGTGTTCACCTGGCTGACCCCTGGCGCGGCGGCGCCCGATTTGAAGTGGACCCCGACGGTGCGCCCTCGCTATGGCCGGGACGCCACCTTGCCGGCGACGGCGGCGACCGATGCCATCGTGCGGGGCGTGGATTGGTCCACCAAGGCACGGATGTTAGTGCATCACTCATGGAAAGACCGACCGCAGCCCCTCGCACCCGAGGCCTCCTGGCCCTGCGGCGATGGCGAGCTTGGACTCCTTGAGGGCATGCGCTCCGAAGTGGATCACCTGGGCCGGCAACCGGTTATCTATAACCTCCGCTCCGACTGCATCGGTGAAAGCGCGCTCCCCTTTGCGCTGCGGGCCGGAATTGGCAACGACACCCGCAGCGCACGCATCGCCTCCAACCTGCTGGACTGGCTCTACTCCCGCTCCGGCCTGTTCATCGAGGCCCCGGAAAAACCCAGCTACGGAATGCTCGCGTGGACGCCCGACGCGGCGGGCGCCCTCTATCAGGATAACGATGTCAGGGTGATGCTTGGCTGCATGGGCACTGCCGCGATCCTCGGCACGGATCGCTGGGATGAAAAGTTGCTCATCAATATCCTGGCGAATTTCCGCACCACCGGCCGGCTCGGGTTCCGCGGTGAACGGATCGAGCACCCCGACCTCCTCAAGCGTGGCTGGCGTTCGTTCTGGGATGCTCCGCTCGTGCGGCTCTCACCTCATTTCGAGGCGTGGACGTGGGCGGTCTATCTGTGGCTCTACGACAAGACCCGTTTTGCGCCGCTGCTGGAGCGCACCAAGCTGGGCATCCGGCTGATGATGGAGAAATACCCGGGCGGTTGGTTCTGGACCAACGGCATCCAGCAGGAACGGGCGCGCATGCTGTTAGTCCTGGCTTGGTTGGTACGCGTCGAGGACACCCCGGAACACCGCGCCTGGCTCGACCGGATCGCCACCGACATTGGCGCGGCGCAGGACGGGTGCGGCGCGATCCGCGAGGAACTCGGCGATGTTGCGATGGGCTACTTCCCTCCACCCGAATCCAACGCGAGTTATGGCACCAACGAAGCGCCGCTGATTCACGCCAACGGCGACCCGGTGGCAGACCTGCTCTATACCTGCAACTTCGCATTCCTCGGCTTGCACGAGGCGGCCGCCGTCACCGGCGAGGCACGCTATCAACGCATGGAGGACCAACTGGCGGAGTTCCTCGTGCGCATCCAGGTGCGCAGCGAGATCCGGCCCGAACTCGACGGTGCATGGTTCCGCGCGTTTGATTTCAAGCGCTGGGAGTATTTCGGTTCGAACGCCGACGCGGGCTGGGGCGCCTGGTGCGTGGAAAGCGGCTGGACCCAAGGCTGGATTCCCACCGTGCTGGATCTCCGGCGACGCGGGACCTCCCTGTGGGTTCTAACGGCCCACAGCACCATCGCCAGACACATGGATAATATCCGCCCGGCCATGTTGCCAGACGAGGCCGTGTCGGCAGTCCCTGAAATCAAACGGGTGCGGCACGCCGCGGTCGGCAGCAGCGTGCTGAGCATGACGAAGCCGGACCCGCGCTTCAATCTTGGAGGCACTGCGGGGCTGGTGGACGGAGAGTTGCTCACGGCCGACTGGGCGGCGAAGTGGCTGGCATATATCCAGCGTGATTTCGAGGCGGTCATCGATCTCGGGTCGGTCATCCCGATCCAACAACTCGGCATCACCTGCATGCAACAGGTATTCCATGGCATGTATCTACCCACGGCGGTGGACTTCGCGGTGTCATCGGATAACATCACCTTCGTTCCGGCGGGAAACGCCAAGCCGGACGTGGCGCCCGAGGTCGCGGGACCGCTCACCAAGGCTCTTCTAACCAACACGCCGGAGGGGACGCGCGGCCGCTACCTGCGGGTCCGCGCCCACAACCGGGCCATCATCCCGGCGGGCCTGGAGGGCGCGGGCGGCAAGGCCTGGCTGATGGTGGATGAAATCCTGGTCAATCCGGTAGGACTGCAACAGACGGGTGTGGAGATGGACAACGGCCGCATCAAGGTGTGCTTCACGCCCGTGCCTGGCGGCATCCAACAGGAGTACTTCGCCAAGCGCGGAGCCGAATGGGTGCCGGTGGCCGAATCGTTGCGCCCACCCAAACCCTTACCGCAAGCTGCCAACGCGCTCTACGATTCCGCCCGCGATCCGGTCCACCGCTTGCTCGTAAGCGAAATCCTCGACACCATTGGCGAGCCCCGGCGTGAGCACGGAACCAGCACCATCGAACTGAGCGGCCACTCGGCAAATGGCCCGGTCCGCCAGCGCGTCACCCTCGGCGAGGGCTCGGACTACGCACACATCGAAGTCACGGCTGATCTGTTAGAGCAACGGCCGAAGCTGGAGTATCTGCTTTCCACCTTCACCTTTCGTTGCGACGGCAAGCCGGACTTCATCCACACGCCCAAGAGCAAGGGGCCGGGCTGGTATGCGGACTGGCCCAGCGCGGTGCCGCGCGTGCCCGACAGCCCCGAGTTCATCCTGGGCGACCGGATCTTCTATGCACCGGCGGTCATCGCACAGCAGAACCAACTGCTCGGCGCGCTGGTGCCGGACCTGGATCTGATCAACCGGCTCAAGGTTCCTTCGCCCGACGCGCGGCCTCGCGGCGGCATCGCCACCATGGATCCCACGCCCGTTGACGCGGCTAACAACTCGATGCCCACCGCCCTGGACTACACGCTCACCTCGGGGCTGGACGCGCACCCGTTGTTAGCATACGGGTTGATCGATTTCATTCCGGTGCAGCACATGCGCTGGCGGCATCCGAGCGATGGCACGCTGGTCCGCACGCTCAGCTCGCCACGCGTCGGTTATGGCTTTGACTTGTTCATGTCGGCCGACGCGGCGCCGTATCGCGGGTTCCAGCGGATTGCGCGTTACCAGTGGCAACGCTATGGCAGCCCGCTGCTGGCCAAGCCGCGCCCGCAGGCGATGCCGTTTGACGAATACTGCAAGGTGATCTATCCGGCGATTCTCGGTTCCAACAACAACCAGGGCTTCGCCGAGTTTGAGATGGACGGCCAGCCGGCCGGCGGGTGGTGCCTGGCCGTGCCGTTCTGGGCCAACGTGCTCAGCAACAGCCCATGGTGGAACAACTCCCGCGACGCCGTCGGAATGGATCTGTGGGCGCAGCGCACGAACGATGAGAAGCTCAAGGAGCGTGCCCGGCGCATCGTCAACCTGGCGCTGCTGGCACCGCGCGTCAAGGGCCTGTTCGCGTGCGATTACCATCTGGACCGCAAGGAGTGGAAGCCGGGGCTTATCTTTGCCGGGGATGACCAGACGCCGCACCTGGGGCTTGATCCAAGCAACGTCCGGCCGCGCTCGTACCATACCGCCGCCTGCAGCATCACCGCCGTACACTTGTTGCGCTACTATCAACTCTGCGGCAAGGACGCGCGCATCCTGGAGTTGCTGCGCCCCTATGCCGACCTGTTGCTGCAACACCTCGGCCCGGACGGCCAGATTCCCATGTTCTTCAACGCGGACCGCACGCCTAACAAAATCCTGCCGGATCACGCGGAAAACGGCGCCAACCTCTGGTTCCTCTGCCAACTTTTTGCCGCCACCAAGGATCAACGCTACCTGGCAGGCGCCGAAAAGGCGGCAGGCTATCTGATCAGGCAGGTGATTCCGAAGCAGCGGTGGCGCGACTTCGAGGGGTTTTTCTCGTGTGGCATCAAACCGGTGGACTGGGAGGACAAGACGCAGGACCAGGACCCCCGCGGCCAGATGCCGATGATCTGGGCTGCGGCCGGTTTGGGCGAGTTGTTCCGTCTAACGGGCAAGCGCCCGTATCTTGATGCGGGCGAGCAGGTCATCGATTATGTCAGCTTGTACCAGGCCGTTTGGGATCCGCACTTTGTCTATACCGCGTATGCGTTCGGCGGGTTCGACACTGACAATGGCGACGCGGCCTGGCTGAATTGCCACACCGCGTGGTCGGTCGGCACCCTGGCGTATTACGGCAAGGAACTGGGACGCCAGGACTTGCTGGAGCGGGCGGTCGCCGCGGCGCGGGCGGGTGTCACGCTGATCAATCATCCGCGCCACATCAGCAATAATATCTATCGCTTTCCGAACTGTCCGCCGGGCCTCGGCCCGGAGAACATCAATCACGAAGGCTCGGAGCAGAATTGCTCGCGAACCTCGCCGGGTTCCGGGGAGGGCACCGGGCTGTTTGCCGGGCTCGGCGATGCGCTGCGCGAACTGGGCGGCGTATATGTGGACTTCGGCAAGCAGGTGGCGGTGGGGGTTGACGGCGTGTACGTCCGCTCGTACCGCCGCGAGGGCAAGACGCTGCGTGTGGAGTTGGAAAACCAACTTGCCGCGTTGCCCGATCCGTACGACAAACCGTACGAAATTGAACTGCGCATCGTCGGCTTGGAGGCCGGTGAGTATGATCTGGTCATCAACGGCGGGCCTGCGCAGCGACTCGATGCGGGGCGCTTGGCCCACTGTCCGGTGGAGGCCAGCGGCAAGCCGGCGGGTTTCAAAGTGATGGGTTTGAACGGAGCGTCAAATGAATGATCTGACAAGATACAACATGCATGCGGGCCAACGCGGGTGGCTACGCGGGTTTGCCTTGTTAGCCATGGTGAGTGCGGTGGGTCCCGCATTGGCGGCACCGATCACCGCCGTGGTCAACGGGAGCTTCGAGGAGACCGCCGGCGTTGACAAGCTTGATCCGTACGCAATCCACAATGCGGCGGGTTGGACCGACCTGACAGTCGGCATCCCAATCCAAGCCGGCTCGACCACCGCCGGCGGGCCCAAGGGCAACTACGACCGGATCGCCGCAGACCAGGTCACCGGCTCGAGATACATGCGTTTGGTATCCGACGGTCTGACAAATTACGGCGGCGTCGCGCAGAATCTCGGCACCATGGAGGCGGGGAAAACCTACACCCTCATGGCCGATGTGTTGGTCGGAAATGAGCCGGGTATCACTCCCGGTCGATGGTCGGCAAGCTTGCAGAGTGACATTGCCGCTGCGCCCACGGTGTACGCGACGGCCACGAGTGGAGCGCTGGCGGCGGGGGCGTATTCCCCCGCCGGTCTAACAGTTTCGTACACGGCCACCGCGGCCGACGCCGGCAAGCCGCTGTGGCTCAAGTACGGGGTGGTGCCGCATGCTGCGGTGGCGCACCGTGGCGGCATCGACAACGTCCGCCTGTCCGACGAGGTGCCGGCATCACCGCCTGCGGCGGCGGCCAGCCAGCTCACGCAGAGCGCGCCGGCCGCCGGCCAGCCGGCCGCCGCGCCAGACCCGCTTGCCAAAGGCGTGCAGGCCGGGTTCTATACTCCCGGCCGAACGGGCGGCATTTGGGACAATTGGGCCTGTTATCATGAAGGGAAATTCTATCTTTATTACGTGGCGGGTCCGCCGGGCAAGGATGATCCGCGGATACCGCCGGGGTATCTGAAGGATTGGAACAGTTTCGGACTGGCAACCTCGGACGATGGCGTGCATTGGAAAGAGTATGGCACGATCGCCAAATGCCGGGAGAAAACCACGATGGGCTCGGGTCACATCTGGAAGTCTCCCAACTTTGCCAAGGACGGCACCTGGATCATGAACTACTCCGAGTTCTTTGGGGAAGGTGAGGATTACTGGAGTCACGTCCCCAACTTCTGCGGCCAGAACATCATCTTCCTAACTTCAACCGATCTCTTGCATTGGTCCAAAGTCGATGAGTCACTCCGCTTCAATGTGGATGTCCGGTGGTTCGACGAAAAGGGACGTTGGGATTGCATGGATGTCCTGCCCCGCGCGGACGGTTCGCTCTACGCCTATTTCACGGCATGCCCGACCCCCGGAAAAGTCGCTTACAAGACCTGTTGGGCCGTGGGTTGCGCCGAGAGCAAGGACGGGCTGAAATGGCAGGTCCTGCCTCCCATTGCGGGAGATACCGCAGGTGAGGTTGGTGGTATCGAGATGATTGGACAGAAGTACTACCTGACGATCGGTCCCGGTCTGATCCACCGCGCCGAGCGTCCGGAAGGGCCGTTTCTGGCCCAGCAGAAAAACCCGAATCTGCTCGGCAATGATGGTGACGTGTATTTCTCGCGGTTTTTCCACAGCGCGCCTGGCGGTCCCCTGGTCAATCATTTTTATACCAACGGCACGGCCTACGCGGCGCCATTCAAGGCGATCGAGATTGATCCGGAGGGAACCATGCGGCTGAAATGGTGGCCGGGAAATGACACGCTCAAGGAACGGGAGGTGGCGCTTGCGTTGGCGACGAATGCCAGCGATGCGGCCTTTGTCAGATTGTTAGAGCCGGCATTCAACCTGGAGGCCACCTATGTCGTTGAAGGGTCATTGACGTTGCCCGAGAATGAAGATCCCAGCGGATTCTTTTTTGATGGCGGCGGGGGCACCGGACAGGCCGTGTTGTTCACACGACAGGGCACACGGTTCGGGCCAGCCCGGCTGGATGGAGTCGATCCGAACACCCTGCCGCTACTCAACCGCGATCTTGAGTTTGGCCCCGAGGTGAAAGTTCGTCTGGTGATGAGGAAGGACATGCTGGAAACCTACATGAACGATCACCTCATGACCCTCAAGAGGGTGAACTGGAATGGCCGGATGGGGGTGATCGGCCAAACGGGCCACAAGAATGTTAGAGACCTCAAGGTATGGACGCAACAATAGGATGTTTGCGGCGGCGGGATCCGCGGCGGCGGCTGCCAGTGGCGCTGATTCACCGCACCTGCCGGATCGCCCTGCTCGGTGCGCTGGGCCCGGTCATGCTGTTAGAACAGGGGGCGCGTGCCGCCGTGCGGTTGCCGGCCATCCTCAGTGACAACATGGTTCTCCAACAGGGCAGGCCGCTGGTGATCCGGGGTTGGGCCGACGTTGGCGAAGGCATCACGCTTGAAGTGGCCGGCCAATCCAAGACCGGCATGACCGGCGACGCCAACTCGTGGAGTGTCACGCTTGACCCGTTGCCGGCGGGCGGACCCTATGACCTGAAAGTCACCGGCAGGAATGTGGTGGAGGTTCACAACATCCTGGCGGGGGAGGTTTGGTTAGGCTCCGGGCAATCGAACATGGAGCAAGCCCTGGCCGGTTGGGATTTCAAAGGGGACGGCGTCCGCACGGCACCCGTCAATGACTCCGTCCGGGAAATCGCGACGGCGAATTTCCCAGCGATTCGAATGCTCACCGTGAAGAAAAGGCAGGCCGAGTAAGCGCTGGATGAGGTCGAAGGGAAATCCATACCTGGCCAAGCGTCAACCCGAAGAAATTCTGCCGCCTCGCGGTCACGCCCTGAGCACGCGTCGTTGGAAACAATGCTTCGTCACGCCTTTCCACGCGACGGCGCGGAATGGCATGACGGGAATGCTACCAGTTTTAGGCCATTTGGACCATGGTTTCGTAAGAGGTCAGATCTCTGGACATAGGCCCCGCGGCCGGAGGCCGCTGAATTCGGAATCCGTTGATTTTCCAACGATTCTGCCGGTTCGAAATATATTTCATGTGCGCAATAAATAATTCTTGACTCGCACGCGCGCACGCGCATGTT
>JAPLUI010000320.1 GCA_026397725.1 Verrucomicrobiota bacterium | reverse complement strand
ATCACGGTCCGGATCTCCGACGACTCCGACGACCAACCGTCCTCAACCTGACCCACAGCCGGCGCTCAACCCGGTCGCGCTTCAGGGAATCCAACTTGCTCCACGCATTGGCTCTTTTGAGGTCGAACGCTGAGTTCTGAGAGTTGCTTTCCAGACGGCCACTCAGGCGGGATCGTCCGCATGGGTCGCCAGCCGGGCCATCACGCGCAGCGGGGGTGTTTCCGCCATTCCCTGGCAATGGGTTGCTGCTGGCTCAGGGGCCGTTGGGAGAGCGGTCCCTGCCAAGGCAGGCTCGAGGCGGGGGAAGAATTGTGCAAAATATTTCCAAGGATTTTGCTCGTGGTGGGTCTTGATGTTTGAAAGCATGACCGTAAGCCTGCCGATTCATGGAAACGCAAACCGCCAGCATCCGTCCGCTGGCTGAGCTTGGGCGCAGTCCGGTGCTGCCACAGCGAATGCCGATGGACGAAAAAACGACGCTCCGAATGGTTTTCGAGGCGGAGGAATCGCCGTTGCTGCGGTATGCCTATGGACTGGTGGGCCAACGGGAAACGGCGGAAGATCTCGTCCAGGAGGCTTTCGTCCGACTGCATGCGCACTGGGACGAAGTGGCCAACCCGCGGGCCTGGCTGTTTCGCACCATCCACAACCTCGCCCTCAACCACCTCCGCGACCACCAACGCGAAACCTCCTTCGATACCAGTCAGGAATGGGCCAGCGCCTCCCCCGACCCCGAACAAGCCCTCGGCAAGCTCGAAGCCATCGGCACCCTCCAACTCCTCATCGCCGAACTCCCCTCCGAAGACCGCAGGCTCATCCGCCTCAAATACCACCAGCACCTCAAATATGACCAAATCAGCCAATGCACCGGCCTGAGCGTCGGCAACGTCGGCTACAAACTCCACCACCTCCTCAAGCACCTCGCCGATGCCCTCCGCCACCTCGGCATCGACTCCGCGGAAGGTTGAGCAAAGTCCTGAATGCCATCCGACCGATCCGACCGATCCGACTAACTGACAACTTCCAACTACTAACGGATAACTGATACCCAATGACCACCCCTCCTCCATTTGACACCGTGGGCGACGAGCCGCTTGAGGCCCGGATCGTGGCCTGGGTGCTCGGGGATGCCTCCGCCTTTGAGGCGGCGGAGTTGGAACGCTTGTGCGACGAGCGCCCCGAGTTGCTGGTCTTCCGCCGCCGCATGCGGGCCCTGCACGGCCTGCTCACCGAAGCCGAAGCCAGAGAACCCGACCAGGCCTGGAAGTTGCTGCCCGAGAAACGCCGGGTGATCGATGAAATCTTCGGCGTGTCAGGACCTGCAGTTAGACCGGTCCCGCAGCGGACCGTGCGGGCCCGCCGCCCTTGGCGCAGGACCATCCTGGCCATCGCCGCCGGCTTGATCCTGATGGCCGCGATTGGCTGGCTGGTGGCCCCACAGCTCATGCCCATGCGGAAGAATACCCTGGCGGCGCATCAGGGGCAATCTTCCGGTTCGCCAGCGGCGGAAGCGGCCATTCAAGAGCTGAGGAAAGCCGTCCGGGCACAAGAGGATGCGGTCGAAGAAAAACGGAAGTTGCTCTCCGCCATCGTGCGTGACAAGGGAATTGTCTATAATGGCCCTGACGCATATTACAGCTCGGCAGGGCGGGCCGATGATGACGGCGCCAGGAGCACGCTGGATTCCTTCAAGCAGGTGGAGACCGAAAAGCAGCAATTGGAGAGCCAGATCCAAGGTCTGCTGAAATACTCGGACGACCAACTCATGACCTATGCGTCCGGCCTGCAAGTTCCTGACAACTCGCTGCCAACCCTCTATCCCAAGTATCTCGAAACCAAGACCGAGCTTGAAAAACTCAAGCGGCAGGGGCTGGCTGGACAAGATCCCGCGCTGCTGGAGCGGCAGCAGACGGCCGACACGATGAAAAAGCAACTCGACGAGGGCGTGGTTGCGCTGCGTAACACGCTGCAGGCCAAGCTGGAACTTGCGGAAGCCCGTTACAAGCGTGCCTTGTCCACTAAGAACGAGAAACGCACTGATGCCATCAAGCGCGGCCTGGACGCACAGGACTATGTGGATGCCAAGCGGGAGTTTGAGGCCGAGCAGGAAATGCTTCAGAGAATGAAGCTGAAATTGATCGAGGGAGAAATCTCCAGCAAAATGTCGGATGCCAGGGTGCCCCTCATGACAGCATTCAGAGATGCCATCGAATCGAAATCGGTGCCGCTGACGACCGAACTCCCCCCCGAGATGATCGAGGGCACTCCCAAGCCGATCATCCTCCCCGGCCTCGCGCAGGTCCCCGCCAAGGCTTCCGCAGAGAGGAACTTTTCCTTGAGCCGGGAGGCGGAAGCCAAGTCGGCTGCTGCCGCCGCCAAACCCAAGGCCGCGCCGGATCTTGCCGCCAATCCCAAACGCGTGGCGGCGGCAGGCGCCGCAGCGAATGTCCCGCTCCCCGAGCCGAGCGATCATTTCGGTGAGATGTCGGGGCTAAGCTCGCTGGACGGCGGCAGGTCCGGCATTAAGTCCGGCGCGGTGGGCGGCGGCTCCGGCATGGGCGGCAGTGGCAAGGGAGTTGGCTTCGGCTATGGCGGCGATGTGGCAGGCAAATCCAGTGGTGCCGTGGCGTCCTCCGACTCGCGCCGTCGACCCACCGCGGCCCCCCGGGCGGTCCCCCCGCCACCTGCCGCCGTGACTCCCGCCCCGCCGAGTGAACCCATGTCCGCCGCGCAAGACGGGTTGAGCAAGGCGGGAATCGGAACCGGTGCATTCACGGAAGCGCCCCGGCTAGAGGAATCCTCGGTCGAGGAATCCAGCAAGGTGCTCGGCTCGATTTCGCTGGCAAGGGACGACAAGGATCCCGGCCATGACCAGCGCTCCGGAGGGGAGGCTGATCTGGGTGCCCGCAGGGCGCTGGATACCTCCGCCCTGTCGGGCCGGGGAGAAAAGCGCAACGAAGCGATCAAACGCGGCCTTGATGCGCAGGACTACGGCGATGCCAAGCTGGCTTTTGACGCGGAACAGAAGAAGCTGCAACAAGTGAGCAAGGACTTGGCGGGAGCGGAGGTGGCCGACAGGATGCCGAAGCATGAGCTTGCCGCTAGGGCGGACCCGGCTTCCGAATTGATGGATGGCAAGGATGCCAACAAGCTCGCGGGTGTTAGCAGAGGGGCGGTCCCGGCGTCCGGTCCCGCTGCCGCTCTGGCCACGGGTCGGCCTGCGCCGAGCGCCGATCCTTTCAGCGACGAGAAACCCGGCGGGCACGCGGATGGCAGACTGGCAGCTCGCAGCGAGATCGAGAATGCTGAACTCCGGGGTTTTGAGGGCCATACGGAACATGGGGCACCGGTCACACCTCCGCAGGACCGGAATGGGCAGGCGCTGACCGAAGGCATGCGCAGCGGCGATGCCGTCGTGAGCCGCAACTCGATTGATGCGCTGATAGACCGGAGCGCCTCCACCCATGCCGGCACCCTGAGCTTGGACGCCACGGCGGGTAACCATGAGGACGTGTCCAAGAAGTTGGAAGCCGCAGCGCCGGTCGATTCCATCCGCACCAATCTGGCCGCCGCTGCGGACCCTGGCAAGAATGTCGAGGCCGTCCGCCGTGGCCTCTATACGGCGGAAGGAAACTACAACCTCGGCAAATACGATGCCGCCAAGGCCGAATACGAAAAGGTGTTGCGCACCGATCCCTACAATCAAGCCGCTCGCCGTGGCTTGGAAAGCATCGCTTCCGCCAAGTCATCCTACTACCGCGCCGCCTATGATCAAACGCGGTCCGAGTTGCTCATGGAGGTGGACAAGGCCTGGGAGTTGTCAGCCTCGGCAGACTCGCCGACCAACGCTGAGTCGAAATCCACCGCCGCCATCATCCGCGATTTCGATGCCAGGTCGAACGTGCCGCCACCTGCGACGACCACACCCACCGGCACGACGCCCGCCCCTGATGCCAAGACCGCGCCACCGCCGCCGGCCAAGCCAGCCGCCCCCTTGCCCGAACGTCCAAAGGCGGCGGAAGAGGTGGTGACACCGCTGGTGGAAACACCAGCCCTGGCTGACGGCGACGATGACTACGCCGGCACCACCACGGTCGGCGGCGGCACGCTTGAGTGGGGAGAAGGCCGACTCAAGAACAAGGCCGCCGAGGGCGAAAAGTCAGATCAACTCGTCGGCCTGGCGCAGCGCGAGATGCTGCGCCGGCAATCCGTGGTGGCGGCATCTGACGGGTTCCTAACTGATGCACGGGACGCCTACGGCAAGCGCGACTATCAGCGGGCCTACGCCGGCTTTGAGAAGGGCTTGGCGGTGCTACCCGATGCGCCTGCCACGAAGGCGCGGCGTGAGGCCTTGCGGCAACACCTCGGGGATGCCGCCGTGGCGCTGGCCGACCAGGCCGTGACCGGGGGCCGCAACGACGAGGCCAAGGGATGGCTCGCCAAGGCCCTGGAATGGGATCCGGGCAATCAACAGGCTCACCGGCAACTCGTCCTGGATGCCGGTTCCGAAAGCAGGGCGGCCGATGCGCCGTTCACGACCATCTCGCTGAGCATCAGCGAGGCCTCGTTCAAGATGGCGCAGGCGGCCATGGCCCGCGGCGAGCGGCCGGACCCCTCCGGCATCAAGGTCGAGCAGTTCTACAATGCCGTGGATTACGGCGATCCGGCCCCCAGCAGCAGCGAACCGGTGGCGGGATGGGTCGAGCAGGCGGCCCATCCGGTGATTCCCGGCCGCAATTTGGTTAGGGTGGCGATGCGAACCGGTGCCGCCGGTCGCAGCGCGGCGCAGCCGTTGCGCCTCACCTTGCTGGTCGATCAATCCGGCTCGATGGCCCGCGAAGACCGCCGGGCCGCCATGGACAACGCGCTGAAGCAACTCGGCGGTTTGCTAACCAAACAGGATCTGGTGACGGTCATCGGGTTTTCCCGCACGCCGCGTCTGCTGGTGGATGCCCTCACCGGCGAGCAGGCCGCGAAGCTCAACAATCTGGTCAACCAGGCCGCCAGCGAGGGCGGCACCAATCTGGAGGAGGCCATGAAACTGGGCGAACAAATGGCGCTGCGGCAGCAGACGGCGGGAGCGCAAAACCGCCTGGTCCTGTTCACCGATGGTGCCGCCAACCTTGGCAATGCCGACCCGTCGCGGCTGGCGGAGCGGGTCAAGGCGATGCGCCAGAAAGGCCTGGCCTTTGACATCGCCGGCATCGGCACCAATGACCTGAACGATCGCCTGTTAGGTGAACTGGCACGCCATGGCAACGGTCGCTATTATGTGGTGGACGGTGCCAGGGATGGCGGCTTCGCGCGGCAACTCGCCGGAGCCTTCCGGCCGGCGGCGGAGAACGTGAAAGTCCAGGTGCGCTTCAATCCGCAGCGGGTGGGCCGCTACAAGTTGCTGGGCTTCGAGGCCCACCGGCTCAATACCGAGGACTTCCGCAACGACGCGGTGGACGCCGCCGAACTCGCCGCCGAGGAAGCCGGGGTCGCGCTCTATCAGGTCGAGCCGCTCGCCGAGGGCAGCGGCGAAATCGGCGAGGTGAGCGTGCGCTTCCGCGATGCCGCCAGCGGCCAGATGGTCGAACGGAGTTGGACCATCCCATACGAAGCCACCGCGCCCGCGTTCGATCGCTCCGCGCCATCGATGCAACTGGCCGGGCTGGCGCTGCTGGCAGCGGAAAAACTGCGCGGCGGCCCGCTGGCCGAGGCGATCGATTTCAGGCAACTGGCCGCCCCGCGTGCGACGGTGAAGCAGTACTACTCGAACAGCCGCCGGGTGGCGGAGATGCTGGAGATGGTGGATAAGTTATAGGTTATCAGTTAGCAGTCACCGCGTGACACTTAGCCGAGAAGCGGAACTTGAAACCACGGATTACACGGATTTTACGGATTATGAAAAGGCTGATTCCGGGAATTGTGTTGGGGTTGGTTGCCGGATGTCTGATGCTGGGGATTGCGGGGCGGGTGGGCTGGTTGCGGGTGATGCCGCCGAGGGAGCAGCTTGGAAATGGCGCCAGGACGGCTGAGAATGCGGCACTGCGGGACTTGCGTTTGTTGGTGCGCGCACAGGAAGACATGATGGCGGAGCATGAGAAGATCTTGAATACCATCATTCGGGCCAAAAGCGCGATCCATCACGAGCCGGGCGAGGCGGCGGTGGATGGGGATGACCTGGAGGAGAAGGTATCTCAGGCGGATCGGGAGCTGATTGATTGGATGAGCACGAAGTTGCGGCGGATGGAAAGCCGATCCGTTTCGGTTCACCTCGACCATCCCTCTTCCACGGTTTTGATGGGACTTCATTTTCACGCACCATCATTGGCATTCGGCGGTCATAGACCGCCGCTACAATCGAGTTCCTCTACCAGTCAACATCCCATATGAAAACATTCGTCTGTCTAACACTTCTATTCGCGCCGCTCGGACTCTGCCAGGAACCCAAGGAACCGATGGTTCTGATGCCCTGGCAGCCGGTTCCCAAGGAGGCCCCGTTGTTTTTCTCGGCCACGGCGGAGGTGACGGCGCGGGTGGGCTTGGCGGATGTTACCAGCGATCAGCAACTCGTGTTCCGCGTGCATCAGGGGCGGCCCGAAGTGCTTTCGCTCGGCCTGAGCGGGGCAGGGGAGATCGTTGCTGTTACGGGCGAGGGCTTGCGCGATTGGTCGGTGCGGGTGGCGGAGCATGGCGTGAGGTTCCTGGATCTGCGACCGCTGCTCGCCGAGGGCAAGGAGGCGAAGCCGCCCGGGGAACTCAAAGTGTTGGTCAAAACGCGCTTTGCCTTCGCCGATGGGGCGGGCGGCACCGCGGCACTGGTCCTGCCCACACCGGGCGCGGCGACGGGCCTGGCCCTGAATCTAACGATCACGGCGGACCCGGGCGTGGAGCAGCGCGTGACCAAGGCGGAGGGACTGTTGCCGGTGGAGTCGCAGGTGGGTCGCAAGTTTGTCGGCTCGGCTGTGGCGGTGGCGGTGGTGGAGGTCGAGGTGACTCCCGGCGGTTCGGGGGCACGCGGGCTGGACTTGCTGGATGCGCAGGTGCTGGGCAAGGTGGCGGCGGATGGAAGCAGTGTGACCTTCAGTCTAACAGGTCAGGCGAGTGCCGCTGCGGAGGGAGCAGCCGTGGAGTTGTTTGAGGGTGGGGCGCTGGCCTCCGGGGTGGCCGGGGATGGCTGGCATGTGGCGCTGCGCAAGGTGAAGGAGAGTTATGTGTATGATCTGGTGGCGGAGCGTGCCGGGGACTTTCCGGTGGCGCTGGAGTTCGAGGTGCCGGTCACGCGGAAGGGGGATTGGCGGGCGCTGGAGTTCCGGCTGCCGGCCGGGGTGGTGGTGCCGCTGCGGATGGATGGCCTGGGCAAGGGAGTGGAGTTCCATCGGGGCATGGCCGTGGTGCCGGAGCCGGATGGGGCACAATCGCGTGGCTTCCTGCCGGTCAGCGGCGCGGCCACCCTCGCCTGGCGGGTGGCCGGGGCGGTGGCGGATGGCGCGTTGTTTTTCTCCAGCACGGAGACCACCGACGTGCGGGTGGGCAGCGGCTTGCTCAGGCAGTTGACGGTGCTGGATCTGCGGGTGCTGCAAGGCAAGCTGGCGGAGCTTGCACTCGCCCTCAGCGGACCGGGGGAAGTGCTATCGGTGGCCGGCGAAACGGTGTTGGGCTGGGAGGTGAAACCGGGGGCGCAGGGCACGCGTCGACTCGAGGTGAAGCTCAATCAGCCGATCGATGGCACCGCCCGCCTCGTGATCGAGTCCCAGGCGGCGCTCGGTGGTTTCCCGCTGCGGACCGAGACCTTGCGGATGTCTCCGGTGGGCGTATTGCGACACAGCGGATGGCTGCGGGTGGCGAATGAAGGGGCAGTTAGAATCGAGGTGTCCGACGCCAAGGGCCTGATTCAGCTTGCGCCCGGCCAATTTCCGGGCGGGGCGGACGAGAAGTTGCGGCAGGTGTTTGCCTATCGGTTTCCGGCGGCGGATTACAGTTATGCCATTCAGGCGGATCAGGTGATGCCGGAGGTTGCGGTCACGGAAGTCACGGTATATGAACTGGCGGAGACCGACCGGCGGGTGTTTTCCGAAATCGAACTCGACATCCGGGAAGCGCCATTGCGCGAGTGGGAAATGGAGATTCCGGCGGATCATGCGGTGGCCTCGGTCACCGGTGCGGCGGTCGGCGACTATGTGGTGGCCAGCGAGGCGAAGGACGGCCAGCGCCGGCTCAAGGTGATTTTCAAACAGGCGGTCGCGGGGCGTCAGTTGGTTAGCTTGCGCCTGGAGAAAAACGAAGCAGCCAAGGCGGGCGCCTGGGAACTCCCGCCGCTCGGATTTCCCGCAGTGAAGTCGCGCCGCGGATATGTGGGCGCGGTGGCGGCGGCCGGATATCGCCTGGTGGCCGGCAAAACCGCCGGGGTCGCCGAGGTGCCGATCACGTTCTTCCCGAAGCAGACCGCCGGGTTGCAGCAGGCCTTCCGCTTGCGCGAGAGCGATTGGACAGTCGGCTTGGCGGTGGAGGCCCTCGGGCAAAGCGTGCAGGCCGACGTGTTTCATCTGTATTCGTTAAAAGCGGGTGCGGCCTATGGCAGCGTCCTGATCAACTACTTCGTGGTTGGCGCGCCGGCGACCGAGTGGAAGATCGCGGTGCCGGCGGGCATCGGCAACATCGACGTCACCGGGCAGAATGTCGGGCGCGATTGGCGCAAGGAAGAGAACACGGTGATTGTGCCGCTCTCCCGGCCGGTGCTGGGCACCGGCACGGTGTTGCTGACCTTCGAGCTGCCGATGAATGCGCAAGGTGGCGAAGTGTCGCCGGGTGAAGTCCGCCCGCTGGGCGTGCAGGGTGAGCGCGGCTATGTGCAGGTGGTGAGCCCCCTGCAGGTGAACTACGAGGTGACTAGTAGTGAAGGGCCGCTGCTGGTGATCGATCCCAGCGAGCTACCCGCGGAGTTTCGCCTGCTCAGCAGCGCGCCCACCCTGGCCGCCTGGCAATACACCGGCAGGGACTTCAAGATCGGGATGGGCATCAAATGGTTCGCGCCGGGTGAAACCGCGGCGCAGGTGGTGGATTTCCTCAAGCTCTCCAGCCAGGTCTCGCGGGATGGCGAGTGGGTGACCGATGCCCGCTTCTTCGTGAAATCCCGGGGCCGCAATGCACTGCGGGTGACCCTGCCGGAAAAGGGGGTGCTGTGGGAGGCCAAGGTCGGTAGCGAGGCGGTCAATGCCCGCCAGGATGGCGGTGAAACGCTGATCCCGTTGCCGGCGCGAACCGATTCCAAACAAGCGGTGGAGGTCTCCCTGCGCTATGGGGCACGCGCGAAGAATCCCCAACGCCTCCGACTCATCGCACCCAAGCTGGACGCCCCCGTGGTCATCGGTGAGTGGGCCATCCGCGGCGATGAAGGGCGGCAGTTGGTGCCCCGTGGTGGAACCGCGGAACTGGTGCGGCCGGCCCTCGCAGAGGATGGCTTTGCCTGGATCGCCAGCCGCAGCGGCGCGGCGGCGAGCCTGATTTTGTTAGTCGGCGCGGCGCTGGCCCTCGGGCGCGGGACTCCGGGCAAGGCCCGCCGCGTGCTGGCCTTGGTCTGCGGCTTGGTGGTGATTCTTTTCGCGCTGGGACTCGCCATGGCCGCAGTGGGCTCGATGCGCGGGAGTTCCGAGGAGCTGGAGTATGCCGCGCCCGTGGTGGCGGCGGGTGGCGAGGTGGTGGTGGACATCGGCAATGTGGCGCCGTGGCGGGCGATGACGAGTTGGGGCGTCTGGCTGGGCTTGGTGCTGGGGACGGGGGTGTTGCTGCGGGGTGGGTTGGCGCGGGACCCCTGGTGGAAGACCTGTGGTTTGGCGTTGATAGGTGCCGGGGTGTTGGCCATTCATGGGGGAACTCCGTTGTTCTTCCTGGTGGTGGCAGTGGCGGCGGCGTGGTGGTGGCTGCCTCGGGTGTGGCAGTTGGTGGGCGACCTGCGCAAGCCGCGGTTGGTCGAAGCGGCCGCTGCCGTGCTGATCCTAACAGGATTGTTGCCAGGGGATGGCCGCGCCGCCGAGATTCCGGGAGTGAAACCGGCGGAAGCGATGATCCACGAGTGGCAAATCCACGAGGGACGGTTGCGCGGGACCGTGGATGTGACGGTGCGCGGCCAGGCGGGTGACCGGTTCCTGTTGCTGCGGGCGCCGGCGGTGTTGAGTGGCTTCGAGGGCACCGGGCTGCGGGTGGTCAAGGCTCCGTTAGACGGGCAGGACGCTTATTTCATCGTGGCAGAGGTGGCGGGGCGAATGACCGGCAAGGCGGTGTTTGAGATGCCGCTGGCGGACCCCGTGAAAGGTTGGAATCTGCCGGGTGGCGCGGCGGCAATGCGCCGGATCACGGTGCGCTGGGACCAGCCGGGATGGGAGTTCTTCTCGCCGCACGCCGCCAAGGTGACAGCCATCGACGGGCTGGCCGCCACTGCCAGCGGGGCGGTGCTGGTGCTGGGCCCGGCGGACGCCGTCACCATCCAGGCCCGCGCGAAACAACGGGATGTGGGCGCGGAAGAAACCAGGTTTTATGCCGAGGTTTCCAATCTGTTTCTGCCCGGGCCGGGAGTGGTGAATGGTCGGCATCGCGTGGCGCTGCGTCCGGCGCAAGGGCGGGTGGCCGCCTTGGTCATGAAGGTTCCGGAAGGGTTCACGGTGAGTGATGTGGCTAACGGACCGGTCGGCTCATGGCGCTTCGATCCAGGCACCCGCGAATTGCGGGTGGCCGTCGAACCCGCCCAGGCCCAGGCCTTCGCCCTAACCATCGAAACCCAGCGCGGCGCGGGCACCCTGCCGATGGAGCTGGAACTCGAACCGCTACGAGTCGTCGGCGCGGCGGTCGAGATCGGCTTTCTGGCCCTCGCCTTTGGCGACGAGGCCCAGCCGGAACGCGTCGAGGTGGTTGGACTCTCGCGCTTGAACCCGGAGGATTTCAAGGCCGAACTGCTCCCCCGCGACAAGGACGGGCAGCCGCTGGTGTTGCTGCAGCACGCCTTCCAGTATGGCTCGGGCGAGGTCAAGGCCACCGTGAAAGTCACTGCGGTCGCTCCCGAGTTGCGGGCGGAATCCTGGCAGTTGGTTTCCCTCGGCGATGATCGCCTGCTGGTGGCCACCGATCTATCAGTAACCATCACCCGCTCCGGCGTGTTCCGGCTCGCCCTCGAAGTCCCGGCTGGCCTCGAGATCGAAAGCGCCACCGGCGAGGGCCTGAGCCACTGGACCGAAAGCAAAGCCGGCGGCAAACGGGTGGTGACCCTGCACCTGACCGGCAAGACCATCGGCAAACGCGATTTCAACCTGACCCTGACCGGCCCGCCGCCGGGGGCCCAAGCCACTTGGGTGGTGCCGCGCCTAACCGTGTTGGAGGCGTCGCGCGAAACCGGCGATCTAACCGTCGTGCCGGAGCGGGGCCTGCAGGTCCGGGCGGTGCACCGCAAGAACATCTCCCAGGCGGATCCGCGCGATTTGGTGGAGCAGCCGAAGGCCAGTGCCCGCGCGGCGGCCCGACCCGGCGCGCTGGCCTATCGCCTGTTGGAAAGCGATTGGGCGCTGAGCCTGGCGATCGACAAGCTGGATTCGTGGGTGACGGCGCAGGTGTTTCATGAGGCGACCCTCCGCGAGGGACAAATGCTGAGCCGCGTGGTGTTGGGCTATCGGATAGATAACGCGGCGGTCAAGGCCTTGCGGGTGAGGATTCCCGGGCTCGATGCCACGGCGGCGGCCACCGTGCGTGCCAGTGGCGCGGCGGTGGCGGATTTGGTTCCGGTCGAGGGCAAGGAGGGCCTGTGGGAAATCCGCTTCCAGCGGGGCGTGGCGGGCGAAACCAGCGTCGAGCTGGAATACCAGCGCCGCAGCAAGGATGATGGTCTGGAGCAGATCGAACCGCTCGAGTTGGAGCAAGTCCGACAAGTCGTGTACTTCACTGCGGTGCGGGCCGCCGGCCGCTTGGAGTTAGAGCCGGGCATCTTGCCGCGCGGGTGGCAGCGGGCGGATTGGGCGGTGGTCCAATCGACGCTCGGCCAGGCGGCGGGCAACGTCGCGCCGCTGATGGCCTTCCGGGTGGCCGACCCCGAAGGACCGCTGCCGGTGAAGCTGAAACGCCTCAAGCTGGCGGACTTGCAGCGGCTCCGGGTGGCCGCGGGTTTGCTCACAACCCTGCTGTCGCCGACGGGGCAGGCGCTCACCGCGGTGGATTTGCAGATGGAAGTGGTCGGCAAGGGCACGCTGAAGTTGAAACTTCCCAAGGGGGCGGAGTTATACAATGTGCTGGTGAATGACGAAGGTGCCACCTTGGTCCGCGAGCGGGACGAGTGGTTGTTCTATGTGTTCCCCGCACCCGAGACCGGCATGCCGGCCACGGTGCGTTTTGTCTATTCCGCCGGAACCGGCCAACCGATCCGCCTCGAAGGACCGGTGCTGAATGTGCCGATGGAAAAACTGACCTGGCAGGTGCTGGTGCCGGAGGGCTGGCGGATGACGGGCCATCAGGGGGATTTCGATTTGAAACAACAGGACGTGAGGGCTTCGTTTCGCCTGGATGATTACAAGAAGTTTTCCGTGAGCAAGCGCAAGACCGATTCGCAACGGGCCTCGGCGCTGCTGGACCAAGCCAACTCCTACTTGCAGCAAGGCGATCAGGAGAAAGCCAGCCAGGCGCTCGGCAATGCCGTGCGCAGCAACCAACTCGATGAGGCGACCAACGAGGATGCCCGTGTCCTGCAATACAAGACCAAGACCCAACAGGCGGTGCTCGGCCTCAACACCCGCCGCCAGCGGGTGGTCCTCGACAACCGGTTGTCCGCGCCGCAGGCCGACACCACCCAGCTCGACCGCGCCGCCGCCGCCAACCCGCTCATGCAAGGCAAGCAGAATTTCGATCCCAAGCAATTCGACCGTTTGCTGGAAGGCAACACCGCCGATGAAAACGCCGCCCTCAAGGAAATCGCCAACCGCCTGGTCTCCCAACAACTCGCCGCCGAACCCGCCCCGCTGGCACTCGATGTCACCCTGCCGGAACGTGGCACGGTTCTGACATTCTGGCGCAGCGTGCAGGTGGACGGCAAACGCCCCATGTCCATCACGCTCGACCTCAAGCGCAGCGGTACCGGCTTTTCCTGGCTCGCGCTCGTCCTCTGCCTGCTCGCCGGCAGCATGGTCGGCCTGCGCCGGCGGCGCTGAGGCGGATGGCTCGCGCCGGTTGGCCGTGATTGATAGATTGATGAGTGCCGATGGTTGGGGTTGTTCGTGGCGGCACGAGATCGGCACAATGATGATGAGGCCAAATGATGATGGAAGGGTTCATGGGCGGTGCGGGCATGGAGTGCGGTGGGAAGCGCAGCGCCACACCGCTTTGGCTAAATCCCGGCGCTCGCTGCGGCCGCACCATGGTCCGGTCCGTCATCGGGATTCGGCGTCCCCGTGCTCAGCATCAGAACCCGATGGGCAGGTGTGGCACCGGGAGTAACGTGGGCGCGATAAGGAGCCACCACATTCTTGTGGTGGTAGCGGAAAGGCGGCCCATGAGTGCGTGCCGAAGGCTCAGTTCATGGACGTTCCTTCCGCTCGACGACAGGAATGTCGTCGCTCCCTAACGGGCGTCCTCGGAGCCAAGTTACTCGGTAGGGGCGTGCCCGCCGCGAGACGGACCGCGCCCCATGGGAACCCCGCAGCTCTAACGGTTTAGCCAAAGCGGGGTGGCGGGCTGCGCCCTTCCCACCGCACTCCATACTTTGGCTTGCCCCTGTGCGGTGTGGGCATGGAGTGCGGTGGGAAGCGCAGCGCCACACCGCTTTGGCTCAATCCCGGTGCTCGCTGCGGCCGCAGCATGGTCCGGTCCGTGATCGGGATGTGGCGTCCCCGTTCGCAGAGGCCCGCCCACCGCGAGACGAACCGTGCCTCCCGGGAACGCGATGTTGGATTTTGAAAATCCGCAGGTCGAACATTCAACATTCAACATTCAATTTTCAAGTATAAGAATGGACGCGGCTGTGACCTTGCTTTGTCTTACTTGCCTCTGGCGGTTTGCAACTGGCCGCAGCCGGCGGCGACGTCGATGCCGCGGCGCTGGCGGAAGGTGCAGGGGAAGCCGGCAGCCTGGAGCGTGCGCTGGAAGGCGTGACCCGCAGTACTGGCGGTCCCGGCAAAGCCGCTGGTGGGATTGAGCGGGATGAGGTTGATGTGGGCATCGAGGCCATGCAGCAGGTCCGCCAAGCGCTTGGCGGTGGCGGGTGAGTCGTTGCGGCCGGCAATCAGCGTCCATTCGATGAAGATCCGCCTGCCGGTGATGGTGCCATAGGTCCGGCAGGCGGCGAGCAATGCTGAGAGATCCCATCTTGCGCTGACCGGCATCAGGGCCGCGCGTTCGGCTTCGGTCGAGCCATGCAGGCTCACGGCGAGGCGATACGGGCGGGCATCCGCCGCCAAGCGCAGGATGCCGGGCACGATGCCGACGGTGCTGATGGAAATCCTGGACGGGCCGATATTGATGCCGCGGACGCTGGAGATGGCATCGAGTGCCTGCATCACCGAGTCATAGTTATGCAACGGTTCGCCCATCCCCATGAGCACGAGATTGCGCAGGCGGCGGTCCGGGTGGGTGACCTGCAAGACGCGGCGGGCGTGCAGGACCTGGGCGATGATCTCACCCGGTCGCAGGTGGCGGACGAAACCCATCTGGCCGGTAGCGCAAAACACACAACCCATCGCACAGCCGACCTGCGTGCTGACGCAGGCGGTGTGGCGGCCGTCGTATCCCATCAGCACGGTTTCGATGGCTTGGCCGTCGCGCAGGCGCAGGAGAAACTTGCGGGTCAGGCCATCGCTGCTGTGCGATTCATCCACCACTTCCGGCGCGTCGAGGAAAAACGCCTTGTCTTCGCCCACCGAGGCATGGAGCCAGCGCTTGAGCGGCGGGGAGAAGTGGTCGCGCCTTGTTAGGTCAAGCTCGCCGTCATGATGCAGGGCACGCCACAGCGCCTTGGCATGGTGCGCGGACACGCTGGCGGCACGCAACTCGTCCTCGATCTCGGCAAACCCGAGATCGTGCAGGGAGCGGGGGGAGGGTGGGGCAGGGGCGATTCCCGGTTGTTCATCGCGGGCAGGACAGCATGACTCCGAGGACTGATGATGTAGGGTTTTTGGAATCATGGGGTTTCTCCGCGCAGGTCCTTGAGATGGGCGTCGGTGGTCAGTGTGCCGGGTGTCATGCCAGCGTTTTGCCGCATCCATACGGGCAATCGGGCAGGTCGGTTTTCTTGTGTTGGGTTTGCTTAGGCCTCGCCAGTGGTTCATGGAGCATCATTTTCAAGGTCCGGATGAAACGATTGCCGAGCGTGGTCGGGTGCGGTGCGGCATGCACCTTGGCTTGCCGGCAGATGTCGGCGGGGAGGTCGAGTGTGGTTTTCATGGCGCAACCCTACACGGGAAGCGGCCAGCGGTCAATCTCGACGGGGTACCAGTCCGTCCCGCTGCCTGTCACGGTTCCAAGAGCGGACGTGGAGGCTCAGGGTCCATTACCAAACCCCCCAGGCATTCTTGCGCGGGTCGATGGTGTAAGTCCACTCCCCGCGAAGGGTTTCAACGGCAAATTCAGCGGTATCGGCATTGATTTTGCGAGAATCCATTGCCTGGTAGAAAAACTCGCGTTTCTCACCGATTTCTGTTGCCATTTCGCGCCGCCCTGCCTATCAGAATCAGTCAAGCCAATCCCATGCCGCAGTCTCCGCCGCGATTCTTTGATTCCTTTGCCCGAGGCGCAGGCAGCGTTTTGGTTTGGCCGGATGCAGGCACCATCACCGTTTTCCCGTCCCGATGAAGAGAAGTAGAGTTGCAATCATCTCCAGTTTTGCCCGCCTCGGCCAGTGGCGCGGGATCATGCGCTTCGGCCAACAGGCGGGCTGGATCTGCCAGCGCATTGATCGCGACACCCTGTCACTCCTGAACACCTGGAATCCGGACGGAGTGCTGTTCCAAGTCGATGAGTTCGACACCCCGGTGCTGAATTTCGTCCGCAACTGCAAGCTCCCCAAGGTCGGCCTGCGGGCGCTGCCGGGCTCCGGCACCAGCACCCCCTTGGTGTTGCCCGATCTGACCTCGTTCGGCCGCCAGATTGCGACGCACTTCGTGGCACGCAACTTCCGCCGCCTCTGTTATCTGGGACCCAAGTCCGATGAATCGGCCAACGCCGGTTGCACCCATTTCGTCGGCATGCAGGAAGTGGCCGACGCCCACGGCATCCGGCTCGAAGGCTTCTTCCCCGACCAGGCCAGCACTTGGAAAGCGCTGGGTCTCCCGTATCGCCGTCGGTCCTCGAGCTACTGGGACCGCTTCTGGGAATTGGGTCCCGCCCTCATCGACCATTTGATGCAGGATGCCGAGCCCGTCGGGCTGTTTTGCGCCTTTGGCGAACCGGCCATGCAATTCATGGAGATGGTCGATGAACGCAAGCTCGCCATCCCTGCCCAAATCGGCATGGCGGCGGAAACCGAGGATGCCCTCAACGGTTTGGTGACCAAGGTGCCGATGACCTGCCTGGTTCCCGATTACGAACTACAGGGCTTCGAGGCCGCCCAACTGTTGGATCGCGTCTTCACTGGCAAAGCGGTCGCGCCGGACCACCGCACGTTCATCTCCGAATGCGACCTGGTGCTGCGTGCCAGCTCCAACCAGATCGTCACCTCCGACCCCCTGGTGGGACATATTCTCGAACAGGTGCGCAAGAATGCGTTCCAAGTGACCTGCACGCCCGAATCGCTCGCCCACGAACTTGGTTGCTCCCTGCGCATGATCCAAATCCGCTTCCGCAAATCCCTGCGCCGCGGCATCGCGGAAATCATCCGGGAACAGCGCATCCACCGTGCCGCCGAACTCATCCGTAAGACCGACCTGCCGATGAAACACATCGTCGAGGAATGCGGGTTTTCCGGCCACCACCAACTGGAACGGGCCGTCCGCATGTTCCACGGCATCAGCCCCTCCGCCCTCCGCAAGAACCAAGGCGAGGGAACCCAGCCCAGACCCTGAGCGCCCGCCATCGCAACGGCTGCCACCCCAATGGCAAATTATTGCTAGGAAATTGCTTTCCAGGGTGGCGTGCATGAGAGCGCGAAAGCGGGGCTCGCAGCGGGGTAAACAGGCGGTTGGCCGGCCAGCACCGCCATCGCCAGCGGCTCCATCCGGCAGGAGCGGACGTACGGCCGCCCCGGTTCATGTCCGCTCATCGGATGAATCGGCAGGAGGCATTGCAGGCGCCGCAGGTCAGCCATTGCTTGGGCCTCATGATTGTGTTTTAAATTCCGCCACATGCGCGTATCCCCGCATGAGCGTCTTGACTGTGAGGACACCCTTGCCGTTTTCGGCCAGCGTTCGGAGATATTCGAGCGATTCGGGACGATACACGGTATGATATGTTCTAAGCAGTTTCTGTATGCTCCGGCGCAAGCATCCGGGCCAACCCTCCATATCGCAGAAATCCGCAATATACAGCCATCCGCCGCAGCGGATTTGCGCCAGCACCTGATCCAGCGCCTGGCGCCAACGGGGCATCATGCTGAGCGAATAGGAAAAATATGCAGCGTCGAAGGGTGCCTCCACGCCAAAGATAACCTGGCGATCAAACTCCTCGGCCAATGCCGGGCCAATCCTGATCCGCTCGTGCAAGCCCCGGCGGGTGATTTTGCGGCGAGCCACGGCAAGCATCTCGGTGCTGGCGTCGAAACCAAAGAAAGTGCTGTCGGGGTATTTACGCGCGAGCAGGATCAGGTTGCGTGCTGTCCCGCAACCCGCCTCCAGAACACGGCCCCGGGCAGGAACCGCCATGGCGCGCAGCAGCACTTCCCGCCCCGGCAGGAAGTGCTTCCGCGTGAGGTCATAGATATACTTTTGCGGCCGGTAGAGCCGGTTCATCAATGCCGACTGATCTTCCATATACTATTGATTGCTTCCGGGATCGGGCCGCCCGGCCTGAAGGCCGGACCACGCCCCCCCCCACTGAGCCGGACGAACACCATACACGCATCCGGTTCCTCGGGAGGGTGGTTTCATGGCATACTGGAGTGACCAATGAAGTCGAGGTTGGCCGGGTCGGCGCAGTCGCGCCCCTGTCTCCAACCCTTGTATTTTGTCATGCACCCTCACGACAGGCGATGGCATGCAGGAAATGACGATTCAGATCGACCGCGACCGGGAGCGCCGAGGCGCGGAGCGGCACGCGGAACCGGGAGGGCTCAAGACCTACTTCGCCCCTTGATCGATCCATGCCTTGAGCTGGCTGATCTGCTCGGGAGTGAGCGGTTTGACCCCTTTCTTGTGCAAGGCGCGGGTCTGGCCGTCGGGGTCTTTCGCGGCGGCGGCGACGGACTCCACGAGTTGCACCAGACGGCTGTCGGCGCTCTTGCCGGGTGCCACGAGCTGGCGCTTCTTGGTGCCCTTGAGCACGCCCTCGAGGCTGTCCATTTGCAGTCCGGCCTTTGGCTTCCCGGCGTTGTGGCACGTGGCACAGGTGGCATCCAGGATGGGCTTCACGTCGTTGGCGTAGGTCACCGGTTTCGGGTCGCCCTGCGCGGCAGCTTGGGCGGCCCCGAACAATGGCTGGATGGCAGTCAGAAATCCCGTGGCGATGGCAGCCAGGATGACTCGGTTGGTTTTCATGGGGATGATGGATGGATGGATGGATGGATGGGTGGGTGGGTGGGTGGGTGGGTGGGTGGGGAACGCGGACATGTTGGCATGACTGAAGCGAGCATGCAAGTGAATGCGCGGGCGGATTGCCGGCATCGCGACGGCCATTGGCGATGGTAGCCGGCAGCAAGCTGCCTTTGGCGTGAGGGCGGTGAGCCGGATGGGTCGCAGCCAGGCACCGACGCGCAATGGCTGGCCGCGACCATTCCAACACAGACTTTCACCAGCACGAAGCGAGTGTGGTCGTCCTGCTGTTGAACCAGCTCAAAACGCGCAACGCCTGATTCCAGCAGACTCAAGCACGCGTTTCGGCGGGTGGCGACTTTGAAGGCCTCCACGCATTCAGGCAAAGGATGCACCTTCAGTTGATAGAATGGTTACCGGAGCGATTGGGCCACCGTCCTCAAGATACGAACATATTTCCAAGACGTCGGGGCCTCGCAGGGCCAGGTTGCTCATCTGAGCCACGGTGAACCAACCGGCCTCAAGTGACTCCTCGTCTGGTGCTGACTTCGGTAGCGTGTCATCCACGGGTTTGGCTGAGACAATGACTCGCACCCTTGAACCGTGCAGAGAGGGGGAATGCTCGATTCTGACGATACCGTTCACTTCGATGGGAATCCCGGCTTCTTCCAGTGTCTCACGCTTGGCCGCCGAAATGAAATCCTCGCCAGGCTCGACTCGTCCTGCAGGCAGATACCAAAGCTGTCCGTGCTTTCGTTCATGGATCAGCAAGTAGCGGTTTCCCAGCTTCACTGCCGCCAGCACAAAAAACCATGTTGGTATGGATTCTCTACTCATTGTCTGTCTGCCGGATGGGAGGGATGGGAGGGTGGAATGACGCGGCAAGTTTCGCCCGCCGCCCGCCGCCTGCCAAGACAAATCGCGCCCAATGAGGAATGAGAGAAGGGGTGCCAGTGGCAGGCAGCCTGAAGAGCGGCTGGTAGGACTGTGTCAATCGTCTTGGAGAGGCCGGAAGATCGGGCCATCCAATTCGGATGAAAGGTCAACCTCTCCGGCGTCACCGCTGTTAAACTTCAGGTAGAGCCTGTGCTTGCCTAGGTATCGAACAGACAATACTCTTAGTCCCGGCGCTCGCTGCGGCCAAGCCATGGTCCGGTCCGTCATCCAACATTCAATTTTCAAGTATAAGAATGGACGCGGCTGTGACAATTCTTTGTCTTACTTGATCATTGGAAGTTGAATGTTGAATGTTGAAATCTTTGGCGTGTCTCATGGGAACCCCGCCGCTCTAACGGTGTAGCCAAAGCGGGGTGGCAGGCTGCGCCCTTCCCACCGCACTCCAGACCTTCGCTTCGGAGAATCCGCGCCGCCTTCCGCACCGGGCGCGAGAAAGACGATGGATTTCGGCGGGCTTTCCCCCAATTGCCGCCGGCCTGGGAAATTTGGTCTGTCTTTTGCCGGATTTCCTGAGACCATCCCTCAGAGCGCCCGTCGCTGTCGAATCATCCATGAAAGAGATCGTTTACATTGAAACCAGTTTCGTCAGTCTCTTGGTGGCGGATCCGAGCCGAGACGTAAGCGTGGCAGGGAACCAGCAGGTATCGCGGGACTGCTCGAATTGATGGGAGAATGGACCTATGAATGCGACACCCAACCCGATCCTTGAAGATCTCTGGCGTACCAAAGATGACTTGGCCCGCGAAGCCGGCGGCGATGTGCGCCGCCTCTGCGAAAACACCCGCCGCTGGGCCGCAGCCCATCCGCACCGAGGCCCCCATCTGAAGGACGCCATCGACCTCCGCACCTGGCTCGCGCGACAGGGGGAACCGGAAGTGCTCATGGTGCGCGAGGACCCGCCGCTCGACTTCCACGAACCGCGCGGCGGCGGTAAATGAGTTGGTGAGGCGGCCATCCTCTGCTTGGAACGCGCGGTCTCCGCCGCGCCCCCTCCCTGGCCGCTCCTCCGCCTCCCGTCTCCATCGGTGCCATCCTGCCCCTTCTCCAACCGCGCCGATCAATTCCCTCAAAGGCAGGGCGGACCCGGCCTCGGTCCGCCCACTGGTCCGCCGGATGGCGGTGTGAATGGAGGGATCTTGATGGGTGAAATGCCATGTGCTTCGTGCTTTCCCCAACGGGGCCCGTCAGCATACGTGGCTGCGGCGTCTCGCCGCAGGCCGTGATTGCGCCGTCTCGGCGCAACCTCAACCCGCCGCTGCCGTACCCACGCCCCCCGCTCTTCACCTCCGGACAGGCCGGCCAGTCATCCGCTCCCGCAGGGAATGCAGAGTCCCTGATCCGGGCGGGCCGTGCCCGGCACGACCGGCGCGGCCGGGCCCCGCATCCCGTCCTCGACAACGGCACCCATCGCGCCCATGATCGCGCCGCATGACGAAATACGCCAAGGGTGCCGACAAAACCCTCATCGTCCCGGTCCGCACCAAGACCAAACCCCGCAAACCGCCATCCCCATGCGAGTAGTCACGCCGCCCCTGAAGAGCCAGGGCATCAAGACCAAGTTGGTGCCCTGGATCAATCTGCTGAAGCCGGACTTCAAAGGACGCTGGAGCAATACTGGAACCGCTTCCACATCGTCACCCGCGAGCATTTCTATCACCCCGGGGCAAGCTGGAGAACCGCCGCGAGGTCGTCGAGGCGCTGGTCTTCACTTCGAGGCGTCCTTGCCTTCGCATACCCTGTTGCCGATTTCTTTTTCCTTCCCTCGCCGCCTCAAGCCGCTAGCCTGACGCCACCACCATGCCCGCCACACGCACCGCTCCTGCCAGCACCACCGCCATCGGCTCTGTGACCATGGCACGCAGTCAGCGCGCGCAAACGTTGGAGCGGGATGAACCACGATGAAACGGAAATGGAGACTATATCTGGACACCTCGGTCTTTGGCGGCTGCTTTGATGCGGCGGAGGGCTGGGTGGTGGATTCGCGCCGTGTGGTGGATTACTGCATGGAGGGCACGGCACTGCTGCTCTGGTCGGCAACCGTGGAGCAAGAGTTAAGGACGGCACCGGAACCTGTGCGTGCTCTCTATGAGGGTATTTCCGGTGAGCACCGGGAACAGATTCCGCTGAGGGAGGAGATAGCGCTGCTGGCTGATGCCTACATCGCCGCCGGGGTTGTCGGGGCAAAATGGTATGAGGATTGCCTGCACGTGGCCTTTGCGACTGTGGCGCGGGCGGATGCCATCGTATCGTGGAATTTCAAGCATCTCGTCCGGCTGGATCGAATTCGCGCTTTCAATGCCGTGAATCTGGCCGAAGGGTATGGAGTGATCACAATCATCAGCCCCAAGGAGGTGAATCTCGATGAATAGGAACGACTTTTGGAAACAATTTGAAGGAGCCCCTCAAATCGACTGCGTGAAGATGAAACACGACATCCAGGCGCAGATTTACGAGGAGATCAAAGACCTGTCCACGGCGGAGCGCATCGCCTATTTCCAGCGCGGGAGCGAGGAGTTCCGGCGGGAGATGGCACAGCGGAAAGCGCTCGCGGGCGAGTTGGTCTTGCGCGAGGAACCGCCGACATACGACGAAAAGAAGCCCTAGAGTCCTTGAAAAGGTGAAATTGTGAATGTTAGGAGAAAGTAGTGCTGGTTGATCGGACGGTGTACCGACCCCGTCTGTTTGTCAAACAAACGTTTCAAACCAACCAGCACTATGAAAAGAAATATAGGCATTGAGGCCCCGACGCAAGTCGGGATTGAGGATTTCAAGGGAATTTTCCAGGGCCAGATCCGGACGATGGTGCGCCATGGGCTGTTGGAGCTTATGGCGCAGGAGTGCCTGAAACTGGTCCTACCAACCATGTCTGTCGAAGACTCCACTCGGTAGGTGTGACCAAGGGTCGTGTCAAACTTGACCTCCACCGCCGTGAAGATCGACATTTGCGCCGACGGATTCATCTCATAGGCGCCGATATCGCTACCGTCGCCACCATCGGCGTTGGCAACGTCGGACGAATCAATCGGCAGCTTGGCGGTCCGAGTTGCGTTTCTTCCGGAAATGGACACGCCACTTACCAGCGCAGGCAAGGCCTCCTTCATGGCTTCGGGAGCGAACTTGTCCATTAGCGCCCCTGGCAGATCCAGTTGAATGTTGAATGTTGAAATCCTCGGCGTGCCTCATGGGAACCCCGCAGCTCTAACGGTTTAGCCATCGCGGGGTGGCGGGCTGCGCCCTTCCCACCGCACTCCTGACTTTGGCTCGCGCAGGTGCGGTGCGGGTATGGACTGCGGTGGGAAGCGCCGCACCACACCGCTGTGGCATGTGACAGGAACTGGCACCCTCATCTGCCAACTGTCGGGTCCAGCGCATGAACGAGCGGGAGGCACAGCCCGTATCGCAGCCTGTCACGTCATGCGTGCCAACCCCCAAAGCAATTTCCTAGCAATCAATCAATCAATCAATCCTCGCGCAGGGTCAGGGCTCCGGTGGGGCAGGCGGCGACGGCGGCGCGGGCGGCCTCCAGCAGACCGTCGCGCATTGATTCATGGAAGGGGACGCCGAGATGCACCTCGAAGCCGCGGCCGACGAAGGTCAGGCCGAGCGCTTCCTGGTGATCACCGGCAACCTTGATGCAATTGCCACAGCGGATGCACTTGCCCGCCTCGAAGCATACCAGGGGGTGCTCGACGTTGCGGTGGAAACGCATCCGCTCGCCACTGCTGAAACGGTGCAGATTGACGTCGTAGTCGATCGCGAGCTGGCGCAACTTGCAGACATCCGCCTTGGCGCAATTGCAGTGAACGCAGCGCTTGGATTCCTCGATGGCACGCTCGATGTCAACGGCCATCGCCGCGGCATCGCTGCGTCCGGCACCACTCGCCTCCTGCAGGAAATCAGGCATTTCCCCGTCAAGCACCTTGCCCATGAACACGCTGAAGGGCTTGGGCGGACGGGTCACCGGCTGGTTTGTTAGATACTGGTGGATGCAGACTGCGGCCGCCTTGCCATCGGCAACGGAGTTCACCGGTTGGCCGGCGGGGCGAACGGCGCGACCGGCGACGAAAACGCCGGCCTGCGAGGTCATCATCGAATGCTTGTCGGCGGCGAGATGGTGGCCATCGGTGGCCAGCCCGAGGGCGGCGGCTTGCGCGTGCGTCGCGGGACCGGTGGCAAGCACGACCGCAGCGAATTCACGGGTCAGGTTGGCGAGGTCGGCTGCTCCGGCGATGCGGGAGGCGCAGCGGAACTCGACCCCGGCCCGTTCGAGGAGGCGGAGTTCGGCGTCGAGGAGCCCGGGCGGGAGGTCGGGAAAAGCGGCCCGAATCGTTGCGGCAGGCAGCGGCTGCTCGTCGAGTACGGTGCAGGAGTAACCTTGCTGGGTGAGGAACCAGGCGGTGCTCAGGCCGGTGAAGCCGGACCCGATGATGGCGATGCGGCCTTGGCGCTGCGGCGGGTGGGTTGGCACCCGGGCTTCGCCGGCGGCGAGTTCGGTATCAATGGCATGGACCACCAGATCGGCGATGGCGACCGCGTCGTCATGGACGTTGCGGCGGCAACCGTGTTCGCAGGGGCGGTGGCAAATGCGGCATAGGATGCCGGCGAGGGCCAGGTCGCGGCGGGCGGCCGCCGCCGCCATGCCGAAATCGCCGGCCCGCAGGTGTTTGAGCACGGCGGGAATGCCGAGATGGGCCGGACAAATCCGCTGGCAGGGCGACAGGCAATCGCCGAGGTGATCGCTGAACAACAGTTCGAGCGCCATGCGCCGGGCATCGCGCACTTCCTGAGTGTCGTGCTCGACCTCCATGCCATCGACAACGCGCGAACCGCAAGCCGGGATGAACTGCCCGTTGTGCTTGAGCTTGACGGCGCAGACCATGCACGAGGCACCCGCTTCAAAGCCCTCGAGGTAACACAAGGTCGGGATCTCGATCCCGGCGGAGCGTGCGGCTTGCAGGATCGTTGCACCCGGCTTGGCTTCGATGCGGCGTTGGTCGATGGTGAGGAACGGCATGGTTGTGATAGGTAATTCGTGCTCCGGGAAGTGTCAACCTGAGGCGCTGCGATTGTCCTCTGCGGTGCCGAGGGTGTGCCGCGCCAGCGCGAGAAACCGGTCCCGCATGACTCCGACATCGTAAAATTCCTCGGCCGCACGGCGACTGTTTGCCGCCATCTCGCGAAGTTTTTCAGGCTGTTGCAGCAGATCATGCCATGCTTGGGCCAGCGCGCCGGGCTCCAAACTCGCGGGCGCGACGCCCAAGACGGTTCCTGTGGCCGGAGGATAGGCCTCCTGCCGGGCATGGCCGACGGGCATCCGGCCTGTCGATTCTTGCGCGGATTGGCAGGATGCGCCCTCTGCCATCCCAGGCTTGCCGCCCGTGATCCCATCAGGCCGCGCCAAGCGAGCCGGAGCGGGCGGGACGCCCGCGCTCCTTGCGGCCTGCCAGTCGTTAGGAACCGCGATGGGCACCAGCACCCCGACGCCCGCCGTGGCCACAATCTCGGGAAACGAGGCCGCCGCCGGTTGTACCACGGGCACTCCGGACGCCATGGCTTCGAGCACATACAATCCGAAGGCCTCCGGATAGGTTGCCGGCACCGAGAACAAGGTCAGCGACCTGAGCATCGCGGCCTTGTCCTCACGGGACAGGTTGGGCTGCCACCGCACCTGGTCGCTCAGTCCGGCCGCTGTCAAGCGTTGCTGCAGCGAGTCGATGAGCGGCTGGTTGTCAGCGGTGGCGGCACCGGCCAGATGCAGCCGCGCGGTGGGGTGACCCAGCACCGTCCGCAAATGGACAAAGGCCTCCACCATGATTTCCAAGCCCTTTTCGCGGGTCATCCGCGCCAGGAATCCGAGCACCGGCGGTCCCGGCTTGACCGGCAGCGGCGCGTAGCCGGCCAGGTTGATTCCGTTAGGCATCACCTCGATGGTTAGAGCCGCCGGCCCTAACCGTTGCCGCATGAGGTTGGCATAGAACGTGCTTGGCGCAATCAGCGTGTCGGCGTCCCGCACTCGCAGGGCCAGGTCCCGCCAGCATGCGTCGCGGTAGGGTTGCGGCAAGCCATCGAGAAAGGTGTCTTCCCCTTGGAAGCAGCAGAGGACCTTCACGCCCAGGCGCCGTTTCAACTCGCGAATCATGCCCGCCTGCAGGGCCGTGGAGAGACAGAGGATGTCGGGGCTATCCTGTTGCAGCCAGGCGCAGAGTTGGTCCAACTCCTTGCCAAAGCGGTGGTCGTCCAGGCGCAGCATCGCGAGGGTCATCGCGCCATGCTCGCGGGCCGAGGTCATGTGGCTGTGGCGGGCGACGCGGCGGAGCAAGCGCGGATGGTTCAGCAACTTGTAGAGCCACTGCGGCGTGTGCCGGAACACCGCGAACTTCTGCTGCAAGAACACATTGATCCCGCCGAAAAACACCGGGGCGGCAGCGGTTCTTTCTAACACCTCCTCGTCCAATTGCAGCGGCAGATACATCGGCAGCAGGGAAACCTCGTGCCCGGCGGCCTGCAGCGACTTGGCCAGGGCGTTGTCGCGCATGCAGGCACCGCAATACCAGCCGCCGGTGCCGGGTGTTAGAAAGACGATTTTCAGCCGCGTGCTCATTTTCCGGCGGCTCCTTCCTTGATCACAAACAGGGAGCCCTCGCCGCCCCCAATCACCAGGCGGCCGGCGGCGAAGGCCGGGGCGACTGCCAGATCCTCGCCGAGGTCCAGTCTCCAGAGTTCCCGGCCATCGAGCTTGTCCACCGCGTACAAGCGTCCATCGCTTGAACCGAACACCACCGCATCGTCAAACACCAAAGGCGCGCTTTCCACCCGCCCGCCGGTCTTGAACTTCCAGAGCAGCTTCCCGCTCAGGCGGTCAACCGCATGCAAGTGCTTGTCGCGCGAGCCGACATAGACCCGCGCCTCGTCCACCCCGGGGCTCGTTAGAAACTGCGCGCCGTCGTTCTCGTACAGCCATGTCAGCTTGTCGCCGTTTGCTTCGGCTGCCAGCAACTGGTTGGCGTAGTTGACCCCGTAAAGCGTGCCGTTCCAACTTGCCAGCGAGCGGATGATCTGGGCCTCGGTGCGCAGCTTGGCCAGGCTGCTGCCGTCCTTGAGGCGGATGACGTGAATCACCGAATCACAGCCGCCGAAGGCCACCAGGCCGCCATCCAGGATCGCGGGCGAGCCGTTGATGAAATCCTCCGCTTCATGTTTCCACACCTCCGCACCATCCTGGGTCCGCAAGCAATGCGACACGCCGTCGTAGCCATTGACCAACAGCCATGCCCCGGCGCCGTCCGGGCTGTTAGCCAAGGTGGCACCGGTGGGGAATTTCTCTTCGCCCTTGAGGTGCCAGAGTTCCGTGCCGGTCGTGAGGTCGAGGGCGCGGAACAGGCCGTCGTTGGAGCCCGCGAACACGCGGTCCCCGGCGATGGCGGGAGTCGCCTCGACGGTATCCTTGGTTGCCACCCGCCAGCGTTGCTGCCGCGTCTGCAAATCCACGGCGATCACCATGCCCTCGTCGGTGCCGAACACCAGCACCCCATTTGCCACGGCGGCTTCCGAGGTCACCGCGCCCTTTGCGGTGAATGTCCACTCAACGACCGGTTGCTGCGGGACCCGATCATGCACCCGCCCTTGCAGTTCCTTGCCGCCGCGGGCCATCGGCCACGCCTGCGTCTGCCAGAGGCCTAACTCGGCGGGCGCACCCGCCTGCGGCACGGCCACCCGCTTCTTTTCGCCACATCCGGCGATCAGCACCAGCCCTGCCAACCAGGGAATAATGGCGCGGGCGGTGGTCTTGGAGGAGGAGGAATGGGCGAGGGACATTGGCGGTTGCGGCTGCTCGATACGCGGCCCGCAAGGGATAATTTCATCGGCCGTGTCGCGCAAGGACAGTTTCGCGGCTCGAGCAAGCCGGACTGAAGAGGTCCGGGTCACCGCGCTGCGCCGATGATGGAGTGTGCCACAGAGTTACCTGGGGGGCTCGGGGAGAGGAGCATGGTAGAGAGCCATGCCATCCCTCACGCCCAGGGCGGTGGCCGGCCAGACCGCCACCTCGTCCACGGATCCCGCCACACCTGCGGGCCAATTGACCGGATCGCCGCGTGCGGCAATGCACCAGTCGTTGCCACCGCCGCTCCATGAGTCGTCATTGTCGGTTAGGGAGGCCGAGTAATCCACGCCGTCCACCGCCAGCTTGAGCTGCGCCCGATCCGGGCCGGTGCGTGTGGCGAAGAGATGGTGCCACTGGCTGTCCGCGATATCCTTGACCGTGGCCGGCAGGTGGCGGGCGGTGCCGGTTTTGGTGCCGGTGGCCAGATGCACGCCACGGGTCGGGGCGCCCACGGCGTCGTGAAGGCCGATCAGGAAACAGTTGGAATCATCCGCCGTCTTGAACAGCCGTTGCCAGCCATAGTGCTGGTTGGCGTTGATTTTGACCCACATGGCAACGGTGCAGTTTCCGGTGCCGGCACGCGGGCCGAGACGGATCCAGCCGCCCTGGGGACCTGCGGCGGAGCCCTTGCCGTTGGCGAAAAAACAGCGGTTTTCGGCGGTGAAGTAGGGCTTGTCGGGCCCTTGGGTGGAACCCTTGGCACTGTCAGTGCCTGCGCCCTGATAAACGCCGTACCATTTGTCAGCCGCGCCACCGGTATCATAGACCCACCGGCCCTTGGTTTCGTTCAACGCATAGTAATGGTCGGCCTTCAGGATCTGAACGGCGTAGTCCTGATAGATAGACTTCACGGTTGGCCCGGCCTCCGTCGGCCCGGTGGGTGGAGGCGGGTTCACCTCGGTGCGCTTGGCCATGACAAAGGCGAAGTGCTCGACCCTGACCCCGTTGCCGCCCTCGCTGGCGAGGTCCAGGCGGCGGAGGTACTTACGGTCCGGCGACGCACAGGCGACGAGCGCGCGCTGGCCGGGGGCTAACAATTGCTGCCATGACTGCCGTCCGTTATCGTGATAGGTATCGTTAAAAGTGGCGGTGACGCGCACGGTGGATGGCGTTTGCCCGCGGTTGACCAGAACCAGCCCAGCCTGGCGCAACAACTCCTTGAATCCCGCCTCGCGGGCGGTGGATTCTTCCACCCCCCGGCCGGTGAAGCCCGCATTGACCACCCCGTCAAACGGCGCGGCTTCCTCCGCCGTCGGCACATGGTTGATGACATCCGATAGGATCAGGTCAAGCCCGCCCGCGTCCAGTCCTTCGGCGGGCGTGAACGGGTCCCGCACCCGGTAAAGAGCCAGTGATTTCTCGCCATTCACGCCATAAGCCAGGAGCAACTCGGGAGTGGGTGAAGTCAGGCGCGTGCAATCGAAGACTCCGCCCATGCCGTCCTTGATCGATTGTTGCAGTTGACGGGTGAACTGGTCCGGTGGCATGCCTGCGGTTAGAGTCCCGTCGGTCTTCAAGGTGTTGTCCGCCGCCATGGGTTTGCCGTAACGTGGAACGGCGCCAGCCTTGGCCCATCGCGCGTCCAATTCCAACAGGTTGAGCAGCCAGCGATTGTCCGCGCCATTCTTGCACTCATACCATGGGTTGAAGTGGTTCATTTTCGGCAGCGGCGAGACATCATCCATGAACAAGTTGATAGCCAGATGCCCCAAATGGTCCGCCCGGCGCAGATAGGCCGGGCTGCCCGTGATCTCATGTGCGCCTAACAAAACTTCCATGACCTGGGCGATTTGTTCGCTATATACCGGCCATTGGATTTCGGGTTCGAGGCTCAGGTACATCTCGGCGGTTTCCAGCACCGCCTGCCGGTAGCGTTGCCGGTGCGGCTCGGACGATGTGTGCAGCGAGCGCTGCCAGAGCAGGGTTGCGGAGTAGGCGATCATCCGGTTAGGAAACCAGAAGCTGTTAAATGACAGCGAGGCGGCGGGCAGGCCGGTCGCGTCGCGCAGCGGGAATCCGATGTCATCGGGTCCGGTCACCAGGCCGCCGACCGCGCCGGTAGAGCGGTCATAGCTATGGAGCAATCCCCGCTCGCGCACATTCAGCCGTTCATCCGCTTTGGAGAGATACTCGTTATCGGTTTTGCGGCCATAATCGCGCAGGGTTTCCGCCAGTTCGCGGTCCACGGGTTCGACGCGTGCGGCCGCCTCATCGATCACATTGGCGGCATAGAGGTTCATGTTCGCCCAGCACTCAGTCAGGTAGGAAGAGCTGGCGGACTGCGCGCCGGTCTTGGGATCGCGCAAACCATCCCAGCGTCCCAGCACGGTTAGAATGGCGCGTTTCATCTCGGGGTCTTTGGACAGCACGTATTCCTCCGCCCAGGTGCTGATGAATGCCGATCCGGGCCAACCGAACTCCATGCCCACGCCCGGCCCATGCCCGCCATAGATGACATGGCGGTTGAAGTTGCCGGTGCGTTTGTCGGCGATCGCGTGGTCCCACAACCCGCAGGCGAAGCGTTTCAGGGCATCCCGGTCGAGCGCCCAATAGGGCCAGGGCCGGTTCATTTCCATGCCGTTGTTCCAGGCCCCGGCCATGGCATCGGTGTAAAAATCCCAATAGATATGGGTGCCCCACGGGTAAAGACCGGTCACCTTGCTTTGGGTGTGGGCCATCCACCAGCGGTTAGCCTTGTCGGCTTCCTCCCGGTAGTGGTTGTCCCCCGTGATTTCCGATAGACGGTAAAGGATTTTGAACAGGCTGAGATCATCTATCGGATTGGCCCCGGTGTAGGTCCGGTCATACGGGCGCATTTTGTTTTCCCGTTCGTAGCCGGGGGCAAACGGCCTGGTCTTGACGTTCGGGTAAGGCACCTTGCCAGGGTCGGTGAAGAGCGTGCCGGTGGAGCGGTCCATGATCACGCTGAACAACGGGGATTGTTCCTTGCCGTAGGTGTCGCGGCCGTGCTCGATCATGTATTGGGCATAGGTTTTGACGATCGTTTGATAGTCATAGGCCCGCTGCATGGTACGCAACTGCCCGCGTTCCGGTTCGGGCAGCGGAGATTGCGTCAGGGAATCGGTGGCGGCGAAACCCGCTGCGGCGAGCACGACGATGAGGGTCGATGCGATGCGAAGTATTCTAATGATCATGATGATATTCTGCTATGGGTTGCTGCGCAATGGCCACGCGGGCAATCCTTCCTTGTTCATCAGCGTCAGTAGCGATTCATCTCCCCAGCCATAGCGTGCCGCGACGGGAGACGCCACTTCCGGGCGGTGCAGCACAACCGTGTTGCCATCGATCTGTGGAGTTGCCTGGACGTATTTGCCATCGGCCCCGGCGATCTCAAACCCGGTGGTCACCTTGCCATCGCGCCATGTCAGCCCACCACCCACATGGTCGAACGTGAGCCGTACCTTGTCGCCTTCCACGCTCACGGACTTGTAGCGCGGGCCGGTGAAGACCAGTCCCTGTTTGCCGTAGGTATGTGTAAGCGCCCACAGTGCCAGCCGCTGGCCCACCGGCTGTTTGTTGACAGGGTGGATGTTGCTCATGTCACCCACGTCGAGGGTGATGGCCAGGCCGGTGTTGGGCACGGTATCGAGCACGTGTTGCTGTGCCTCACGGAAAGCCGGCCAGGTGTTGGAATCGTAGGGTGGGTGGTAGTTGTAGTTAGGCAACTGGACCATGAGGAAGGGGAAATCACCCTGGCCCCATGTTTGCCGCCATTGGGCGATCATGGCGGGTAGAAGCACCCGCTGATACTCGGCGGCGGGGATGGACCAGCAATTCGCCTCGCCCTGATACCAGATCACACCACGGATGCCATAGGGTGCCATGGCCACCACCCGCGGCCAATACTGGCCGGGCGTTTCGATACCGGCGGGCGCGGTGCGCTTCATCTTGCGCGGCTCGGGCGGGACAGGTTGCCCGGCGGCTTTGGCCTTTTCACAATCCATCTTCCAACGCTCGAAGTCTGCCTGATACTTGGCATTGTTCAGGCGATAGCTTTCCTGGCGCAGGCCGAGGATCACCGCCGCCTCGGGACTTTCGCGGGGCATCCATGCCTCGGTTGCGGTGCCGGAGAATGAGATGTTGATGAGGCCGATGGGCACCGGGTCGAGACCCTCTTGCAGGTGTTTGCCGAAATAGTATGCGACTGCCGAAAAGGGCGCGGCGGGCTGAGGCGAACAAAGGGTCCACGGGCCGCCCGTTCCGTTGAACAATCGCAGATTCGGGAAATTCGCCGCTGCGATTTCCCGGGCGGAATCCTTCGTGGCGTTCAATGTCAATGCCATGTTAGATTGCCCGCAGCAGACCCACACCTCGCCCACCCGCACGTCCTTGAAGGTGACGGTGTTGTTGCCCTGGACCGTCATCTCCAACGGATCCCCGATGGACAGCGGCATCAGTTCGAGCTTCCATCGGCCATCGTTGCCGGCGGTAGTTAGAACCGACTGGCCGGCGATCTTCACGGTCACCCCCTCGCCGGGACCGGCGGTGCCCCAGACGGGGAGTTTCACCTGTTGTTGGAGCACCATGTGGTCGGCGAACACGGGCGGCAGCTTCACATCGGCTGAGACTTCGGAAGCCACGGCCGCCAAGCCTGCGATGAGAGCGAAACCGGGTGTCTGCAAAGGATGGTTCATCATCACTTGGAGAAGGCCTTTTTGAAGAATGGCGGCAGGGAACTGCCTTCGATCAGGTGACCGCCCGGATGCCAGAAAATTTCGAACAACTCCGGGTGACCTAACACCTCGTAGGCCTTGCGTGCATCCGCGAGGTCTTGCTCGCTGGGGAACATCGGCAGGTAAGCGTCGGCTTTCCCTAACTGGACCAGCAGCGGGCGGGGGGCCAGCATCGCATAACAGTCGCGGAAATCGTGCGGATCGTTGTTGATGGTCGCGTAGTAGCGGCCGCCGGGCGCGGCCTTGAACAGACAGGCTGCGGCGACCACCGCCTTGATGCGCGGATCGAGATGCGCATCGAACACCGCCAGCGCGCCCCAACGGCACAAGCCGGCCACGCCGATTTTCTCCCGATCCACATCCGGCCTTGTCAATAGATAGTCCACGGCGCGGATGCCCGGCACGAGGCGCTCGTGGCCGCCGAGTTCGGGCTTGTGCGTGCGGTCGCCCTGAACATCCAACGAGAGTGTGATATATCCTGCCTCGGCAAGAACGGTCCCGCACGCCGTCGGGCTTTCGTAGGGCCGCTCGGGTTTGCCCTCGATGAAAACCACGGCGGGAAATGGTCCGCCCTCTTTCGGTACGGTCACGATGGCGCGTGTCCGCCAATTGTCGAACACATCGAACTCCACCTCGATGCGGGTGAACTTCCCCTTGTCAGCCTGACTGATGATTTTGGCCTTCAATGGCGTTCCATAGTCCTGTTCCGGGCCGGCGGCCTTGCGTTGTCCTAACAAAGCAGTCATTTTCTTGTCGACCGCCATGAGGGTGACCGACTCGCGCTGCCATGCCTGTGCCTGCTCGACGGTCTTCGCGTCGAAATGGCGGAGGTGACCGGGTGCCGCAGACTGTGTGCCGGGTGTGCCGGTGGTGTTGGGTTTGTCACCGATGAAGATGATATTGGCGTCGGGCGTCTTCTTGACCGCCTCGAGGATCGTGTTGTGGCGCTGCAACATGTCACTTGGATTGGGATACGTGAACGGCTTGTCCGCCGCCCATTCCTCGGCATGGCTTGCTGACGTCAGGCCGCACAATGCCGCGCCCAGCATCAACGGCACGCCAACCCACCATGACCCCGTTTTCTGTACTCGCTTGGTATGGGTAATCATATTGTTGTCTTGTTAATGATATTATTCGGAATACCCCATTGGGTGCAAAATTGAAAGGACATTTTATTGAGTGTTAGGGATATGGTTCAACACATCCATTTTATCGAGGTACCGTGGCTGACCGGTCGCTTCGGCATACTTGGCGAAAGTGGGAGGGGCCATATACAGGGCGTCACACCAACTCCACCAGCTCCACCAGTATTGCCCGTACGGATGATCCGCCGGCCACGTCCACCAGTCACGGGTTGGTAATTTCGACAATTGCCAAGTGGCGGACTTTTCCGCCAGGGTCAAGACCGACTTTTGGGAAAGCGGATCCGCATGTGCCTGCATGAATCCGCTGCCAATCAGCAACAGGTGAATCATCGTGATTATTTTCACTGGAAATGCCGGGAGTTCGCTTTGGTGTGACTGCTTCCGATCCCATCTCACATCACGGATGGGACGGTTTGGCGGTTCGAGTTGAGGGGCTGGGGGCCGGATCAGAATGTCTGGCCTCTCGCTCTTACTTTCGATTGGGGCACCATCTTTCATGAAGATCGTCCGAGACCGTCGGCGCGCGGACCGGAGAGCGGGCGCTACCTGGCCAGCAGGATGGTGGCAGCTACTTTTTCTCCCCGAGTACCCTGGCCACACCCGCCTCGATGGCGGTGGCCCAAATCTGATAGCCCTCGGCCGAGAGGTGGAGTTTGTCGCCCTCGAACCCGCGGGCGATTTTTCCCGAGTCGTCGAGGAACTGTTTGCCGATGTCCATATAGTGGACCTTGCTGTCGAACTTGATCTCGCTCACAGCCTGGTTGAGCAACTTGTACTTGCCATTGGTGTTAGGGTCCTCGCGTGGAAAGATCCCCATCAACAGGATCGTCGTGTCCGGCAGTTTCTTGCGCACCAGTTCGACGATGATCTTGACGCCCCGGGCACTGGCATCGACGGGCATTTCGTCGCCCCAGGTGTTGTTCGTGCCGATGAGGATCACGGCGAGTTTGGGCTTGAGGCCTGCGAGTTCGCCGTTGTCCAGGCGCCACATGCAGCCGTTGGTCCGGTCGCCGCTGACGCCCAGGTTCAGAGCCTTGCGGGATGCATAGTGTTTGTCCCAGACGGCCTTGCCTTTGCTCTCCCAAAAATGGGTGATCGAGTCACCGATGAAGATGATCCTGGCGTCGGGCATCTTCTTGACCGCCGCGAGTATCGCGACGTGGCGCTGCCACAGGTCGCTTGCGTTCGGATAAGTGAACGGCATGTCCGCAGCCCATTCCTCGGCATGGCCAGCGGGCGGCAACCAGCACAGCGCCGCGCTCACCACCAGCGGCCCACCAACCAGCCGTGAAAATCTTCCTTGCGCACGCACGGTCGTGGCCGCCCTCGGAGATTTTCTTTGAAGCATTGGAAAATGACTTCGGCAGGGCGTGGCGGAATTGGGGTCATGGTGCTTGCCGTCAAATGCTTCCCGGGATTCCCACCCGTGAAAAATCCCAGCCAGCCAAGTCGAGACAGGACGCAATGCGGAGATGAGAGTCATGGACGTGTCAGTTTCTGAGGCGACCCCCGATCTTCGGCCAGTGGATAGCTAAACCAAACTAGGGTGGCTGGGGGCGGGGAAGATGTAGTAGCGCATGGGGGCGGAGTCAATGACTATTTGGATGGGTGGGCGGCAATAGGTTCCGAAATTGGGCAGCCGGAACGTAGGCAAAGCGCCAGTGTCCGCTGGAGGGTCACACTTCCTGGCTGGACCTTGAATTGACAAGGAATTGGCCATGCATCCCGGAACATGACTTGGCACCTTCCGGGCGGTGCCGGGACTTAACCACCGCCCGCCACACCGCTTTGGCTCGAGCGGAAGGAACGTCCATGAACAGAGCCTTCGGCACGCACTCATGGGCCGCCCTTCCGCTACCACCACAAGAATGTGGTGGCTCCTCATCGCGCCCACGATACTCCCGGTGCCACACCCGCCCACCGGGTTCTGATGCCGAGAACGGGAACGCCGAATCCTGGTGACGACCCGGAAGATGTTTGGGCCGCAGCGAGCGCCGGGACTTAGCCACCCCGCTGTGGCTCAACCGGGAGAGCTGCGGCTACACCATTCCATATTCCGCAGATTTCAACATTTAACATTCAACTTCCAACATTCAATGATCAAGTGAGAGCAAGACATGACACCGCATCGGCACTTCTGCCACCCGCAAACCCATGCGCGGATGATTCACGAATTCGTCTGAAACGCCAAAAAAGTGCCAACTCATTTTCCGCCGGGATCGGGAACTGTGAGGGTAAGCGCCCCGTTCCGGCTGACGCAGTGACAAAGCGGCAAGACCCTTGGCCAGTATTCGTCAAGAATCAACACTCACCACTCGGCACTCATCAATCAATCAAGGAGCACCGCTGCCGGCCGGACGGAACCGCGTTGCGGTTCGTGGTCATCTTCGCAAGCGTCCCAGGGTAGCCGTCTGGCGACGGCAACCCTGGGCTGGACGGCTTAACGCCTTTGGCGTATGGAACTCGGATCGAAGGCAGTTGCCCCGCGCCAAAATCCGCCGTGACCTGTTGCTGACATTGACTGCTAGGAAATTGCTTTGGTAGCGAAGGCCGTTGGAAGAGCCGGTTGCCGGTCCGGAGGGCGGGGAAACGGGGATGATCGATTTCACCGCCCTGAATGCCAACCAGCTAATTGGTGCCGCCCGACGCCACGTTGAGGGCCAATTCGCGACCCGGAGTTGGTCGCGATCGGCAAGACCCGGACAGCGTTGAGATCGCTCAATGGCAAGACCATGAGCAACCCCGTGATGCTGACTCATTTCTCAAGCGGTGTGCGTGTTTCCATGGATCTATTTGTTTTCGATCTGGGGTTTGATCAAACCGAAGGTGCCTTGGTTGATCTTCGACAGGTCCCAGAGGAAGCGGTCGTTTTTCACGTCGTAGATGAAATACCAGCCGCTGACGTGGTAAGCGCCGGATTTGTGGCCATCGAGGTGACCCAGCAACAGCCCGTCACGCAACCAGGAATCGGCCATGCAGTACAGGTGATCGAGGTCGATTTCCTGCTTGAGTTTGAGCTGGGTCCGCATCAGCTTTTCCGTGACATTGAGGAAGTCCTTCTTGATCTCGTGAAACCAACCGTCCTTGTCGCGCGAGAAGACGTGGAGCAATCCGACACCGCTGCCGCGGTGGTAGTTGATCGCGATGAAGTTCTCGTCCGGGCTGATCACCAAGGCGACGCTACTGAGGTGAGAGAACAGGAGTTGGGTCTTGAACTCCGGCTTCAGAGACTGCAGCCAAAGCTGCGAACCTTGCTCATAGTCGTTCGGATCGCGGTTGAAGCGGACGATCTTGAAATTGCCGCCAGGACTCAGCTCCGATCGCATCTCCGTGAAGCCGGGAGGTGGAAAATCGTCCGCCTTCGTCACCGCAGGCAGCGCACACGTCATTGCCAGGAAGATCCGCGGCAGCCGGAGCGACCGGATTGCCAGGCCTTTGCTTTTCGGGTATGTGATCATGGATGTTGGTTGCGTGGGAGGAAGCAGATGGTTAGGTTTCAACGGGTCACTGTAACCCGCATGAACCGGCGGGGGGCGGCAGTGATGTTCACCGTGTCGCGGACTTCCACGGTCTTGAGGCCGCCGCTGGCAGCGGTTTCGCCTACGAAGCCCGAGCCGGTGAAGGCGGCCCCGTTGGCGCTGGTGGCGACGGTTGTCCATGGCCCCTCGGGGCTGGCTGCCGCCTGCACTTGTAGGGTGATGTCGTTGCGGGTCGGGTCACGGGTGAAGACGAGCGCCAGCCGTTTGCCCTCGGCATAAGTCCGAATTTGGGCGGGCGGCTGGAACCGGACGTCCGAGGCTCCCGGCGCGATGTTGAGGCCGTATTTCACCAGGTTGGCGATGCCATCGTGATCGGGCGTGGCGAGATCCGCGCCGTTACCGGTATTGGCCGGGTTGCCGAAGTATTGCAGCCGCCAGGTGCCGATGGCGGCCAGGGTCATGGCCGAGGTTGCCTGGAAATTGTCGATGAAGACCGCGTGCCCCGGCGTGACACTGCAGCCATCCGAGAAGCCGCCGATCCCCACGCTGAAGGTGGACGCGGCGGTGATCTTCCAGTTGCTGCCCGCAGCATCAATGTCCACCTGGCGCAACAATTGCCAGGTGGGAGTCTGGGCACCGCTGGTCTCGCTATACCAGGTTCGCAGCGCCTTGGTGGCCGCCTCGAACGTCACGCGCAGCACGGCGGCCTGGACCGATGTCGGCTGGCTTGCATCGGGCACCAGCTTGGCATAGTCCACCCGCACATTCGAGTTGATGGCCCGGTGCAGGCCAAGGCTGTCGCGAGTCACCTTGAAATTGATCTCCTGATAGGCCCGGTTCCAGTTGTCGTTATTCAGGACGGTCATGTCCAGGCCCACCTGCTGCCAGTTCTCCGTTAGGGCGACGGTCCCGATGTTGACCTCGAACTGGACCTGCCAGTCCTGGATGTAACTGCCGTAGTAGATGTCAAAGTCGGTTGGAACCGGATACCCGGCGTTGACGTCCTTGCTCCAGGCGACGAGGTAGTTGGCGCCGTCGAAGGCCAGGCCGATTGACATTTCGACCCCTCCAGGGTTGGTGGCGCTACCTGGGTCGGTCGCAATGGGAAAGACCTCGGCATTGGTGCCGTTGCAAGGCAGGATGCAGAGCAAGGCTGCAACTGCCAATGGTCGGCGAATCTTTGTCGTTGTCTTCATGGATGCTAAGAAATTGCTTTTTGGGTGAAGGCCGTTGAAAGAGCCGGTGGCCGGACCGGAGGGCGCGCAAAAAAGTGCTATAGGTTGCACGCGGACTTTTCAATATTTTTCTATGGTCAGCGTTGTGCCGGTAGCAGGAGCGAAGCCCAGGGAAAGGTCCACGGTATTCCCGGTCGCGGAGTATCTCGCCGAAGTCATCGGCACGGTTGTGGCGGAGGTGAAGTTTGCCGTCACTGTGACGGCCCATGCATTCGGCAGTGTCAATGCGAGGGCAGGCGCGAGTGCAAACAACGACAATCTCATGAAACGGCGAAATGACCGGCATGTTGGTTATTGCTTCGCGTTATGATACACTCAAAGCGCTTGAAGCGCAATCTGAAATTCGCTTCCTGCCATTCGTTCGGCACTCCCTTTTGCTCTGCCAACGCCTAGCTCATCTGCGGGCGCCTAAATCTGAGCTGTGCATTCGAAACTGGAATGTCATCGCCCGTCAGATGCGGCGTCTTGTTCTCCTCTTGCATTTCGGGGGAAGCTCGTCACCCGGATCGGGAGGACCACTCGGAATCTTTTTCACGATCCGGTCAAATGCGGCCAAATCCGCACGCTCAGCCCGTGCCCGAAGATAATCCACTGTGTCCAAAGAGGATAGCTTCTCTGCTGCTGCTGTTATGAGGAATTGATTCATGGAGTATCCCTCCTTGGTCGCAAGATCCTTGATTGCGTTGTGGAGGGAATCCGGGACACGGATCGACATAGTGGTCATATGGTTAAATCAGGTTAAGTGCTTGAGCTGGTGTGATTGTCCGAATCCCCAGAGACTCGGAGCCCTTGAAATCATTGATGTTGTGCGTGACGATGTACGGGCATCCCGCTGCTGCCGCCAACTCGATAACAAGATCGTCGTCCGGATCGGACAGGAAGGGCTGCCAGGTGTAAAAAATCTTCTGTGGATGAGCGAGTTTGCACAAAACATCGACAACAATCCCGATCTCTTTCGCGGTGAGCGCGGGCACAAGACCCGGGCGCAGGGCGACGGATTCATACTCAATCGCGAGCGCCACGGAGAGGGCGATCCTGACGTCACCACGGCGAATCGCCTGCATTATTGCAAAACTCGCGCCAATCTTGGAGCGAAGTGCCGATACCAGGACACATGTGTCGATGACCGCATACACGCAGGTATTATTGACGATACCGCGATCTTCGCAAGATCTTTTTTCAGGAGAACGTTCAAGGTGATGTAACCGCGTCATTGCAGTGCATTTGGTTCGAGGTTGAAGGGCGAGTGGTAGGTTGGCATCCATGATTTGTTCATCATTCAGGTCTCCTGGCGAATCCTGCTCAACCAGAAACAGAAGTCCATGCAGGCATGTGCCAAGAACCCCGGCTGCACACCGCAGGCCATCAGCAAGCGGGTGCGCTTGCTCGCGAAGCACCCCGGCTAACCACGGTGGCGAACGGGTCCGTGCGTGCTTGCAGGCCGGGACTGAACATGGCCGGTCATGAGGGCATGTTCGATTATTGTCACCAGCGGAGATTGAACGCCAGCCCTCGAATCAGATGATAATCAAGGATGTGCCCCGACCGAAGACGAAAAGCCTGAGAAGAGAACCCGGCAACTTGAGATGCCGGCGGCGCCATGGATACAAACACCTTGCTGTCCGGGTACTTTCCCTGGCCGTCCCTCTGGCGGTTTCAGCGTTCCTGCAGGCTGCGGCCCATGCCGGGAATCAACAGGCCATTTCGCACGTGGCTGAAATGCCGAAGCTACCCCGCCCCTATGCGATGAGAGACTGGCCGCAGGTGACGCGCGATTACCTTGCGTTCGCGTTCGATTTCGATAAAAAGGGCGAGCATCTGCCGCTGATCCGCTGGACGGACGAGAGCCGCAAGATGATCTGGATGCCAGCCTATATCGGGAACCAGGCGGGTCCGGAAAGCATCAATCTATTCGGCGCGATTGTCAGCGGAGCGCTGGTTGGCATGGACATGCGGGATTTCCGCGGCACCGACTGGGTCGCGATGGCGGAAAACTTCCACAGCCCGCAGGATGGAATTTTCCTGGATTGGATCGGCGGCAGTTCGGGGAATTCGTTTTGGTATGACGTGCTGCCCAACGTGCTCTTTATCCAAATCGGGGCGCTTTATCCCGGCGACCGACGTCGTGACGATCTCATGACACGCATCGCCGCCAAATGGTATGACGGATGCGTGGCCCTCGGCGGACGCGTGGCTCCACCGGCCTTGCCGGATTTCGACCACACCGGGCTCAATCTCCGGACGATGCAACCCTGCGACAACTCCATCCGCATCGAACCGGAGGGGGCGGCGGGGATCGCGTGGATCGAATACGCCGCCTGGTTGAAATCCAAGGACGAGCGGTTCCTGACGGCGGCAGACTGGGCGATCCGGGCCCTGACAACAAAACCGTTAGAGGCCAATCCGCTGTATGAAGTGCTCCTTCCATACGCCGCGCTCACCGCCGCCCGCATGAATGCGGAACTCAGGCGGGACTATCAGGTCTCCAAGTTGCTGAATTGGTGCTTCGAGCCCAAGCCAGCCCCGCAAGCCCGGCCGCATTGGGGTGTGCTCTGCGGCAATTGGAACGGCCTCGATATTGCCGGGCTGGTGGGCAGCAATACCGACGGCGGCGGCTATGCGTTCGCCATGAACACGTTCCAATTTGCCGGCACGCTCGCACCGGTGGCGCGTTACGATGGTCGCTACGCGCACGACCTTGGAAAATGGCTGCTCAATGCCGCCAATGCCGCCCGCCTCTTTTACCCGAACGCTCACGATGCGGAGCACCAATCGAGCCATGACTGGGCCGCAAAATATGATCCAGGCGCCGTCGTCGCCTATGAGGGCATGCGGAAGTGGAAACGCGGGGCCTCCACCGTCATGGTTGCAGGCGAGCAATCATTGGCGGGCAAAATCGTCGCGGGCAATTCCGCCTCGACCCACTACTGCCGTGAATCACCGCTGGATGTGGAAGTCATCGAGGAAACGCCCGTCGCCGGGTCCGTGCGCCTGGAGCATGTTTGGAAAATCCCGCTGCCGGGTGAAAGTCAGCGTTGGTTGGTGGTGGCGGCGGATCGGCGTGATGGCGGGCACGGCGGGAACCACTTCGCGTTTTCGATCGCGAACTCGCCCCAGGGTCCCTTTACACCGGCATTCACCATTTCCGGAAACGGATCCCAAGTGCCTAATGAAATCCCCGCCAAAACGGCCGAAGTGCCGGAAAGCTGGCAAGGCACGCTTTATGTCAAAGTGGCCAGCACCGATTCCTCCGCCAATCCGCAGGGACGCGACCAACTCCGCGTGGATGCCATGGCCATCTCCTACCAATCAAAAACCGGGCCCTTTGCGACCGGGGATTTGGTGACCTCCTGGTTCGACCTGCTGAAGAACTCGACCGTGCCCATCGTGCTCTATCGTCCGACCTCGGTCACGACGGACCTCGGACTCTACGGTAGCGCTCACGTAGGGCAATTCGGCGGACTGGTTGCGACGACCAACGTGGAGGCCGTTCTCCGTTGGGACTTGTTGAAAACCGACTACTTCCACGCGCCTGCCTATCCCACCAGCCTGATCTATAACCCGCATCGAGAGGGAAAATCCGTCGAGATTGAGGTGGGGCCGGCCGCCGTGGACATTTACGACGCTGCGGACCACTGTTTCGTGGCCCGCGCCGTACAGGGCAAGACCCCGATCACGATGGCACCTGACGCCGCGCGGGTGCTGGTGCTGGTCCCGCACGACGGAGTGCTGGTCCACGAGGGCTCCCACACTCTCGTGAATGGTGTCGTCATCGATTACCACCACGAATGATCCTGCAAATTCCGATCCTTTCCACATATATGACAGCGATTAGAGAACCTCGAACCACGGACATCGCGCAACGATTTACGGAAAATCCCATCCTGCTGCCATCTGCGATTGCGCCGAGTATTCCGGGCATGAAGGTGGAATGCCTGCTCAATCCCGGGGCCTTCCGTTTCGAAGGGCGCACCCACTTGTTGCTCAGGGTGGCGGAGCGGCCTGAGCAGAAGACCGGCTCCATCTCCTTCCCGATCATCGATGCCAACGGCGTTCAGAGGATCCTTGAGTTCGACCAGTCGGATCCGCTTCTCGACCTTTCAGACCCCCGCACTCTCAAATACGATGATGTCGAGTATCTCACAACCTTGTCCCATCTGCGCCTCGTCAGCAGCGATGACGGCGTTCGGTTCCATGAAAACGGATATCCGCCTCTGACTGGCAAGGGCGACCTTGAAACATTCGGAATCGAAGACTGCCGGATCACCCAGCTCGGTGATACCTATTATCTCACCTTCACCCAGGTCTCCACGCATGGGGTCGGAGTGGGCATGCGCAGCACCCGCGACTGGAAGAACTTCGTGAGCCACGGGATGATTCTGCCTGCCCACAACAAGGACTGCGCCCTCTTTCCCGAGAGGATCCACGGCAAATACTACACCTTGCATCGCCCCAGCAGCCCAACCCTGGGCGGCAACTACATATGGATCGCGGAGTCGGACGACCTGGCACACTGGGGAAATCATCGCTGCCTCGCCCACTCACGCCGCGGAGCATGGGACAGCGCCCGCGTCGGCGCGGGTGCCTCGCCCATTCGCACCCCGGATGGATGGCTCGAGATCTACCACGGAGCGGACGAGAACCACCGCTACTGCCTGGGTGCCCTGCTCCTCGACATCGACGAACCGTGGAAGGTTCTCGCACGGTCCCATGCGCCGATCATGGAGCCGCTCGCCACCTACGAGCGCACCGGATTTTTTGGCAACGTCGTGTTCACCAACGGCCACATCCTTGACGGCGATCTGCTGACGATGTATTACGGGGCTTCCGACAGCGTGGTGTGCGGTGCGAGCTTTTCAATCCGGCAGATTCTGCAAACACTGCGCGAATCCCCATGAAAAGCCTTCTCCACGAATTCAGACACTTCCTCTCCTATCCGCGCGATATGCGGATACTCCTGCTCACGAACCTCGTTTACGGCTTCGTCCTGCCTGTCATCGAGATCTTCGTCGGGGCTTATGTGATGCGTAATTCCAACGACGTCAAAATGGTGGTGGCCTATCAATTGGCCGTTTATACCGGGATCCCAATCACGTTCTATCTGAACGGGCTGTTGATGCGGCACGTGAAAATCGCCAGCTTGTATTCAATTGGAATGCTCCTCAGCGGCATCTCCATGATCCTCATGATGTCGCTGGGAACGCTCAGGCTGGGTGGCATTGCTGCCGCCGGCCTGGTCATGGGAATGTCCTTCGGACTCTACTGGGCCAACCGGGATTTCCTCGCCCTTTCATCCACCGATGATTCGAACCGGAACTACTATTACGGGATCGAGAATTTCTTTGCGACCAACATCGCCATCGTCGTGCCACTGAGCATTGGAGCCTTCATTGCCGCATGGAGTCGCCACGAATGGTTCGGTGGCGTCATCAACCATGCCTATCAGGTTGTAGCCGCGGCGGTTTTCCTGCTGGCGGTCCTCGCCTCGATCCTCGTCCACCAAGGCGGGTTTCAGAGCCCGCCGCCGACGAGGTTCGTCTTCTTTCGCTATCATCGCTTGTGGCGGAAACTCCAGTGTGTCGCCATTCTGCGTGGCCTCACGTCGGGATACATTGTCACCGCACCCGCGATGTTGATCATGCGCCTGGTGGGCAAGGAAGGCTCGATCGGCGTGATCCAATCCGCCGGCGCCGTCCTATCCGCCATCGTGCTCTATATCATAGGACGCACGACCGGTCCGCAGCACCGGATTTATCTCTACACGCTGGGATTGGCTTTGTTCGTGATCGGGACCGTCCCCAACGCGCTGATGTTCAACGGCACCGGAGTGTTGGTTTTCATGGGGTGCCTGCTGCTGGCCCGTCCGCTGCAGGATATCGCCTACTTCACGATGCAAATGCTGGTGATCGATACCGTTAGCGCGATTGAAAATCGGAATCAATACGCCTATATCTTCAATCAGGAATTCGGATACTACATCGGTCGGGCGAGCGGTTGCGTGATGTTCATTCTGCTGGCCTTTTATGTCTCGGATACGTTCGCCCTGCGCTACGCCCTGCTGATCGTCGCCGTGCTGCAGTTCTTCTCGGCGTTCATCGCGCGGGACATTCTCACCGAGTGCGCTGCCATGGTGCCACCCGGAGCGGAGAAAGTTCACGGCTTCTCCGACGGAGTGCTGCGGTAGGAACAGGCGCATGATGGGTTTTTTTGGGGCTTGGGACAAGGCGATGTCAAACTTCACCCGCGGCAAGCCATTTGAAGGAGATGATCTGAAACCGGCGGCCGAGGGTTTTGTTGACAGTCTTCGCGGGCGGAGTCGAGAGTTCCGGCAGGTCGCGCGGATCGACGTAGTCCCTCGTGCGGCGAACCGTGACCTCGGCGACAGCGCGGGCGATGATATTGCCCCTGCCGTCGCGCGCATCGCCGTAAGAGCGGATTTTGAAAGTATCGTCCCGTGCCGAGAGAATTGGAGCGAGCGGTCGGAGCACATCGGCCTGACGGGTCCAGCCAGGCAGGCCATATACGGATTTTCCTGCTGCTGCGTCCGGGAATCTGTATTCCGCAAGGTTGGCCATCGCGGGCACGGCGCTGGCGTCGGGCACGTGGTTGGCGCTCAGGTAGGAATCGATGGCGGCGGTGGGGTTGGTGCCGGGTCTTTTCGACAGTTCGTTGAGGGCGGCCTGAATGGTGCCGGTGAGAGCAAGGTTTCCGGAGGAGAGTTGGCGATTGACGAATTCCGAGAGGGAGAGGAACGGGCCGCGGGTTCGGATCTGTTTGACGATTTCAAGTGCGAATGCGTCGAGGAGCTTGCCATCGAGGACGCGGTATCCAGCGAATTGGGTGGCATCGCTGAAGAGCCCGGATCTACCGCTGGACCCCGCGGCCGTGTCACCGGCGGTGCTGAAGCGCGAGACCGCGTAGTCCGTCTCTTGCGAGGAGTCAACGCCCCATGACGTCCCGGTGTCCCTGATGAACGGCACTTTCTGACTGCGTGCATGGCCCACCAAAGCACGCCACGCGGTGACTGAGGTGGAGTTCACATTGAACATGCCCTCGACTTCCAGACGCGATGCGATGGACTTCCAGGAGTCGGCGGGTTTGACGTAATTCGTGTAGAGTTGGGTGGCATTGGCTGAGTTCACGCTGGCGAAGATGAGGTCCGCCGCGAGGGGCTGATACGAGTGGTTGCCGAGTGCGGTATCGCCACTGATGAATTCAGTGAACGCCTCCTGAAGGTTCTTTCCGGAGGTGCCGTAATCGTTCGGATTCGGTGCAATGGAAGAAAAGAACCAGTCATCGAACAGGAGGTGGTTGGCGCAGTAGGAATCGTCATGCTGGAGATTGTCGGACAATGAGGAATCCGCGGCATTGATCACGGAGCTTGCGGGCAGCAGCGGGCTGGCATCCGAATTTCCAATCAGGTTGAGCGCGAAGGGCGGGATGGGATTCTCGTAGCGGAGATCCCAGTTCTGAAGCTCTCCGAGGGACTGGAGCGGGCGGGTGGGGAGTTCGTTGATGACACAACTGGAGAGTCCGTTGGAACTCTGGAAGCCGGTAACGATGTAGCCGTGATCGGTGGGGTCGGCGTTTGGCAGGTAGCTGTCTCCGCCTGCCGTGTGCTTGATGAAACTGTAGTCGAAGGGGCAGTTGACCGGATGGCCGGTTCCACCGTAGTGGCGGGCGATGGTGGATTCCGCCACGTCCTTGCCACCCATGGCGGTGTAGTTGACCAGCGGACTGGATTGGACGAGGCCTTTGGCCGGAAGATGGGTATTGCTGGCCATGCGGGCTCCGAACATCGTGGATAGAAAAGGAGTGGGATTGGTGAGCCCCTGACTGAGTGTGCCTTCGGCAAGTTGGGTCAGTGGTTTGTAGATCACATTGGCGACGGCAGGGGTATAGACCATCCGATAGGCCAGGGCCCAGATTCCGGTCACTGACATGTCAATATAGACGCCTATGCCGGCACCGCGATCATCGTATTGGGTATCGAACTTCGCGTCCGCCCTGATGTTCGAGGAACCGGATAGAACCAAGGGTTTGCCGCTGTCGTCCAGAACGGGAAAATAGTGGCCGCCGCCACTGCGGTATCCGGGCGTCAGATTGATGAGAGTGTCGGCCGGCACCGGGGTGGGGGAAGTGGGGCTGAAAACGCGGGTTTCTCCCGGTGCAAGAGTGATGCCGGCGGCGATTGCGTAGCTCGACGCTACCGCGGTCGAAAGTGAGGGCTGGTTGTTCAGTCCATTATTCCGCAGACTGTTATAGTTCTTGTTGGCTCTCCCATCAATCGTATAGCGGAATGCCTCGGGGGTGTTGCTGACACCGAACGACAGGGCGGGAGTTGTGATCTCCACATTATATGGATTCCACAAGGTGATTATGGGGGTCATCAAGAGGCGCGGCTCCAGGCTGCCGGGTGGATTGGCGGGTTGGCCTGCTGCGGGAGGTGGCGGATTGCCAGCGGAGTGCGAAAACAGGCATTGAATGCGTGCCATCACAGGCAGGATACGCACCTTGTGCAGGAACTGGAAGGTGTTAGGGATGTCCATGATCCCCGTGGATTGCGTGGGGATGGTGGCGCGCCCGGACGATGAGGCGGAGATGCGCTTGTAGGCCGTAGCGTAATCCTTGAGGTTCTCCCAGCTTGTGACGGGACCATGCCGATAGATCGGAGGATCTGCGGCGCCTCCGCGGTAGGCTGCCCACGGGTAGAGCATGGAACGTCCGGCCACCGGATTTCCGGTCGTGGGCCGGGTGAAGTTGAGGTCCTGACTCGGAGTCACACGAAACAAGGGGAGATTGGAGCTTGGCTGCTCGTCCCATTTTTCGGTAAGCAGCGAGAGGTCCTTGCGCCAGCCGCCGGTGGCGGTATTGGTCAGCAGTCCGACGGATACCGCAGAGAGATCATGGAAAAACTCGCTGGATGCGGGCAACTTGCCCTGGGTGGCGATCAAGTCGCCCTGGGGCAGGGTGACTGCTTTGGCGGCAGGTGTGGCATCTTTCAGCAGAGCATCCATCCGGAATGGCGCGGGATCCGCGACCGCGTGTGACTTGGCATGCACCGTCCAGCGTGCAGCACTGTCCGAGGGCGGATTGTAGGGATGCGGCAAGCGGGCCTTTTGGTTTTCTCCACCCACCCACCAGGCATAGGCGCCATTTTGGCCGTTGGCGGTGACCAAGGATGGGGCCAAGTGAATCTGGAGTTTCAAGCGTTCCTCGCCATCACCCACCGAACCGGCACCTACCAAAGTCACTTTGGCGGCTGCTGCGGTGGTATCTGGAACCGTGGATGCCGTGCTACCGGAAACCAACCAGGCGAGGAATCGGGCCCTCTTCTTGGCTGCATAGTCACCAGGTGACAATGGCCGTCCGGCAGTTAGTCCGCCGGTCACATGGTCGGTGCCCTCCCAGCTTTTCCACACGCCGAGGACCGGTGGGTTCTTCTCGTCGAGCACGTCCGCACGGGCCGTCACCCGGGTGTCGGGGCCGGCTTGCTTTTGCAGTTCGCCGAGCGCGAGCAGCAGCGCCAGCCGAGCGTTGCATTTTGCCGTGGCCATGGCTCCGGATTGGCCAGCCGAGCGCAGGGAAATACTGGAAACTGTCAGCAGGCCGACGGCGAGGATCGTCAGCAGGATCATCAGCGAGAGCGTGACGATCAAAGCAAAGCCGCCCTTGGCGCAGGGCGAAACTTGAGGGGCAGGTTGACGGGGGGAGTTCATGCTCTTACGTCAGGAACGGCTTGGAATTCCCAACGGCTTGGATTTTTCAAGTCCACGTATAATGGAAAGCAAGCCACACCGCGTTCGATTCCCGATGTCATTGATTTTTGAACAATGACGATGATCTCACGGCATGGGAACGGGTCCCGGGCTGATCCGCTCGACGACGGTTTGGCCGGAGACGAATCGTTGGGCCGTGTTGCCAGGGTTGGTGGCGGATACGGGGAACCAGGCGTTCAGAACACGGCCCGGATCGAGATTTTCCACTCCCCGCAAATCGATCGCGCCGACCTGTGATGGTGCGGATTCCCCGCCTCACGAAGATTCCCGGCACTCCACAATGAATTCGGATTACGGTTGGGACGAACCGTGTTTGCGGCGGAATTCTCCCGGTGCCATTCCGACAAAGCGCCGGAAGGTGGTGGCGAAATATTGGCTGGAGGAAAATCCCAGATCATAAGCGATCTGAGTGACTCCGAGTGTGGAATCGTCCAAGCGTTTCTTTGCCTCCTCGATCCGGTGTTGGAGCAGGAAATCGTGCATGGAAAGACCGGTCTCCAAGCGAAAGCGGGCACGCAGACTGGCGGTGCCCCCCCTGACTTCAGCCGCTATGGAATCAATCCGCAGGTCCGGGTCGCACATCCGCTGCTGCATCAGTTCTATCACCCGGCGAACCCGCCATGAAAGCAAAGGCTGCTGGCTCGACGCGGCAATGCAGCGGTCATGATCCCGCAAAACGGTAATGAGCAATGCGTGCAACATCGCGCGGGCGATTGTCACGCCATGCGGCATTGAACCGAAGCGGTGTTCATTGTGGATCCGGACGAACAACTCGCCGACCTCAGGCGTGGCCACAAAATTGCGGAAGCGGATGGATTCGAAGTGAGATCTCATCCGAGCGGTCTCAGCGCTGGTCAGTGCTGGCAAGGCCTTGCCCTTGGGAAAACCAATCCGCAGCCAGTAATGCTCGCACCGCTGGAGCGAGTCCTCATCCCCGCCATGAAGCTCGCCAGGCTTTACGATGAAGACACGGCCGGTGGAAAATTCATGCTTCTCGTCCTCCACCCACCATTTGACATGACCACGGCGCATGTAGTGGATCTCATACAGCCCCTCATGCCGATCCGGTTGCAGGGCTCCCGGCAATGCCGCGTGAAAGTGCAACCAGCCGAAAATCGCCAGCTCAGGCAACAAAATGGTCGCGCCCTCGAATACTTCCCGGTCGTATCCACGATATTCCGTGGACAGCTCCCACGGATCGAATTTGGAAACCGGGGAGGTTTCAGACGCTGTGATCGAATCGGGTCGCATCAGAAAAGAGGGTTTCCGCCTCAAGTCTGGCTGGGAGGAGGACTTCATATTACAGGGTTGGTGGATTTGGAGCAGGTTGTGATCTGAAAAGTCTCTTGATCCGGGCGACTCGAATGCCGGTAACGACAAGCTCGAAGATCCCGATCCAGAAATCGACGGGGGGGATCTTTGATCTTCCTGGCACAAAATCAAGAACAATTCCGCTTGAGCGCCTCCCCGATGTCTTGCGCGAGGCACCCGATCCGCAGCCACGCAACGGCAGTCTCCCCTGAGGCAAAGAATGGCCATGTGACGCGAAGCGGTCGAATGACAGACGGTGTTTGAAAAACGAAGGTGTCGGGATTCGAACGCAGCTTTTGATTGCATCTGCCACCCTCCATCGCCGTTAGGTCACGCCCGTTCGGCGCGAGGCCCAAACCGATCCCCAGAGCCCTCCCAATAATACTCAATGTTTCCACTCCTCCGACCAGGAATGCGCCCGGAGCAGACCGCCGCCTCGAGGCCTCCGCTCCAATACCCTGAATGACCAACATCCTCACCACTGCCGTGATCGTAACACCCCCAAGGCCTTCCAGTGCCAGTCATCTCGCTCAGTTCCGCATCCTTGTATCCTCAGCCGACTCCTCGCTGAGTCTGGTGGCGGCGGCGGACCCGGAGGCGACTGGTGGCGAGGGACTCGAGTTGCTGGTAGTCGGCGGGCGAGGACCTGATTCGAATGGCTCTTTCGGAATCATCCCGAACTTCCAACGGCTGCTCGCACGCGGCCTCTGCCGGGCCGCCGGACGCGAACCCAATGATATTCCCGTAGCAAAAGCCGAGTATATATTGACTGAATCCTACCAACAATGGGCGCAAGAGGCCACTATTTCACTTTGCTGACTGCATCACACCTTATGAAAGAAATACTACCACTACTCATGTTCGGGCTCTCCCCCATACTGTGGGCTGCGGAACGGAACGTCGCCTTTGCCTCGGAGGGAAGCTTTGTCTCGGTGGATTCGTTAAGCGCGTTTGGTCGCAACGACGCTACCTACGGTGGCTTCGATTTTGAATGCAAACCGGAGCAACTGACTGATGGCAGGTATGTGACCGATCCAACCCAGCGACTTCCACATGGCAATCGCTGGATCTCCCAGGTGGACCGCAAACACCCGCATTGGGCGTGGATTGGTTTTGCCGGACCACGCATGATCAATCGCGTGGTCGTCCGCTGTTCGAGCGTGGAGAATTATCCCACTGATTTCCGCGGGCAATACAGCCCGGACAATGGGATTTCGCTGAAGGATCTGTTTGTGGTGAAGGATCAGAAGCCCGATGCCATGACTATGGTGATGGAGTTCAAATTCGCGCCGGTGGCGGCGGATAACTTCCGTCTGTTTATCGAGCGATCTGCCACCACATCCCATTCGAACTTCACCCAGTTGAGTGAGATCGAAGTCTATGGCGAGGGCGATGCGATTCGTCCCCAAATCGAATCCGCACCGGGATTGCGGGATGTTCAACCGCTGCTGATTGCCAAATCTGACAATCAGGTGCAAATCGAGGAGCGGGCCGACGAGATTGAAATCCGCTCGCCGTGGCAAAAACTCGTCTTTTCACGCGCTCAACCGCAGATCACTTGCCTCGCCTGGGATAGCGAGGGCCAAGGCAAGCTGGACATCAACCTGCTGGGTGTCAAAGGCACCGATGGCATCCAGCCGCGCGTGACGCCGGCATACCGTCCCGTCAAGGCACTGCCGGCAGCGAGCTTGAAACGCGATGGCAACGTGATGCGCTACGGTCCCTTCGAGGCAGCAGATGGGTTGTGGATGAACTGGGAAATCAAAGTGGGAGCCAAGGAGGTGGAAATGGCCGTCACGAAGGAAGCCAGCCACGCGATGATGGTTCGTCCGGGGGTGATCCATTTCGACCTGGATGCCGGCCAGACGCCGATCACGCCGTATTATCGCCCCGGAAAACTTGGTCTGGTCGGCCTGCCCTGCCTGCTTCAAGCGCCTGATTGCGGCGCGGTGTTGGTGGAGTCTGCGCCGGGTTCCATGGCGGGCTTCTTCGAGCGTGCCGCCGAATGCCAGGCGCTCGGCAAGACCTGGTGGTCCTACTTCGATTTGACCGACGATTTTCCCACCCGTCCCGACGGCTTGGTTGAAATCAAACCCGGCGTCCGGCAAGGGGTGATGCGCTGGAGCGTGCAGCACGTCACTCCGGTGCCCGCGCTGACCGCCAAAGAGCCGCGCCTGGCCGGGCTGAGTCGCTACGCCCTCAACGGCATGCCGTTTCGCCCGGACACCGACCTGCTAGGCAATTCCATCACCAGCATCAACTGTGGCTTCTGCATGTTCGAGTATGCCGAAATGGCGCAATGGCTGCCCGTCCTACCCGGCGGCATCGATCCCTGTGATCTGCTGCGGCGGTCGTTAGACACCTATTTCGCAGGCACCTGGGCACATGACTGCGGCCCCGCCTATATGCTCGACCCCAACAGCGGATACAACACCACCTTGGATACCAAACCCGCGCTCATCTACGCGGCCTGGACGGTCGTCCGCAAAACCGGCGAGGTGGAACAACTGCGCCGCTGGTTGCCGTATCTCGAACGGTTGGGAACATTGATGGAGGAAACCGCCGGTAGCGATGGACTGCTGCAAACGATCAAATCCACCCGGGGCGGCGGTTGGTATGATGTCATCCGTGACGGCGGGAAATCCGCCTACGGCAATGCGCTGGGCTTCCGGGCATTCCAATATCTAGCGGACTTGGAGTCGCTACTTGGTCGGAATGAACAAAGCAAACGCTTCAGCGACCAAGCCAACCGGATTCGCGCGGCCTATTATCCGGCTCTTTTCAATCCGGAAACGGGCGTGATTGCCGGATGGAAGACCGAGGATGGGAAATTGCACGATTACTGGTTCCCCTGGGTCAACGGCATGGCCATCATTTACGGGCTGGTACCGGAGCCGGAGGCGAACAAGATCCTGGATCGTTTGCAGGCGAAGTTCAAAGAGGTTGGATTCCATCGCTTCGATCTGGGCATGCCCAACTGCCTGATCAATATTCCCTCTTCCGATTATGCCGTGGACAACAAGTTCCAACAGTATCTGAATGGAGGAGCCGCGCCCTGTTATGCCTACTGGTATATCCAGGCAATGTATCAGACGGGTCGCCGGACCGAGGCGGACGCCATGTTGTGGCCGCTGATCAAGTCGTATGGCGAAGGGCTCTTCAACGGCGGCGTGGCCGGCAAGCGTGGCGACCCGGTGCGCGGAGAATGGCATGATTGGAGTGGCAATAAATCCGGCGGCGAGGGCTTTCTGCCAGACTGCTATCACGCGTTCAACGCGCTCTACAACGGATATTTCGGCATCACCTTCCAGCCGGAGGGTTATCGCATCGCACCTTGGTCGCCGTTGAAAGGCAGTCGGACAACTGTCGGCCTGCAATACATGGGCAAGACGGTGGAAGACGTCGAGTGATGGCTCCCCATGACAAAACGCTTTGCAAATCAAATGATAGGAATCGCCTCACCCGACCACTGGCATGCGGTCCTTTGCAGGGCAGCCATGCAGGTCGGCAAACATGTTTACTGCGAAAGGCCGTTGACCCATACGGTGGAGGAAGCGCGCCAGGTCGCAGAGATGGCCAAGCGATCACAAGTGGTGACTCAAACCGGAAACCAGGGCATTGGCTCCTCCAATTTCCGTCGGAGCATCGAGATGAATGGGGAATGTGAAAGATCAACCTTCGAGTGCTCACGGCGTTAGATATATCATGAAACCTCGAACAATAAACCGCCGCTCCTTTCTCCGTGGCACCTCGACTGCCGCTATCGGCATGGTCGCCACGCCTCAGTCATGTAATGCCGGCCATCTTGGGGTTGGTGCGGATGATTCCTGCACGATCCTGATTTCCAGATCCGCGTCGGTGCAGGAGCGTTTCGCCGCCCGGGAGGTCCGCCGCTACGTCTTCTTGCGGACGGGAATTCTCCTGCACATCAGATCGGTCAGCAAAGTCGCTGCGGGTGAGCGCGGAATCGCGATCGGGGTGGCAGGCGATGAATGGCTGAAAAGTTTTTCAGCAGCCCTGCCCGGCCAGTTGGGCGTGCAGGAATATGCCCTGAAATCCTCGGCTCTGGAGAAGAATGAACTGCTGGTGATCGCCGGCGGCTCTCCCACCGCCTGCCTTTATGGGGCGTATGAGTTCATCGAGAGTCTGGGCATCCGGTTCTACCTGCATGGCGACACGATCCCGGACGGACTCACAGAACTCCGGTTAGATGGTTTCGATAGTGTCCGTCGCCCGCTTTTCGAGGTGCGGGGCATCCAACCATTCCATGATTTTGCCGTCGGGCCCGATTGGTGGGATGAGGATGACTACAAGCTGCATGTTGCCCAACTGGCCAAAATGCGGATGAACTTCATGGGTCTCCACACCTATCCGGACGGCAAACCCTACGCCGAGCCGACCGTCTGGATCGGGCTGCCTGAGGATGTCGCGGCGGATGGGACGGTGAAAGCCAGTTATCCGTCATACTATCAGAACACCCTGAGCGGGGCGTGGGGCCATGCCAGCAAGAAAACCAGCCAATTCTGCCTGGGGGCGTCGCAGTTGTTCGAGCGCGACGGCTTCGGCTCGGAAGTGATGACCGGTCTGTGCCCGCGGCCGCAGACACCGGAACAATGCAACGAACTTTTCAATCGCACGGGCCGGATGTTTGCAGGGGCCTTCAGCTTGGCAAGACTGGTCGGGGTGAGAACCGCCGTCGGCACCGAGGCGCCCATGACCCTGCCGCAGGATCTGAAGAACCGTCTCCTGCAAAACCACCCGGAAGCCGGCAAAGAGTTGCCGGAGTGCGTCCTGGTGGGGCCAGCCAGTTCGACGGCCGAACACGCGGTGAATATCCCGGGTGCGGACGAGGAGACCGTCTATCAATCAGTCCGCTACGCCCTGGAGAAATATGTGTTTCACCTGCCCAACGGCAGCTACAGCGTGGAATTGCGTTTTGTGGAGCACTGGAAGAACGCCGCGGATCTCCGGGTCTTCACCGTGTCCCTGCAATCCCGGGTGGTGCTCGAACATTTTGATGTGTTCAAGCAGGCCGGCAGGGGCCAGCCTCTGAATTGCATCTTCAAGGATGTGCTCGTGGAGAATGGCAGACTGGTTATCAGCTTCACACCGGAGATTGAGCACCCTGCGATCGCCGGAATCATTCTCCAAGGTAAAGACTATCTGAAAAAGATCAACTGCGGCGGTCCAGCTTTCAAGGATTGGCAAGCCGATCCGCCCCAGATCAAGGGTGACACGACTTTCAAGCCCGGTGATGAGGAGGTGCTCCGGATTTACGAAGGCATCTTCCGCCGGGTCATGAAAACCCACCCCTTGGATTATTACTGGCTGTGGACCGCCGAGACCGAGGCGCTGAACTATCCGGCCCTGCTCAAAGAACTCCAGATCGCCCGCCAGGCGCTGCGCAACCTGGGGGACCCATTCCGCTTGGCGATCTCCGGATGGGGCAACGTTGGGGAGCAATTCCATCATCTCGACCGCGACCTGCCCAAGGATATCATTTTCAGCAGCCTCGGGCCCGACGGCGGCCGCGACCCCATCGATCCCGCCTACAAGGACCTGCAACGTCCCAAGTGGGCCATACCGTGGTTTGAGAATGATGGAGAATTCCTGGGATCGGTGCTCAAGGTCGGTTGGATGCGGGCGGATGCCAAGCTGGCCCGCGATTACAACTGCACCGGATTGATCGGCCTGCAATGGCGGACTCAGCCGATCACCCTGCAGGCTGCGGCCCTGGCGCAAGCAGGGTGGAATCAGCAGAATTGGCGGGATTACCGCAACCCCATGCCTGTGCCTCTAACTGATGGCGAGGGGGCGGTCGGGGGGAGCCATACCGGCTATTTGCGTTACACGCGCTTCCATGATCCCGAGGAAAAGCAGCCGCAGTTGCTGATATCAACCATTTACGGAAGCAAGGGCGAGGATCCCATTTACCGCTATGGCCGCCAGGGCATGAGCGCTTACCGGTTCAAGGTGCCCAATGGCAATTACCGGGTCACCCTGAAGTTTTGCGACTGGGGCGCATCCAAACCGGGTCAGCGGGTTTTTGATATCAAGATCCAGGGACAATTGGTAGAATCCAAGTTGGATGTGCCCGGTCGCGCGGGGGGGCTGGGCCATGTCTTGGTGACCGGGTATTCGGATGTCAAGGTTGCTGACGGGCAGATGGTGATCGACTTCATCTCGAACCCGAATACGCCGATCATCAATGGCATCGTGATCGAGCAGAGCGATGGCAACTATGTCCGCAAAGTCAACTGCGGCGGCCCGGCATTCGCCGATTATGCCGGTGAGCAATACCGCCGCGATGTCACCGGCGATTTCTATCTGGATTGGGCCCGCACGGAATTCGGCGAGGCGATCGCTCCGGCAGCCGCCCGCTTGCTGGAGAAATGGGACAGTTGGCTCCCGTGGGTCTCCGAGTGGGGACCAGGGGCGGCACAGCCGGATAACCGCCCTCTGGCCGAGGCCCTGAAGGAGATCGACTTCATCGACGAATTTGTCGCCCTCGGCGAACGCATCAAGGAACCCGGAGCCACAGCGCGTTTTGCATACTGGGCGCATGTGCTGCGCTATCACCAGGCGGTGACCCGGTTCAACTGTGCGTGGGGTAACAAATTGTCGCGCGAGGAATTGCTTGCGGCCTTGCGCGAGGTGTACCGTCACCTCTTTCCCATGATCGGAACCAAAGGTGGCCTGGGCCAGATTGCTCATTGGGAGCAACTGGTGTTAGGAACGGAGATGGCGGGGATTGCGGGCAACACAACTCTGCAACCGCCGCTGGAATACCAGGGGCCGGCCCTGCTCTTGAATCCCTGTGCCCGGACCACCCTGATGGCCGATGAAAGCCTGCGGATCAAGGGGATTTTCCTGGATTCCCAGCCTCCCAAGCAATTCAACATATCCTGGAAGCCATTAGATGGAAAGACTTTCCAAACCCGGCCGCTGACGCACCTGGCCCGTGGCGTCTATCAAGTGATCCTGGATGAAAATGATCTGGGGCAAGGGGAGATTGAATACCATCTCCATGCCGAAACGGCGGCGGGACAGGCATTGATCTGGCCGGCCACCGCTCCCCAGCGTAACCATACGGTGATTTCAATACCTTCATGAACAAACCAAGATTCACGTTGAGGTCACCAGGCATCATTGCGGCCGCTCTCACCGCCGGCCTGCTTGGCCTGTCGGTTGAGCCAGGCCAGGCTGCGGTGGCGGCACCCACCAATCTGCGGTGCGAATACCTGAAGAATCCTCAAGGCATTGATGTTTCCAAACCGCGGCTCTTCTGGGAAGACCGCTCGGATGCACGCGGCTTCCGGCAGACGGCCTATCAGATTGAACTGAAAAATGGAGACGTTGCGGTTTGGGACTCCGGCAAGGTGATCTCCGACGAGACGATTCAGATCGAGTATGGCGGTCCGGCGCTTGCGCCCGGCACGCGCCATTGGTGGCGCGTCCGCGTGTGGGATCAAGCCAACCAGGTTTCGGCCTGGAGCGAAACGGCCGGTTTCTCCACCGGTATCCCACAATGGCAGGCGCAGTGGATCGGCCGGCGACCGGAGGAGGAATGGCAGGAGCGCTACCGGGCGGCGCGTGACGCCGAGGCGAAGGATACCACCGGGCGCTGGAGCCGTTTTGAAAACCATCCGCGCGATCCCATGGAGTGGCTCACCTCGCATCCCAATCCCATCCATGATCCCGCATCGTTGCTGCGCAAGGGATTTGGTCTTGGCAAGCCGGTCAAGGAGGCACTGCTTTTTGTCACTGGCTTGGGCAACTATCAGCTCTTCCTCAATGGAAAACGGATCGATGGCGGCGCGTTGGCGCCCGGCGTCACTGACTACAACAAGCGCGTCCTTTACAACACCCATGATCTAACAGAGCTGCTGAGACGCGGCCGGAACAGTCTCGGGTTGATGCTGGGGCGCGGCTGGTATAACGAACTCTGCGGTGCCGAACCGTGGGGGTTCTCCAGCGCGCCGTGGGTGGCCCAGCCCAAGGCGATCGCCGAACTTCGGGTGACCTTCGCCGACGGATCGCAACAGACTGTCCTAACCGACAGCTCCTGGAAAGTCGCCGATGGCCCGGTGGTCTTCGACGATTTTCGGATCGGCGATGTTTACGATGCCACGCGGGAAATCGCCGGCTGGTGTGACGCGGATTTCGACGATGCCAAGTGGGCCAGCGCGTCGGTCGGGCCTGCTCCGAAGGGAAAGCTGACGGCCGAGATGCAGGAACCGATGCGGGCCAACACCGAGTTCAAGCCGGACTCGGTCACCGCGCTGCCTGAAACCAAGAACGGCTGGCTGTTCTCCTTCCCCCAGAACATCGCGTGCCAGATGCGCTTCGGTCTGGATGGCACCGGACTCCGCGGCAAGACGATCAAGTTCACCTTTTATACCTATAAGGAAGCGAGCGGGCGGCTCATGACGCACAGCGGACCGAGCTACTCCTACTATGTCTGCAAGGGCGATCCCCGCGAAATGATTGAGCTGCCGCAGTTCGGTTATGCGGGCGGACGCCACGTGACGGTCGAGGGCTTGGAGAAGAAACCGTCGGCGGATGACATGACACTCATCGAATTGCGCTCAAGCGTCGAAACCGCAGGCACGCTCGAGACATCCGATCCCTTGCTCAACCGCCTGCATCAGAACATCCGTTGGACCCAGGCCAATGCCTTGCACAGTTTCCCGCAGGATTGCTGGACCCGTGAGAAACTTGGCTGGACGGGTGACGCCCATCTAACCGCCGAGGAAGCGATCTATAACTTCGGGATGGGGGCACACTATACCAAGTGGATGGGGGATCACCTGGACGTTCAGGGGCCTGACGGCGGGCTGGCGGCGTTCATCCCGAATTTCCGTCCGGGAAACGAAGGGCTTGCCTGGTCCGGGACGGGGATCATCATTCCCTGGCATCTCTACACTTACTATGGTGACAAGCGGATTCTGGCAGAGATGCAGGATTCCGGGTCACGCTATCTGGCCGCAGCCCCGACCATGGGCGGCAAGCCTGACATCTATTTCGGCGGGCCGGCGGAATGGTGTGCGCCCTGGGCCAAAACAATCGATCAAATCGAAGATCGGAATGCCTCGCTCGCGGTTCCATATTCAACCTTCCCGGGCGGTGGGGAAGGCCATTATGTCTATGGCACCGCGTATTATTACCGGTTGGCTGGCATCCTGGAAAACATCGCGACTCTCCTCGGCAATCCCGAGGAGGCGCGGCGTTGGCATCAGCGACGTGAACAGGTTCGCACGGCTTTCAACCGGGAGTTCTTCGATGCGGACCAGCAGATCTATCACGGTGAGAATCCGACGGATTACCGGCAGGCTGCGAACATCGTGCCGCTCTGGTTCGGGATGGTCCCCGAGAATGTCAGAGGAACCGTCATCAACAATCTCGTTGGGGATATTGTCGCCCGACACGAGGGACATCTGAACACGGCGGTGATTGGTTCACAGGCCCTGTTCGAGGAATTGCCCCGGCTCGGCAAGGCGGATCTCGCCTATGAGATTGCCATGCAAAAGACCTACCCGGGCTATCTCTGGCCCATGCTGCATTTCGGGCTGACTTCGCTGCCGGAGCATTGGGAAGGCGGCGGCACGCATGAGCACCCGTTCTTCGGCTCGGTCGGCGCGTTCTTTTACAAATGGCTGGGAGGCATCCAACCCGACGAGCAAGCCCCAGGTTACAGGCATTTCTGGATCCGTCCTTCGATTGATAACCCGCTGGAGTTTGCTAACAGCTCATATCATTCCATCCGCGGGCTGATCCGCAGCGAGTGGAGCAAGAGTGGCTCCACCCTCGCGCTGGAAGTCGAGGTGCCGGCCAATACCGAGGCGGATGTGGAGCTTCCCAAGTTCGGTTACCGCGACCCGCAGATCGACGAGGGCGGACAGGTCATCTGGCAGAATGGCAAATCCAAAGCACGATCCGGCATCCTTGCCGCCACGGATCTGCCAGCGGCGGTTAGATGCCGCGTTTCCAGTGGCACTTACCATTTCCACGTGGATTCCTCGGAACCGCTCGCCGCCGCCCGCAAAGCGGGGATCGATCTCCGCGTGGCGGATGCGCTTGTCTATCCCGGCGAATCAGCCGCGATCTCCGTGCAAGCGACGGGAAGCCTGAGCGAGGCGAAGCTGGTCGCGAAATCCACAAGTGGCCTGCGGATCGTGGACGTGCAGTCAGCCGGAGCGGCAGCGTGGACGGTGAAGGTGGCCGCAGCTGCTTCCCATCCGCTGTGGCAGGCCGATCCTGTTGATCTAACACTCACGGGAATTGCCGACGGACAGATGATAGAGATTCAAAAATCCGTGCCGGTGGCGGTACGCGCGGTCGTGGAGGTCCGCTATCCCCGGCCGGAGGTTCATGTCGCTCCGGGTTATGCCCAGCCGCAGACCCTGTTCCACCTGCGCAACCGCCGCACAGTGGACGCCTCGTTTGCCTTCACGGCGAGGATTCCCGATGGGTGGGGCATCCAATTCGTGGTGGCTGGCCGCAAACTGGCTGCCGGAGAACCGGTGAAGCTGGCACCCAAGGTGTTCACCAAGGTCGAGGCGATTCTGCTAGTGCCGGCTGATGTCACCTCCGGCCGGCAGTCGCCCGTTGCGGTGGCGATCCTGGAAGATGGCCGGCGCGTCGGGGAGTTCAATGGTTCGGCGAAAACCCTATCAGGCAAGGTTGCCGATTCATTCCGGGATGATTTCAAGACGCTCCAATGGCAAGCGGAGGGTGAACTCAAACTGGAAGGCAAAGCGGGCCACGCGGAAGTCGCCACTCCGGCAGGTCACGTGGATGCGATGACAAGCGACTGGATGATCATGGATTGCTCGAAGCCGCTGCGCTGCATCGTGAAAACCTCCAGCGTGCATGGCGAGTGGTGTCTCCAGTTAGATGATGGCAAGACGACGCAATACCTGATTGGCGACACGCGGACCCAGGGTGTCATGGAGGGGAGTTTTTCCCAGCTCAACCTGGACGGGCTGCAACGATTCCGCCTGCGCTTTCTCGCAATCGGCCGCCCCGGTGATTGCCGGATCGGGTTGGAGGAGATTTCGATCACGCCGAAGGATTGAGAGTGGTGATTTCAGCTTTCAGTCTTTTCTCCTCCCCCTCTCTCCGCACTCGCAGCTATATCCGCCAATCATCCGGATATGTTACCATGCGAGCAACAACCGCCGGGTGGCTGATAGAGTTAGAGAGTAACTCGTCTTGCATGCGCAGGGAGGTCTTTTCTACATTCGTGGCGGCGCGAGGAGTGTAGTCCGACAGGTCATTGGTGATGGTCCGCGAGAGCGGCGAAATCCCGCATGCGAGCAAGGACGCGGTCCAAGCGGATAGAGCATTGGCGCACCTTCACGAGTTTCACCGGTGGCCTGCGCGAACTGCGCGACTGGCTGCTGGCCTGCGCCGTGACCACCGTGGCCATGGAGAGCACCGGCAACTACTGGGTCAACTGCTACGACCTGCTCGAAGAGGCCGGTATCGAGGTGTGCCTGGTCAATGCCCGCCATGTCAAAGGCGTGCCCGGCAAGAAGACCGACGTGTGCGACGCCCAATGGCTCCAGCAACTCCACGCGGCCGGGCTGCTCAAGAAATCCTTCCGTCCCGCGCAGGATGTCCTGCGGCTGCGTTATCTGGTCCGGCACCGCGACAGCCTTGTGCGCGAGAATGCGGGACATGTGCACCGCATCCAGAAGGTTCTTACCGAGATGAACCTCAAGTTGCACCATGTTTTCAGCGACATCGACGGCGTGAGCGGCCGCGCTATTATTACAGCCATTCTCGCCGGCGAGCGCGACCCGAAGGTTCTGGCCGCCCTGCGCGACGGCCGCTGCCGGAGTTGCGAGGCGGACATCCTCGCCGCGCTGGAGGGCAACTACCGTCCCGAATACCTCTTCGTGCTCGGTCAGCTCCAGACCCAGTGGGATGAAATCCGCCGACACCTTGCCAACCTCGACGAGGAAATCGCCGGTCTGGTCGGTGGTATCGGACCGGCGGCGGCACCAACCGCCGAGCCCACCCCGCGGCCCGGCAGGAAACGCAAGCAAACCGGCAAGAACGCCATTGCCCTGGACTTCCGCAAGGAGGGTTGCAGATACTATGGCGTGGACCTGTTGGAAATCGACGGCATCGGCAGCGGAGTGCTCACCGCTCTGATGAGCGAGATCGGGCCGCGCGACAATCTGTTGGAGTCGTTTGGCAGCGCGGACCGGTTCTGCGCCTGGCTCGGGGTGTGCCCGTGCAACCAGATCAGCGGGGGCAAGGTCCTGCGCAGCGGGACGCGAAAGACGCGCAACCGCCTCGCCGAGGCATTTCGACTGGTGGCCTTCGGATTGGAGAAGGCCAAATGCCGGATGGGCGAATACTGCCGGCGGATGAAGGGCAGGCTGGGCAAGGCTGAGGGTATCACGGCCACCGCCCACAAGCTCGCCCGGGTGATCCATGCGATGATCGCCAACGGCCGGAGCTACGACGAGTCGAAAGCCTTCCGCTCCAATCCCGGCGTGGAGAAGAAACGTCTCAAAACCCTCAAAACATTGGCCGCAAAGCAGGGCTTCCAACTCGTTCCAATTCAATCCGTTAGAATGAGTTAGTCAGGAGGACCCCAATCACGAACAGGCCGCACGTCTTGCCGCCAATGGCGAACTCCCACGCCAGGTCGGCGCAAAACCGCTCTCCAAGGACGGCTGAAATCCAACTCCATGCGAGCATGGGTTGACAGGTTGGGCATTTCCGCCCTTCGAGGATTGCCTATGAATCGCAGAGGTCGGTTCATACCTGGCGCTGGAATAGAATCTGTGAGTTGAATTCGTTCAGGCGCCGGGGTTTGAGGCGGAACCATGGGAGGATCCGGACGAAGCGATTGGCGCCGCATCCGGGGACCCGGCACTCGAACTTGTGCTTGGGGCATTGGTTGAAATGACAAACCATGCCGAGGTAGCATCAGCAAGTCACCGCGGTCTTCCGCCCCGGCGTGTTCCTGCATGATCGAGTCGGCACTCATTCCGAGGTCAATGGCCATCAGGACGTGACGTTCCTGCAATTGGCCATTCTCCTTGAATGCTTTCCAGGTGTGTGGGTTGGCTCTCCGGGTTAGCTCCTCTTGTTTTGGAAATTGGATATTGAGGGTTGGCTGTTGGATATTGAAATGACGTTAGATCCTGCCCCCTTGCCGGCATGCCCGTCAAGTTAAGGACCTGACGCCTTGTATCGGTAAGTTCCTCGCGAATTTCTGTATGTATCAACCTCGTCACAATCTCCACCCTAACTGGACATCCTGAGGTCCGATCGGACCTCAGGATGTCCAGTTAGGGACTGCTGTTGCGGATCACTGTCGGTAACAGGGATCACATTTCCCTTAACTTGACGCGCATGCCTTGCCGGGGCAATCTTCCAGAAACACAGCCATTCTGCGGGATGCCTGTGGTCAAGTTCCGCACTTTGCTTCGGTACCAGTCCCTCAGGTCTTTGTTGGTCGCGAATTCCGGCCACTCTTCGACGACCGCCTGTGAATTTCCCCTTCCTTGTCGATGGGGCATGGTCGTCACACCTCCCCCGCCTTCTATGGCTGGTCTGCCGGGGGATGGTCGATGCGCGATGTTTGAAATCCGCAGATGGCATAAATCGAACGCCATGTGGACTGGTTTTTGGCCACTATCCGCGTTGATCAACGCTTCCATGACCGTCCGCCTTCCCAACCACCCACCCGCCCACGCCCACGCACGCGCCCATCACCGCCCTAACCGCCCGCCCGGGTCCTGCATGCCTCTCAAAGACCTGCCGCGCGACGGTGACTTCCATGGTGCCGGAAAGGTTGAATTCACAGACATCCGCCTCGCCGCGCTGGATGACGGCTGGATCGCCGTGCAAATCCTCCCGCCCGAACCGACAAGCGTGTGGCGCAATCTCACCATGAAAACCAAACCAGTCACTCCGTCTTTTGTTTCCGCGGCGATCCGCGACTGGTTGAATTGGGGAAGCCGCTCGTTGGCGGTCCTGTCCGAAGTGATGGTCTTTGCCATGCTTCTGTTGTCCGGCCCCGCGACGCCTGCAATGGAAACGCAAGTGGACATTCCGCTGGTGACGCAAATGAATCGTCTGCCCTCGCCTCTCAACATTCCCAACTGGAAGCAGGATGCGTTGGATTATTCCCAGTTCATCTTCGACCCCACCGTGACCGGAACGAACATGCCGGTCGTCAATGTGGTGGGGCAGGACTTCGCCTTTCCCGGCTATCTGCAACCCTTTGGTGAGAACGGTCGCACCTCGACGGACGTCAACAGCACGGAGGCCATGACCTCCGTGGCGCCGGTGATCGCCGCCGAACTCCTGGGCATGGACATGAAGACCTACAAGGGATTGAACTGGGTGCGGAGCTGCAAACGGTGGTTCAATCCCGGCGCGGGTTACCGCGGATTATATAGCGATGGCCCAAATCAGAGCGGTAGCGGCGGCTATCTCGACCCTGGGATTTACGGTTACTGGCCCATGGCGATCGGCATGATGTTGACCGCCCGCCACCGCGACGATCCGGACTTTAACAGTTACATGAGTCTGCAATGCGAATCGGTTCTCCAAATTGCCCGGGCTTATGGCTGCCCAACAAGTGCCGACTTCAGCTTGGGCCGCTCGTATGACCAGACCACGCTCGCAGTCCACAACCTTGGCGGTAATGGCCGGTGGGTTCCCGGGATGTCCGCAGGCCTGGGCTGGATGCTCTACATGGGGTATCTCTGGACGGGGGACAGCGAATATTTGGCATGCGCCCAATCGGCCATGCAATTCCACCTCGATTATCCAGGCCGGGGTGAGATTGCCCATCAATACGGACCATTGGCCCTCGCCCGTCTCAATGCGGAGCAGGGCACGTATCTGGATTTGGGACGGATGATGGACAATTTCTTCGGCGATTACACGCGCATGCCGTCATGGGTTCAGAGTCCCCCGGACGGCTATAATCGCGGCAGTTGGTCGGTGTCACGGGGTTGGAATCCGGGTGGCGTTCAAGCCGACGGACTGGACATGGACAGCCGCCAAAACGGTGGTGTCGGCTATGCCTTCACCATGGGCAGCTATCAAAACACGGCTTGGCTGGCACCCGTGGCGCGCTATGATCAACGGTTTGCCCGGAGCATCGGCCGGTTTCTCCTCAACGCCGCCAACAGTTGCCGCCTGTTGCGCGGGATTGACCTCGACTCGAGCCATCAGGCCCATCTGGGCTGGCGCAACAATCTGGTATATCATGGTGTCAACAAGGGGTTCCTGTTCTCCTACGAGGGCCTTCGTTGGGAGTCGTTTTACCCGGATCCCAGCGGGGCCACTCACGCGCCCTATGGCACGGGCGATTACTTGTCCAACACCGGGGCTGGCTTTGGCGGGAGTCCCAGTCCGGCGGCGGATTACTGGAATGCCAAGACGAACTACAACCCCTTCATTCCGTCCCAGTCCGATTCCACATTGTCCTATTTTGAAAACAGCTCGTATGACATCGCAATGTATATGAGCAACTCGATGGGGTTTCTGGGCGCAATCTACAATGGCTCGAGCGAGCCGGGAATCATCGGATGGGATTTGGCGACGACCGACTATTTCCACCCCCGCTGTTATCCCAGTCATTTGTTTTGGAACCCATACCCCACCACCAAGAGTGTCACCTTTGATTTTGGCAGCGCCCCTTGCGACCTGTATGACACGGTCTCCGGGGTTTTTGTGGCACGGAACGTTCAGGGAAATCATACCTTCACCATGGGAGCCGACCAGTCCATGGTGCTGGTCGCCACCCCGGCGAATGGAGTGGTCTCCCAGGTCGGCACGCAGCTCCGGAGCAACGGTGTGGTGGTGGACTACCGCTGTCACGGCACCGGTTTGTTAGGTGAGTATTTCAACAATGCCAGCCAGACCGACCGCGTGCTGGCACGCACCGACGCGCAGGTCAACTTCGCCTGGGGCAGCGGTTCGCCCGGTCCGGCTGTTAGCTCCAGCAGCTTCAGCGCCCGCTGGAGCGGCTGGCTGGTGCCACCCTACAGCGAAGCTTACACGCTGAGCACGGTGTCCGGCAACCAGGTGCGGCTGTGGGTGAATGACCAGTTGGTGATCGACCGCTGGACGAACCCGACGGCAAGCGACAGTTGCCAGATTGCACTCACTGCCAATCAGCCCGTCTCCATCCGCCTGGACTTCGCCAACGATACGACGAGCGCATCAGGCATCCAGTTGCACTGGAGCAGTCCGAGCCAGGCCGCGGGCGTGATTCCATCCGCACGCCTCACCCCCGCGGCAGGGGGCGGGCTGCAAGGCGAATACCGCAACAACTCCACCACCACCTCCACGAATCTGAGTCTGGTGACCGGGCCCTTTGCTCCGCTCAGTGGCAACAACCTCATCGCGAGCAACGCGGGCACCTCGGCTCTTTCCATCACCACGGCTTCAGACGGCCGCGGCACGGCGTCTTCGCTGACAAACGGCAACCTCGGCACGCCCGACACCACCGGAGCGCTGGGGATTCGAGGCGGGACGATCACCTACGATCTGGGTAACGGGGACAATGGCACCGGGTTTGATATCAACTGTATCCGCACTCTCACGGCGTGGCAGGATAGCGGCCGGATCAATCAGCAATACACGGCAAGTTATTCCACGGACGGGGTCGGTTTCACACCACTCATAACGGTGAACTATACCGCGTCGCCGGGTGCGAATGGAACCGATGTCACCCGGGTGTTTTCCGGGATTTCCAACGCCAAGTTCATCAAGTTCGACTTTGGTGCGGTTGATAGCCAGCAGAACGGGTGGGTCCGTTATTCGGAGTTGGCAGTTCTTGGAACTTCAACGGGGTCCGGAAGCAGCATGCCATTGGTGATGGCGCGGCCTGATAGCAATGTCAACTTCAACTGGAGCACGACCCCACCGGCAACCCTGCTGAGCGGCAACAATCTCAACGTGCGGTGGACCGGCTGGCTGGTGCCCAAGTATTCGGAAACCCACACGCTCACGCTGAATGCCGGCGACGGAGCCCGCCTGGCGATCGACAATCAGTTACTCATAAACACCTGGGCCAATCAAACCACGAACAGCTCGGTGCAGGTGGCATTGACCAAGGGAAAACCGGTGAGGGTGTTCCTCGAGTACTATAACAGCGGCCTCACGCCTCCCCAGGCAAGCTTGCTTTGGGCCAGCCCCAGCCAGCCCTCCCCCGAAATCATTCCTTCGGAGCAGTGGTTGCCACCGGCAGGCAACGGACTTGCCGCGGAATACTTCAACAACACCAGCCTCACGAACGTCACGCTGGTCCGCACGGATGCGCAGGTGAACTTCGACTGGACCGGCAGCTCGCCCGATCCCGCGATCTATCCGAATCAATTCAGCACGCGCTGGAGCGGCTGGCTGCTGCCGCGCCATAGCGAGACCCATACCTTGACCACAACCACCGCCGCTGGCGTGCGGTTGTGGATCAATGACCAGTTGCTCATCGATGACTGGACCAGCGGCTTGAAGACCCGCACCTGCCAGGTGACGCTAACAGCGGGGCAGTTGGCGATGCTGCGCTTGGAGTGCTTCAACAACTCCGGCAATGGCAGGGCGCAGCTCTCCTGGTCCAGTACCAGTCAGGCGATGGAGACCATCCCGCAATGCCAGCTCATCGGTCCCGCCACGGTGCCTGGGCCCGCGCCCGCCGCCTCCCCACCACCCAACCTGCCGCCGCTGCTGACGGCGCTTGCGGACCAGACCATCCGCGCCTCGAGTCTGTTGAGCATCGCCGCCACTGCCACGGATCTGGACCTGCCGCCGCAGACGCTGACCTATAGCCTGGACCCCGGGGCGCCGTCCGGCGCGAGCATCAATCCGACGACCGGCTTGTTCACCTGGACGCCATCGGTGGCACAGTATCCGGGCAACTATGCGGTGACCGTGCGGGTGACCGACAATGGAAATCCCTCGCGGAATGCAACCGGCACTTTCAATGTCACGGTGACGGCCCCACCCCCGCCGCCCCCGGTCGTGACGGAGACGGACCTGAGTTTTACCGGTGGGAGCTTCGGGCCGCTGGCCGGCACCAACCTCATCCTGAACAATCCCGGCGACTCCTCCGCGCTGAACTACTTTGAAGCCACGGGTGGTTGGACGCCGGCGAATCTCACCGATGGCGATTTGAAAGCGCCGGGAACCGTCGGCAATGGAGCCGGGGTATATTCGATCCTCACCCGCGGAACCGTGACCTATCAGCTCGGTGGCGGAGCCACCGGCACCGGCTACACCATCACCGGCATCCGCTCGCTGACCAGTTGGTCCGGTGGCGGTCGGGTGCGGCCCAATTATACGGTCAACTTCTCGTTGGACGGCGTGAATTTCTATCCGATTGCCACGGTGAATTTCCTCGCCCCCGATTACACGCAGGGCGCCAACCTCTCCCAAGGCACGGATGTCACGCTGGGAGTCACCGGTCTAACCAATGCCGTGAGCATCCAGTTCGTCTTTCCCAACACGCAACAGAATGGCGGGGTGAGTTATACCGAACTGGCCGTGTTCGGGACACCATCCGGACTGACCCATCCCACGCCGACGCAGCTCGTTCTGGGCACTTCGGTTACCCCCTCCTCGCCCGGCGCCAGCGTGACGTTCACGGTCACCGTGCAGGACAACGGGGTGACGGCGGGCAGCGCCACCGGCAACATCGTCTTCCAGGTTGACGGCTCGGACGTGTCCACCAGCGCCATCGCCAATGGCTCGGCCACTTACACCACCAGCACCCTCGCGGCTGGCACGCACACCATCACCGCCACATATTCCGGCGATGCGGGTTATGCCACCAGCACCACCAGCCTGACGCACACCGTCTATCAGCTTCCCACAGTGGCGGAAACCAACCTGAGTCTGACCGGCGGGAGTTTCGCGCCGCAGGGCGCCAACAACCTCCTCCTGGGCAATGCGGGCACCGCCACCCTGACGACGGTCGCCTACACGGGAACCGCCGCCAACCTAACAGACGGGGTGTTGCAAGCGCCCGGCAGCCCCGGCGCCAGTTCCCAGATCGTGATGATTCAGAGTGGCACGGTGACCTACAGCCTGGGCAATGGCAGCGCGGGTCTGGGCTACACCCTTACCGGCATCCGCTCGCTGACCGCCTGGGCCAATAACACCCGCATCAATCCGAAATACACGGTCAGCTACTCGTTCGACGGCATCACTTTCATTCCGCTTGCCACGGTGAATTACGCCGCGCCAACGGGGGCCAAAGGCACGGATGTCTCACTTGGAATCACCGGCCTAACCCACGTCAAGTACCTCCGCTTCACTTTTCCCAACAGCCAGCAGAACAGCGGGGTCGCGTATTCCGAACTGGCCGCCTATGGGACGTCCACGCCGATGGATCCGCTAGAAACATGGATCAGCGGGCTCGACTGGTCGGGCTTCACGAGTCCCGACCTGACGGCGGCGGGCGATCCGGACGGCGATGGCATGAGCAACCACCAGGAGTTCGCCTTCGGACTCGATCCCACCACGGGATCTTCTGCTAGCCCGATCACCGTTCCACTCGACAAGGCGACCGGTAAGTTCAGCTATACCCGGCGCGCGGCCAGCGGTTGCACCTACCACGTCTTGACCTCCACCGATCTACAGACGTGGACGGAGGAGGCCTACCCCGTCGACGAGACGCTGAGCGGCACCCATGACGACGTTCAAACCATGCAGGTCACAGTCCATGCCACCGCGCTCGACGGCAAGCTGTTCGTGCGCGTGCATGCAGTACCCTGATGCCGCAGCTTTCCACGAATTACAGCCTGCCAGATTAGACAACTATCAAATCGCCATGAATCATCCAATCATGAACCAACTCCGCCAGGCACGGCTTGGAGCCGCCCTGATACTATCGATCGTCTGGGGCATGCCGGGAGCGTCCGCCAGCGCGGCGCCGTCCAACCACGTGGTCACCCTGGTGCCCGTGGCGGGTTCCAACACCCTGAACATTGCCATCTCCGCCAAAGGCAGCGTGCGGTATGACCTGGGATTCCCCATCGGCACCGTCAACATCCCCATCAACAGCACCGACTCGGAAACCGCGCAGCTCGGGGGCACCCAGACGCTCGCCCTGGAGGCCATTTTCAACGAGGGAAACCAAGGCACGGTCACGGGGGTGAACTTCACGGATGGCAACATCCAAGTGCTGAACACCCTGAACTGGCACTTGGGCCTCGGCAGCTATCTTGGCTTCGCGATCGGCAATGTATATGTCACCGGGACTGACCTCGCGGGCCGGTTCTTCACGCCGAATCCCATGAGCGCCGTCAGCGGCGGAAGGACGTTCCCACTGGCCGACCACGAGCTGATTCTGGATGGCGGCAATCTAACCGGATATGCCACGGGCCGGGCCGCAGGCTCCATCGATCCGTTTGCCATCGATCTCGCGGTCTCTCCCATCAGTGGGCCGCTGGCCGCAACCGGTACCGGTTCGGTGACCTTGTCGAGTCCCACCGTGGCCGGAAGCTCGGTTTCCTATACCGTCACCGCGACGGTTCCGATGGATTTTCCCTATCTGCTCATGACGGACCCGGTGGATGTAACTGTCGCGATCACCGGCACCACGCAGTGGCAGGGGACGCTCACGCGGCTATTGCCTGCTGCGACGCAGACCGCATTGACCGCCTCGGCCAATCCCTCCCCGCTCGGCAACAGCGTGACGTTCACGGCCACCGTGCAGTCCGGTGGGGTGACGGCGGCCAGCGCCACCGGCAACATCGTCTTCCAGGTGGACGGCTCGGACGTGTCAACCAACGCCATTGCCAATGGCGCGGCCAGCTACACCACCAGCAGTCTCACGCTTGGGACGCACACGGTCACCGCTGTTTATTCCGGCGATGCCGCATATATCGGCAGTTCCAACAGCCTGACCCAGGGCATATCTCCACCCCCATCCGTGACGGAGACCGACCTGAGTCTCACCGGCGGGAGTTTTGCGCCGCAAGGTGCCAACAACCTCCTTCTGGGCAATGCGGGAGTTTCCACCCTGACGACGGTTTCCTACACCGGCACCGCCGCCAATCTCACCGACGGCGTGTTGCAGGCCCCCGGCAGCCCCGGCACAAGTTCCCAGATCGTGATGATTCAGAATGGCACGGTGACCTACAGCCTGGGCAATGGCAGCCAGGGATTAGGCTACACCCTTACCGGCATCCGCTCGCTGACCGCCTGGGCCAACAACACCCGCGTCAACCCGAAATACACGGTCAGTTACTCGGCTGACGGCATCACGTTCAATCCGCTTGCCACGGTGAATTACACTGCGCCAACGGGAGCCAAAGGCACGGATGTGACACTCGCTGTCAGCGGGGCCACCCACGTCAAATACCTGCAATTCACCTTCCCTAACAGCCAGCAGAACAGCGGGGTGGCGTATTCCGAACTGGCCGCGTATGGGACGTCCACGCCGGGCGTTCCCCTGAGCCTGAGCGTGCAAATCCTTTCGCCCGAGCGGACGAGCGTGGTGCTCAATCTCAACGGCTTGGTGACCGGCCAAAGCTACACCGTCCAAAGCAGTCCCAGCCTGTTGCCCGATTCCTGGTCTGATGAAGTGACATTCACCGCTACCCAATCCACCGCGGCTTTCACCTATGCCATGGACGGCAACGCGCGGCGGTTCTACCGCCTGAAATACTGAGGGCAGATCCACCTACTGATAATTCCCGAGTCGCAACACCTATGATCAATCCGCCTTTCGTCCCATCGGGACGATTCATCAAAGCTACCCATGCCAACGAAACACTCGGTCCCAATGTCATTTGTAATATATGAAGCTGTTTTGGAATTCAGTAATTGCCGTCTTCATCGAGCGATGTAACCATACGACCACGGAAACATCCAACAGGGCCATGAAACACACACTTCAGATCAATCCAACGATTGTTGCGCTGGCTTTATGTTGTCAGCCAGGATTCACCCAGACCGTGCTAATTCCACCCGACCAAATCGAGCAGGTCAAAGCGGAGTGGCAGAAGAAGGCCCATGGTCGCCCGGTGGTGGTGAACTGGCTATATATGAGCGTCCGCAGCAACCAGGATCCGACACCCGCGAATCGCATGACCGGCGAACCCATGTTCAGGAATTTCGTCGCCAGCGTGGAACTCGCGAAGAAACACCAAATCCCCACGACGTTCATGTTCGAGCACCAGACGCTGATCGACCCGCACTTTCGCGAATACATGATCCGCGAAATGAAGAACGATCCGCTGATCGAGCCGGCAATGAACATGCAATTCGGCCAGGAGTTGGTGGCAAAAGCGGGGTTGAAGTGGCGGGGCGAGCGTTATGTCTGGGACCCGGCACCAAGCATTTCCTATCCCAGCGGGTTTTCCCCGCAGGAGCGCGAGAGACTGACAGATTTGTATATGGCGGACTTCAAGGGGATTTTCGGTAGGTATCCTAAGACCGCAGGGGCCTGGGTGGTGGATACCTACACATTGCGTTATGTGAAGGAGAAGTATGGCGTGATCGCCTCGGCGGAATGTCCGGATCAGTGGCGCACCGACTTCTACACGCTTTGGGGAGCCCCGCAGAATACGCCCTACGTGGTTTCGCGCAACAACGCCTATATGCCCGCGCAAACGAAGGAAAATTCGCTGGGCGTTGCCATGTTCCGCATGACGGGCGGGGCGGAGCCGATCCATCATTATGAGGGCGGCGCGGCCACCTATCCTTATGGCTCCATGCAGATGCCCTCGCTGTTCATCAGCGCGGGCACTTATGCGGAATGGTGGCTTAAGATGCTCGCCGAGACGCCCCTGTCCATCGGTAACACGACTCCTGGAACGGAAACGGCCTGGATCAATACCGATAGCATCGAAAACCTGCAACGCATGGTCGCCCAATACCGGGACCTCGGGTTGCTGAAGACCGAAACGCTGAGCCAAACGGCGGAGTCGTTCCTGAAGGCATACCCCCTGACCCCACCAAGCGGTTACAATGCCATGGAGGATTGCAAGGACACCTTCGCCCCCACCACCGGCTGGATGGTGAAGAATGTGAAGGAGTTCGTGGACAACAATCTGAAGGATCAACCGGAGGTCAACGCGAAGATCGTGGAGAACCTGCCCAAGGTGATGAATTGGGACGTGCCGCGCAAAGTGACGTGGTATTCGAGCCGGTTCTATCGCTGCGGGTTGTTGTGGGAGGGCGACGAGTTCCGGTTGCGCGATCTCTATCTCTACGACGAGGATGTTGCCGATTCCTATTTGAACCACGCTTGTGTTGCCTCTGACAATGTGTTCATGGCGATGCCCGTGATGGACGGCATGCAGTGGAGCTCGATCGCCGACGGCAAAATGGCCGGCATCCGGTTGGTCGAGGTGAAACCGGATGGATCCCACGAACCGCTCAAGGCCGGGACGCCGAAACTCGACACGCCGGACAACAAACAGATGACTGTCGCGTTTCCGTTGGTCGCCGGGGGTGATGTGAAGATCACGTTTGACGAGGACGCGGCGACCTTCGAGGTGAGTGGCAGCGCCGCGCCAAAGAACTGGGCAATGGAACTGACATGGCACCGCCCGGCGCAGGCGTTCTGGAACAAGAACACGCCCCCAGAGCAAGGAGCCAACCTCGACTTCTTCAAAATCTCCAAAGTGGACCCTCAGGCGCTGACATACATCTGGTCACCCCCGACCACCCTGCACCAACCGGAAATCGGTTTGCCACGCGCGACTTACACCTACGCGGTGAAGGCGGCGGCGGGAACGTTCTCGCAGCCAGCGGAACGCGTGGTGCTGATGACGCCCGCAGCCGGCAAGGTCAAACTCAACCTGGCAGTCAAGGCCAGGCGGATCAAGTAGGCCGATCCTGACAATAAAATGATCTAACCAACAAACAAGCCATGAAACAAACACGACGAATTGCAATTCCCCTTCTTGCGCTGGCGTTCTGCGGACAATCGGCGTTCTCCCAGGCCGTGCTGATTCCACCGGACAAAATCGACCGAGTCAAAGCGGAGTGGGCGGAAAAGACGCACGGCCGGCCGGTGGTGGTGAACTGGCTGTATATGACGGTTCGCAGCAACGTCAGCAAGCAGGCGAGCGGTGACTATATGTATTTCCGATTCCATTACATGGTGAATCTGGCAAGGATGTATAAGATCCCGACGACGTTCATGTTCGAGCATCAGACGCTGGTGGATCCGCGTTGGAGGAATTTCATGAAAATGGTCATCAAGGACGATCCCTTGTTCGAGCCTGCCATGAATATGCAGTTCGGACAGGAATTGGTGGAGGAGGCCGGGTTGAAGTGGAAAGGCGAGAATGGCCCATGGGACCCGCATCCGAGTGTCTCCTACCACAGCGGGTATGACCCGAAGACGCGCGAGAAGCTGGTGGATTTGTATATGGCGGACTTCAAGGAAGTGTTCGGACGCTACCCGAAAACCGCCGGGGCCTGGGTGGTGGACACATATACCCTGCGCTACATGAAGGAGAAGTATGGCGTGATCGCATCGGCGGAATGCCCGGATCAGTGGCGCACGGATTTATACACGCTCTGGGGCGCGCCGCAGAACACGCCTTATGTGGTTTCGCGCAACAACGCTTACATGCCAGCACAGACGAAGGAGAATTCGCTGGGCATCGCGATGTTCCGCATGACGGGCGGGGCTGAGCCGATCCATCACTATGAAGGCGGCGCGGCAACCTATCCCTTCGCTTCCATGCAGATGCCTGCGCTGTTCATCAGCGCCGGACGCTACGCTGAATGGTGGCTGGATATGCTCGGGGAAATGCCGCTTTCCATCGGAAGCATCACGCCAGGAACGGAGACGGATTGGATCGGTCCTGGTGCGGAGGATTTGGCGAGCATGATCGTCCAGCGCCGCGAGTTAGGCATGTTGAGAACAGAAACGATCAGTCAGACTGCGGAAAAGTTCCTGGAGGAATACCCGCTTACGCCCGCTGGAGGTTACAACGCGCTGGCGGATTGCAACGACACGTTTGAGGCTCCCGCCGGTTGGAAGCCGACGGAAGTTGAAAACTACTTCAACCTTGCCGTGAAGGATCGTCCCGAGGAAAACGCGAAGATCGTGAGCAATTTGACGAAGGTGCTGGATTGGAGAAAACCTCACAAAGCGACCTGGTATTCGAGCCGCTACTACCGTTGCGGGCTGGTGTGGTCGGAAAACGATTTCCGGCTGCGCGACCTCTATCTTTACGACGAGGACGTTGCTGATTCCTATTTGACGCAGGCGTCCCAGGCGCGGGACGATGTGTACATGGCGATGCCCGTGATGGATGGCATGCAGTGGAGTTCGATCGCTGACGGCAAGATGGCGGGCATCCGGCTGGTCGAGGTCAAGCCCGATGGCACCCGCGAACCGCTCAAGGCCGGGGCTCCGAAACTCGACACGCCGGATAACAAGCAGATGGTCGTCTCATTTCCGCTGACTGCCGGTGGCGATGCGAGGATCACGTTTGACGAGGACGCGGCGACCTTCGAGGTGAGTGGCAGCGCCGCGCCAAGGAACTGGGCAATGGAACTGACCTGGCATCGACCGGCCCAGGCGTTCTGGAACAAGATCACTCCACCCGAGCAGGGAGCCAACCTCGATTTCTTCAAGATCTCCAAGGTGGAGCCGCAGGTGCTCACCTACACCTGGTCACCCCCGACCACGCTGCACCAGCCGGAAATCGGTCTGGCGCGCACGACCTACAACTATGCGGTGAGAGCGGCGGCGGGATCGTTCTCGCAGCCGGCGGAACGCGTGGTATTGATCACGCCCGCCTCCGGAAAAGTGAAACTCGAGCTGGCGGTCAAGGCCAAGCAGATCAAGTAATCCGTTATGAACAACAACCACACCTATGTTAGAGCAGTTCGACAAAGGACGTTTCAACGGCGGCGCGGAATGCCGGCGCACACCGTTCATTGACCCGGCCACCGGCAAGGATGCGATCTTTCTGGGACTGGCGGATGAGCGCGCGTGGCAGCGGCCTGACCGGTCGGGTTTTCTGGTGCGGACACCCGGCTTGAGCATTCTATTCGGTGCGGGTTCTGCTATCTGGGATTGGGCAGCGGCATGTTCCATGCGTCGCTGACGCGCTGGGGCCAGCAACTTGACGTTGCCGCGATGTTTTCGCCACGATTGGGATTGATTGCGATATTCGCTTGCATGTTTGCAAATTGCAATCCAATCTACCGATATGCAACCATATCCCCGGGTTTTGGCGAACGAATTGCAGGACCTTCTCGTCCATTTTCCGGCTGTGGCTTTGACCGGGCCGCGGCAATGTGGCAAGACGACCCTGGCCCATCAGCTTGCGGAAACCCTCGGCAAGCCATGTCTTTATCTGGACCTGGAAAATGCCACGGACCGTCTGAAACTGACGGATCCCAATGCGTTTCTGGATCCGTTGGCGTAGCGTCTGGTGATTCTGGATGAGGTGCAACGGGTGCCGGATCTGTTCCCGCAACTTCGCGGGATCATCGACCGGCGCCGGGTGCCGGGGCGCTTTCTGCTGCTGGGTTCCGCTTCACCGTTGTTGCTGCGGCAGTCGAGCGAGTCGCTTGCGCGACGCCTCGCGCATGTGGAACTGGCACCGCTCCAAAAACAAAGCGTCTTCGGCCCCCACCGTAACCCGGGGATTTCACCAAGCCATCGATGACCTCCGCCCGCAGCAAACCTGCATCGTGGCACCCGTGGACCAATCCTATCCCATCGGGAAAACGATCCTGGTTTGTTCTCCGGGTGAATTGCCAGGACCATGAAGACGGTGGGTCACCGGGGATGGGAAAAAGCAAAGACGCGGTCGGCCGCGGTTAGGACGGCCTGATCGTGGTGGGCCAGCCCGTAATAGGTCAGGGCAAACACCACCTCGTTGTAGTTCACGTCCTTGGGCTGGCCGGTGTAGGATTTCTCTTTGCCCACACCGGTCCGGGTATTGCCCGTCACGTCCACCTCGCCGTTGGCGCGGACTTTGGTGAGTTGCCACGCCACCGCCCGAGGCAGCGCGGCTTCGAATTCGGGCAGCGGCACATGCAGCGCCAGCGTCTGGCCATAGAAGATCGAGACTACGTTATAGCTCGAATCCCGTCCGCCGTTTTCGATAAACACCCCGTCCTTGTCGCGCAGGGTCAGCGCGTGGGTGATGAGCTTGCGCGATGTGGCGATCAACTTTTCATCATGCAGCACGAGGCCACAGGTGCCAAAGGCTTTCGCCGCGATGATGATCCGGTTCACGGCGTGGCTGCTGTTGCGGATAATGCTCGGATAACCTGTGGTAATGAATTCGCAGGCACGGCGGATCCGCGGTTCCAGCGCGGCGATGCGCTCGTGGAAATGCGCCTCATGCGGCGATTGCCGGATCACCAGGATCGCCCGACCAAGTTCCTGCAGGAAAAAGTAAGCGGTTTCGACTGCCGCACCACCGGTTTTGGCGCTTTGCCCGTTAGGCCGGATGGCCGCATCGAAGCCGCCGTCCTCGCGCTGATGCTCAAACGCCACCTCAATGCCGCGCCATGCCGCGTCCGCCGCAGCCAGATCACCCGCGACGACGCCTGCAACCACGCCACGGCAACTGCCCCGCTGCGGACCGGCTTCAAGCCAACTCCCGTTGTTCCGGTTGGTTCCCGTGAGTCCCTTGGCATCGGGTTGATCGTAAGCGCAGAGCGCCGCCAGCCGCCCCGGTGGAAATGAGCGCAACAAGTCGTATTCATTGGGCGGCGCATGGGCGGGCTCATCCCCAAGAACCGGGGAGACTAACAGAATTAGGACGGCTAGGCGTGAGTGTATCATATATGAAAATAAATAAACATGGCGTTAGAAGTCTGAGCATTCAGAAATTAGGTAAAATGATGGAGGGTAGAATGATGGAAGAAAAAGATCAGAATTCCCGGGAACGGAAGCGCAGTTCCGGTTCTTCATCATTTTACCCATGATCATTTTACCAAATACATACAAAGACAATATGGAGATTTTGTAAGATTTATTTCTTTACGGGGCCTAAGGGTAAAAAATTCATGAGTGCTAGGAAATTGCTTTCCCGGTGAAGGCCGTTGCAAGTACCGGTGGCCGGACCGGAGGGCGGGGAAGAGAATTGATTCGCATGGATGATGTTAGGCTGGAATAACGCGGCACCACACTCACCTGTCAACGATCCCGACGTCGATGAAGCTTGGCTGGTTGGACTTGCGGGCATGCACTGCCACCTGGTTCTGGACGGATCTCAGCGATTTTGCCGCGTCGCCTTCCAAGGGAAACATGCCGTAGGATGGCAGCGAGCGGTCGGATTGATAGATAAGCCTGCCATTGAGAAAAACCTCGGCCGGTCCCTGGTGATGAATCAGCAGCCGGGGCGCTTGGGGGAGCGGCCCATCCAACAGGAAGCTGCGCCGCATCCAGATATCCGGGTGGGTCCAGCTCGTATTGATGTAACGCGCCGGATAGCAGTCGGGCGTTCCGAACGACCACTCGGGCGGCGGCAACTCACCGAACGCGCCTTGGCCCTGGCTCCAACCCGCGTCATCAAAGGCGCTCTCCAGCCACTGGCTTGCGGGTGCGGCGGTGGTGAATTTCCAGGGTTGGCCGCGAGTGGCGTGCGAGGGTGGCAACAGCAGCTTGAAGCGCTGTTGGAAAAGCGCATAAGCGAAGTCGAAATTCGTTTGCGAGAGGGTGATGGATCGCCGCAGCCAGATTTCATCGCCATTCCACTGGGTGCGGGGGAGGCGCCCGCCACGTGGATAGCTCCGGAAAGGGGTGGGCTCGCACGCGAGCCGATTTTGAATTCTTAATTTCGGATGATGGACAAGGAGACTTCGCGAAGCCACTCTTCCATTCAAAATCAGACATCCAAGATCCAACATTTCCTCCGCTCACTGCGCTTTGACGCGCACGAACAGCGTGGAATTGGCATTGAGCAAGGCTGCCGGCACCGTGACGGTGACCTCCTCGACCGTGTCGCTGATACTGACAGAGTCCGGCAGAGGGGTCTCTGATACGAAGGCATCCCATGGCTCACTGAGGGTGGTGGAATACTGATAGACATAACTCAGGCCGCTCGCCTTGGTCCGGGTGTATTTGAACGTGCCGGTTGCCGGGTTGAGCGACTGGGTGAGCGGATTGACCGACGAACCGAAACGAGGATCGAGACCGAAGGCGAACTCCTGCTGGTTGTTCATGCCGTCGCCGTCCGGATCGCCCGTCGCCGTTTTGTCGGGACTCGTGAATGCCGACCAGTCGAGCCCATTGATCCATGCCGCAAACGGGTCCGCCCATCCAAGATCAGTCACCGAGACCTCGGTCAAATCCGCGGTAAAATCACCGGTGCCGCTGTTAACGAACTGAATCGTCTGCGTGCCGCTCCCCGTGAAATTGAAGCTGTAGGTTTGGAAGCTGGTGCCGCTCAACCCACCGTCCGGGATAATCAGGTTCGGTGCTTGGGTGTTGTCCGCCCAGACCGTCAGGCCGACGGTGTTGTTTTCCCGACAGGCTGCCTTGAACGAAAAGAGATAACTCTTGCCGACCGTCGTGGTGATGGTCTGTGTGACAGTCTGCGTGCCCTGCATGAACAGATAGCTGGGGATGGAATGATTGGCCGGTCCGAAATAGTCGGGGGCCGAGCCTAGCGTGCCATTGATCCCCGATCCGCCCGTCCACGCCGTTGCCGACACCGGGTTGCCAGGGCTTTGGGCAGCGAAGTAGCTGTTACCCTCCGTGAAACTCGCCGCATTTTCAGAGAAGTCGCCGTTTTCCACGATGCCGGGGTTCACCGTGAGAACTGCTGCTGGGGTGCTGTTGACGGTTCCCTCGGAGTTACTTGCGACCGCATAGTATTGGCCGGCGGAACTGAGATGGGAGGTGAACCTCAAGGTGCTGCCGACCGTTGGCAGCAGATGGTTCACGGAACTGCTGTCGATAAAGTGCCAGGTAATGGTGGGAATGGGATAACCTGTGGCCTGTGCGGTAAAGGTCACTCTATTGCCACTGGTGACCGTTTGACTTTGCGGAATTTCCGCAAAGGCCGGAGCCTCGGGCAATGCAAACGGTATGCCGTTGATCACAAATTCCGTGTAACCCACGGCCCCGTTCTGTTGGTTGTTGAAATTGAAACGAACATACCGGGCGTTGTTTGCCAGCGGGAGGCTGTCGTTCCTAACGACCGATACTTTGACGTTGTTCCAGCTACCAATCGGGCTGGTGCCTTGATTGACCACCGCAATCACGCTGTTGTCCCAAGTAAGTCCGTCCTGTGAGAAGTCCACCGTGTAATCCTGACGGTAGCGGTCACCCGGCCAAGCGGAATAGGACTGAATCTCATTGATCGTGGCTTCAGACCCTAAATCAAAGGTCAGGACAACGCCGTTGTTGAAGGTGTTTTGTCCATCATAACCCGGGATTGAGTTGGGAGCCTGGCCATCACTGAGGCTGAGGAGGTTGGTGGTCCCGATATTTCCGCTTGCACTCGGCAACACGTTCAGGGCCAGATCCTGGCTGGTATCCACGGTGAAGCCCGAGTCGCTGTAGGAGGCGGTGGCGACGACGGGGTTCGGGTTCACCGTGAGAACCGCCGCAGGAGTGCTGTTGAGGGTTCCCGCAGAGTTGGTTGCGACCGCGTAATACTGGCCGGCTGAACTGAGATTGGAGGTGAACGTCAAGGTGTTGCCGACCGTTGACAAGGTGTGGTCCACGGAACCGCTGTCGATGAAGTGCCAGGCAATGGTAGGGACCGGGAAACCGGTGGCCTGCGCGGTGAAGGTCACGCTGTCGCCTTCGGTGACCGTTTGATCTAGCGGAATTTCCGTAAAGACCGGGGCCTCCGGCAATCCAAACGAGACGCCGTTGACCACGAATTCCTGATAACCGACTCCGCCATTTTGAGTACTCGGAAAATTGAAGCGAATATAGCGAACATTGTTCGCCAGCGGCGAGCTGTCGTCCGTGGTGACCGCAACTTCAACCCCCGGCCAACTGCCGCTATTGCCAGTGCCCTGATTGACCACGGAAACCACACCGGTGGTCCAAGTGCCCCCGTCCAAGGAGACGTCCACCGTGTAATCTTGCAGGACGCGCCCACCATCCGGCCAGGTGGAGTAGGTTTGAATCTCGTTGACGGTCGCCGCCGCGCCCATGTCGAAGGTCAGAACGCAACCATTCTGGATCAGGTTATTGCCATCATAACCCGGGATTTGAGTGGGAGCCTGCCCGTTGGTGAGGGTGGGAATGACCAGGCTGCCCGTGTGCCCGTTCGTGGTCGGCAACATGTTCAGGACCAGATCCTGGCTGGTATCCACGGTGAAGCCCGAGTTGCTGTAGGTGGTGGTGGTGACCTGGGCGGACCGGCCCGGATTGGCTGAAAGCCACGCGAGCAGGATGGTTAGCAGTGTGATTTTGGTTTTCATAGGGAGGTTCATTCGGATGGATGGTTGTTGGGGGTGGCGACTGAAGGATTTCCAGCCGGTCCCGAACTTGTGCTGTGCAGAGTAACGGGTGGAGCAACATCCTGCGTTCGATTTGTGCTACCATTTTTTTTCAAACATCAGTTCAGCGAGGACCAGGGCGATGGCGGTTTGAGACGGTTTGCCTCCGCCGGTTCCGCCCGGGTGTTTCAGATGGCGGCCAAAGGGCGGTTTGCCGGAAGCCGCTTCCGGTATCGGCATCGGATCAGGGATAACCCCGGTTCACGGCTTGTCACCGGGTTCGATGGATGCCTCGCGGCCCATGAAAGTCAGCCCGGTGTTGAGCGTCTGGCCCTTGAGCGGCGACCAGGGGGCCAGGCGGTAGCCATCCGGCCCCAGCGTGATGCCGTAGCAGCCGTGGTAGATGGTGTTGAGGACGTGGTAAGTGTCCGGCAGAAAGCCCTCGCCGCCGCAGCGTTGACCGTCCCAGTCATGCCATTCCTGGCGGTTGGTGTCGCCCCGGCCCAGGCCGTAGCCGCCGTTGAAAAGCCCGCCGTCGAACGATGCGATCATCGGCCACAGGATGCGGTCGGCTTCCGCCCGCCGGCCGGTTTGATAGAGCGCCTGGATGTAGAAGTAGCTGAAGCACGGCGATGCCCCGCCGTTGAGATACTCCTTGAATTTGTTGTCCACCGCGTAATCGGCCTTGGGGATCTCCACCAGGCAATTGGGCAGACCGAGATCGAAGCGCGTGAAACCGACCTCCTTGAACTTGGCCTGGAGCCGGTCGAGGATGGGGCCTGCCTCGTTTTCGGGAACCAGCCCATAGACGATGGCCATACCGTTGATCCACGGGAACCAATAATCGTGCAACTTCCCCTCCTTGTCCTTCCAGCCGGCGATCACGCCGGTTGCGGGGTTATGGAGCGCGGGGAAGAACGCGCGGCGGATGCGTGCGGCCAATTCGGCAGCGTGTGTCGCCTGCTCTTGCCGTCCCGCCAGTTCTTCCAGATCGGCCGCGTACTGGAACGCGCGATACGCCAGGGCATTGCCATAGGCGCTCTTGCCGTTCTCTCTAACCGTATCGTACCAGCCGCCATTGCGGGTGGATTTGACCGGTTCCAGCAGGCCGTCGCCATCCTCGTCGGTCTCTGCCATCAAGCGCACGAGGTGTTCGAGGTGTGGCAACCAGCGGTGAAGCTGCTGGAGGTCACCGGTCTTGCGGATCACCGTCCATGCGGCATAGATCAATGCGGGCTTGGTATCGACCAGCGTGTTGTAGCCCGGGTCGTGGATGCTGACGTTGCCCACGTCGTGCCCCGGGGTGCCTGCGAAGTAGGTATCCAGCGAGCGCCGCAGCAGGTCGCACGGGTCGATCCCGCCGGGGAGCACCGGCAGGAATTGCGCCACCTCCGCATACTCCCACAGGCAGAAACAGCAATTGATGCTCCCGACGGAGTTCGACAGCAGGTTGGTGTCGGGCCGGAACTGCAAGCCATTCAGCGCATATCGCGAAAAGCCCTTCAGCCGCGGTTCTTTCCCGATGATCGACGCCAGTGGGGTGACGCACTCGATGGTCCACGCCAGCCGTCCCTGGCTCACGCCGGGCGTGAGAACCTGCAAACCGTCGGACCGGCCCGGAAACGCGTCTGTTAGATCGGCGTGAACCCAGGTTTTCCCCGAGGCGTACTCGGTGCCTTCCCAGTTGAAGCCGGCCAGCGACCGGTCGCCGCAGGTCAGCAGCGCCGAGCCGCAATCGGCGGCGTGCAGCAGGCAGGGCAGGCTGACCTGGCCCAAGCCCGACGGCTTTTGATAGAACGGCGCGGTTGGCGTCTGGCCGGAGTCCCAGGCGAAGCGGACCAGCCCGGGCTTGACGGCCAGCGGCCGGGCGACGGCGCGGGCGACGGCCATTTCGACGGTTTTGGCGCCGATCTTCACTTCCCAGGTCAAGGTCACGCCCGGGGCCGCCGCGAGAGGCCCGTAGCGCACCACGTTTCCCTCGCGTCGCAGTGGGCAGGGCGGGAGTGGCGGGAGCGGACCGTAGGCCGGTTCGGTCCGCGGCTGGATTCCTCCGGCATCACCCTTTTCTAGCAGATTGATATCCAATCGGCCCGCGCCTTCGCTATCCCAGCCGAGGGCGGTGATTTGCGCCCGGTCGCGGGCGAACACCAACCGTTGCCACGGCGTGCGAAACTCGATCCCTCCCTCACGCTCCTCGATCCGCACCTCGTTGGCAGCGCCGGGTTCCAACATTCTAACCGGTAGTTCTGCCGCAGGGGCTTCCGGCTTCACCGGTGGCGCGGACGCGGCGTCTTCGCCATACACCTCGATTTCACCAAGCTGAGTGTACTTGGGCGACAGCGCGGTCGTCGAGCGCTCGATGAGCAGGCGGAAGTTGTCGGTCACCACCGGCTCGAAGCGGAATTCCATGGTGAGTGTTAGCGGGTCGGGCTTGTGGTCCTTGGCCGCGAACAGATCCTTCATCGTCACGCCGCCGTCGGCGCTGAGCTGGCCGCGGAAATCCGTCGGATGGTGTGCCAGGCTCGAGCAGCGCAGCACCACGCGGTTGATCCGCTGCGGTCCGGGGAAACTGATCCACGCCCAGTGCGGGTGCGGGCGGTCCATTTGGGAAATCCAGCGTTTGCCGCGGGCGGCCTGCCAATCGCCAGCCTTCTCGACCGACTTGCCATCGATCAACCGGCCCGGCGTGATGTCCTGGTCGGCCGCGCCGTAGGTCGGATCATTGCGCCCGAACACGCCGGTGGAATCGGCGGTGACTCGCGCGCCTGCCGTGGCCAGGGCGACGTTGCCCCCGGAGGACCCGGCGGCGTGAAGCGGAGACGACGTGCCCGGTATGACGGCAAGTGCGACGTCCGTGTACTCGCGGTTTGCCGCCCAGGCCAGTCCCCGTGCCAGCAAGATCTGATAGGGTGCTGCATCCACCGTCTTGAGGTCATGCCCAAGTGACGTGCCGAAGACCCTGCCTTTGCCGTAGGTGTGAGCCCAGGCAACCACATGGTCACTTGTGGTTTGAACGCTATACGCGTTCAGCAGCGGCGTGACTCCTTTGACCACGTATTCATGCGCGTACAATTCATCGCCGGCGGCGTGCCAGCTTGCCGGCTGATCCGTTAGTATCGGGTGGTCGTTGCCGGCTCTCTTGATAGTCAGCTCCCGATAGCCATCATGGGTAATGGTTCGAATGCCGAGCAGTTCGGTCCACGCCGGGACATGCCTGAAGGTGTGCAGGGCTCCATGAATGAACACCGTGCCTTTGCCATCGCGCGCGGCCCGTAACGCATTGTTGACCAATTCCATGTCCCGGCTTTCCGGATCGCAGGGGCAATAGACGATCACATCATAAGCGGAGGCAAAATCCGGCTTTCGGAGAGCGTCCTGCCAGTCGGTCCTGATGTCGAAGGCGACGTTGATCTGCGTGGCAATCCGATCCGCCAGCATCTGCGGGGTCACGTCGGAATGGCGCTAACTTAACGGGCTTTTGGGATGGCTGAGAGCGGCTTGCGCCGGCGCACTCCGGGGACGGTTTCGAGAATGAGCGTCTGGGTGATTTCCCGCATTTCCCTGACAATTTGCTCGAGGCGCCGGTGGTTCTCGA